>JAILAI010000094.1 GCA_024681705.1 Prevotella sp.
GCAAGCTCTGAGAAAGGCAGGAACCCTACAATGCCGTCTGATACACCCACCTACTCCTGTCAGAGACAATGATGATGCACCTGGTTATTATCCCCTTTGGTTGTTGACAGTGAACAAGGGCGATGGCCGTATCATCCAAACAGAGATAGTGGAATTGGATGATGAGCTCTGGGTTTATAACATCCTCTCCAATCTTTGCGAGGTGATGTATCAACAAGGACACATGCCATTGCAAATTTCTGTGCCTAACGAGACTACAGAGTGCATACTGAAGTCATTTTGCCAACGACAGCACATTAAATTAGTACGCGAGCGATTACCACTTCGTGAGCTAAACAAGGCATGGGAAGGCATGTTTTCCTACCTCGAACGAGATAACAAGGTAGATTTTTTGCCCAATTAATAGTACCTTATTTGTACCATCGATTCGTAACCTACTGATATACAGCAGTGGTGAATTTTGAGGAGGTGAAGTAAGCATTGATAGAAATCATAGGAATAGGGTCCGCGCGGCTGATGTAGTTGCGCGGATTCTTTTTTTGTGGGAGGCGTTGGCGACATCAAGGCAAAAACACAACTATAGCCGACGGTGGTGAACATGAGGCTGAAGCGGTTTGGATGTCATCTTTATCCGTTGGAAATGAATTGGGGAGGTGCTGATTTTCGTCTACGAATATGGGTTTGATGGTGTTCTTTTCCTCGATTTTCGCAAATCGATAGCGGTGGGGTGGTGCATGATAAAAAAGAATATTTTTTTATGATAGCCACTTGTTTTTCGACAAAAAGCATTATCTTTGCAAATCGAAACATTTATGATAACACAAGCAATGCGAAGGATGTGTAGGCCGGGGGAGGCTCGTCAAACTTCCTTACGGCACTTGAACAAACTATTATTTATACTACTTGCGTTGACGGCAATATCGTGCACTGAGCGCCAGACCTACAAGATAGGCGTTTCTCAGTGTAGCGAAGATATATGGCGCGAGAAACAGAACGACGAGTTGCGGATGTGTACCTATCTTTATGACAACGCTACGCTCGAGTTTGCCTCTGCTGATGACGATGACCAAGTGCAAATACAACAAATCAACCGCTTCATCGACGAAGGAGTGGACCTGCTCATCGTGTCGCCCAACCAGGTGAACACCGTGTCGTCGGCTATCGACCGTGCCTACGACAAGCATATTCCCGTCATCCTCTTCGACCGCAAGAGCGATTCGAAGAAGTACACGGCCTTCATGGGTGCCGACAACCTGGAGATGGGTAGCATGATTGGTAAGTATATCACCGCATTGAAGTCCGATGGCGTCATTCTCGAAATCAAGGGCCTGAAGGGCTCCTCGCCAGCTCAGGAGCGTCACGATGGTTTCGTGAAGGGCATTACCGACGAAAGCCGTCTGGTCACTTGCGATGGCGACTGGACCCAACAGAGTGGTTACAGACTGATGGATTCCGTGCTTCAGAAGCGCAAAGACATTGTCTGCGTGTTCGGCCAGAACGACCGCATGGCGGTGGGCGCCTACGAGGCAGCCAAGAAACACGGGCTTGAGAAGAACATGATGTTTGTAGGCATCGACGCGCTTCCCACGAAGGATGGAGGCATTGAACTGGTGCGCAACAAGATTCTCTCGGCCTCATATATCTATCCCACGCGCGGCGACCTGCTACTCCAGCTGGCCATGAACATCCTGGAAGGCAAGCCCTACGAGAGGGAGAACTTGCTGAAATCGGCCTTGGTGACTCACGAGAACGCCGAGGTGATGTTGATGCAGGCCGAGGAGATGAACCAGCAGAACGAGCGTCTGACAACGCTGAACGACAAGGTGAACGTATACCTGTCGCAATACCACCACCAGCAGGTCTACCTGGTGCTGATGACAATCATCGCGTTGCTGATGATTGGGTGGCTTTGGTATCGCATACACGTCATGCGTCGCCGCCATCGTCTCGAGCGTGAGGCCTTCGCGTTGGTGGTCGGTTCGCAATCGTCGGTGGTTCCTTCCGCACCTGCTCCCGTTGAGACCGAGGCACCGGCAGATGAATCTGAAGAGGGAAAAACGACCAAGAACGTCGCCGACGTTGCCGATAGCATCACGTATGTCAGTGAGGAGCAGAAAGAGATAATAGACGCCGATGGTGACTACGACGCCAACTTCCTCGACCACTTGCGCCAGCTCGTCCAGGAGCAGATGACCAGTAGCGATTTCGGTGTGGAGTCTTTGGCCGGCGAGATGGGGCTGAGTCGCGTACAACTATACCGCAAGGTTAAGGCTTTGACCGGTCGCACGCCCGTCGATATTATCCGCCTGAGTCGTCTCAATCGTGCAAAGGCATTGTTGGCGAAAGGTAGCCGTAACGTTTCCGAGGTGGCCTACGACGTCGGTTTTTCTTCGCCCAGCTACTTTACAAAATGTTTCAAGGATGAGTTCGGAATGTTGCCGGGCGAGGTGAAATAATGTGCGAAAAGCCCTTTCAAAGGGCGTCTGTCGATTGAAAAAATCGTTCATTTAACAACAAAAATGTTACATGAACGATTTTTTTTACTAGCTGAAACATCTGTTTTATCTATTTTTTTGCAATCCGACTACCTTTGCCGCCAGTAATCAATTGCTAACTTAAAATTAAAAAAATGAAAAATCCAAGAAGATTTCTACTGAGTGCTTTGCTCATGTTCGTCTGCCTTGCTATCGACGCGCAGAAGATTGACGCATCGGGCACGGTGGTCGACGCCAGTGGCGAAGGTGTCATCGGTGCTACGGTGATGGAAAAAGGTTCGTCAAATGGAACGGTGACCGATTTCGAAGGCAACTTCCACCTTCAGGTGAACCAGGGTGCCACGCTGGTCATCTCGTACATTGGCTACACCAATCAGGAACTACCTGCCGCGCAGGACATGCACATCGTGCTAACGGAAGATGCTAACGAACTGGCAGAGGTCGTGGTGACCGGTTACCAGGTGCAGCGCAAGGCCGACCTGACGGGTGCCGTTGCCGTGATGGACATGAAAGGTCCCATCAGCGAGAGCGACCCAAACATGCTGAACTCCATGCAGGGTAAGTTGGCCGGTGTCGACATTGTTACCGACGCATCGCCCGGTGGTGGCAGCTCCAGCATCCGCGTGCGTGGTATGAGCACGGTGAATGCCACCGACCCGCTTTACGTGGTCGATGGTGTGGCAACGACCGAAAACCTGAACTCGCTCAACGCCGCCGATATCGAGAGCATCCAGGTGCTGAAGGATGCCTCTTCAGCTTCTATCTACGGTAGCCGTGCTGCTAACGGTGTGATTATCATCACCACCAAGCGAGGCAAGGAAGGCAATATGGCCATCAACGTCAACTACAATGCCGCCCTGCAGACCGTTGCCAACACCTTCAAGACGCTTAGCGCCGACCAGTGGGGACAGGCCTATTGGCAGGCATGTGCCAACGACGGCATCGCCCCGACGGGTGCCGCCTCGCTCTATGGAACAGGTGCTACGCCACAACTCGTGGGCAACATCAACGGAATCAATACCGCCAACACCGACTGGCAGGACGAGGTGTACAGCTCCGCCTGGACCCACAACCTCAGTGCCAGCATCTCGAATGCTTCAGAGAAGGGCAGCTACCTCTTCAGCGGCAACTTCATCAACCAAAACGGTCTGATGAGCGAGACGTTCTACAAGCGTTTCTCCGTCCGCGTGAACTCTACTTACAACTTTAATAAATACGTACGCGTGGGTGAGAACCTGATGGTGGCCCGCTGGGAGAATCGCGGTGCCGACACTAACGGCGACCGTGGCATCCCCTACACCGCCATGCGTCAGCATCCGGCTATTCCCGTCTATGCCTCTCAGGGCGTGTTTGCCGACCCTGTTACGATGATTGGTTCCGACATTGAGAACCCCGTGCAGACCCTCTACAACATGCGCGACAATACCAACGAGTCGTGGCGCATCTTCGGCAATGGCTATCTGGAGATTCTTCCCATCAAGGGTCTGACCTTGAAGAGCAACATCGGTGTGGAGCACGTGCAGTTCCTCAACAAGGCGCTTACACGTAATGTCCGCGCAACCGATGCCACCAGCAACCGCGCCGTGAGCCGTGCCTACGGACAGGGCGACACCTATACGTGGACCAATACCGCCAACTACATGTTCGACATTGGCGAACAGCATCACTTCACCGCCCTCCTCGGTTCCGAGGCCATCAAGTATTCGTTCGAGGACCTCTCAGCCACCCGCAAGGACTATGCCTTCGAAGACGCCGACTACATGCAGATTGGTGCCGGCGCTGGCACACAGACCAATGGCGGCGGCAAGCAGGAGTGGGCTCTGTTCTCGCTCTTCGGCAAGGTCGACTGGAACTTCGCCGACCGCTACCTCTTCTCGGCAACGCTTCGTCGCGACCAGACCTCGCGCCTCTCGAAGGACAACAACTCGGGCATCTTCCCCGCATTCTCGGGAGCTTGGCGCCTGAGCGAGGAGAAGTTCTGGAAGAAAAACAACATTGTCGACGACGTGAAGATTCGCGTGGCATGGGGCCAGAACGGTAACTCAGCCATCTCCAACAACTATGCGGCTTACTCAACCTACACCTACGACCTGGGCAATGGCGCCTACGACTTGAACGGCACCAACTCTAACGTCGTGAGTGGTATCAAGGTGGCTACCACCGGAAACGCCGACCTGAAGTGGGAGACCACCACGCAGACCAACATCGGTATCGACGCTCGCTTGTTCAATGGTAGCGTCGGCTTGACGATGGACTACTACTGGAAGAACACGAAGGACATGATCACAATGCCGCCAGTGCTCTCTGTAGCAGGTGAGAATGCCGTGAAATATATGAACACGGGTACGATGAAGAACCACGGTTTCGAGATGAACCTCTCTTATCGTTCACCGCAATACGGCGATTTCTCGTGGGACGGCAACCTGAACCTATCGATGTATCGCAATGAACTCACCAAGCTGAACGACGAGGTGAGTGTCATCGGCGGCGACTGGCGACTCATCGAGGGACAGCCCATGGGCGTCTACTACGGCTATGTTTGCGATGGCATCTTCCAGACCGCCGACCAGGTCTCCAACCATGCCATCCAGGAGGGCAAGGGCGTTGGCCGACTGATGTATCGCGACATCAATGGCGACGGTTCTGTCGATGAGGCCGACCGTTGCATCATCGGCGACCCCAATCCCGACTTCGCCATGGGTCTCACCCTGCAGGCTTCCTACAAGAACTGGACCCTCTCGACCTTCTTCAGCGGTGAGTTCGGCTTCGACATCTACAACGGAACGCGCAAGCAGCTGGAGTTCATGACCTACGGCAACCTCTATACCAATCGCGGCACCGACGTGCTCAGCGCATGGAGTGCCGACAACACGGGCGCTTCCATTCCCGCACTGACCACCGTCGACGACAACAACGAAACGCGCATGTCGACCTATTTCATGGAGGACGGCAGCTATCTGAAGTGCAAGTACATCAAGCTGGCCTACAAGTTCGACCAGAACTGGATGAAAACCCTCGGCCTTAGCGCCCTCAACGTCTACGCACAGGTGGAGAACATCTTCACCATCACCGACTACAGCGGCCTCGATCCCGAGGTGCCTCTCTCAACCTACGGTGCCCGCATCGACAACGGTCCCTATCCCCGTGCACGCACTTTCTCTGCTGGTGTGAACCTCACCTTCTAAACGAAGAGTAAAGAACGAAGTGTGATAAACGATCAATTAACATTACAAAATACAGCAATGAAAAAGAACAATATAAAGCACTTATTTGCCGCCGCTTGCATGTGTTGCGGCATGGCTACAACGCTCTTGTCGTGCTCCGACATGCTCGACACCGTTCCGCAGGGACAGTTCACCGCCGAGCAACTCGACGACAGCTCTGTCGAAGGACTCGTGGCTTCTGCCTACGCTGGTCTCGAAGCCCACTTCTATGGCAACAACGAAGCCTTTGCCGGACCGTCGACCAACTGGATTTTCGACGTACGTTCCGACGATGCCTACAAAGGTGGCGGCGGCACGGGTATGGAAGAGAACATCCATCTGCTCGAGGTGTCTGAGATAAATAGCGATAACATCAGCTGCCTAAACAAGTGGCAGAACAACTACTACGCCATCTCGCGTGTACACAACGCCATGCTCGCCCTCCAGCAGGCTGGTTCCGTCAGCAATGCCGACCAGGTGATGGGCGAACTGAAGACGCTCCGCGCATGGTATTATTTCGACCTCATTCGCATCTTCAAGCGCATCCCGTACTTCACCGAAGCCGACGATGTGAACACCAAGACCAACGATGAGTACTCACGCGAGGAAATCTTCTCGTTCATCAAGCAAGACCTTTCCGAAGCCATCGCAGTGCTCCCCCAACAGAAGAGCAACTCGGGCCGCATCACGAAGACCACCGCACAGGCCATTCTCGCCAAGGTATGCGCCTTCACCAGCGACTGGGCTGGCGTGAAGGAGAATGCCGAAGCCGTCATCAATAGCGGCCAGTATAGCCTTTGCAAGAACTTCGGCGACCTCTCGAAGATTAGCTACAACAACAGTTCCGAGAGCATCTTCGCCCTTCAGTGCAGCACTGCCAACGACAATGCCCACATCAACTGGAGCAACCTGCTGAACTGTACCTATAGCGACGGAAACCTCTATGGCACTGGCGACGACTTCTTCTATGGTTCGCAGAACCTCGTGAACGCCTTCCGCACCGTACCCGCATCGGGTCTGCCTTATCTCGACGGCACTTTCAACAATGTGAACGTCACCGAGAACTACAACGGCACCCTCGACCCACGTCTCGACTTCACCGTGGGCCGCATCGGACTCCCCTGGCGTGGTCACACCTACACCGCTGGCTGGTGCCGTGCCTACGACACCTACGGCGAGTTCTCCAACAAGAAGGGCTGGCCTGCTCCCGAGGAGGCGCTCGCTTCGTGGCCGTGGGGTTGTAGCGCTCTGAACTTCATGTTCATCCGCTATGCCGACATCCTTCTGCTCGAGGCTGAGGCGCTCATCGAGACCGCCTCTGGCACCAACGCCGCCACCGACGAAAGTCTGGTGAAGGCCCGCGATCTCATCAACCAGGTGCGCCAGCGTGCCGCCAATAGCGTCGATGGCACCTACACGCCGCAGGACCTCGATCCCTCGAAGGCCGACTACTACGTGGGACTATATCCCACCGACTACGATGGAAACCTCGCATGGACACGCGATCAGGCACGCCGCGCCCTCCGCATGGAGCGCCGCCTGGAGCTCGCCCTCGAAGGCAACCGCTGGTTCGACCTCGTGCGCTGGGGCGACGACTACCTCGTCAACACCATCAACACCTACATGACCGAAGAGGCCAAGTTGCGCAGCTACTATCAGGGCCGCAGCATCAGCGCCAACGAAATCTTCCTGCCCATCCACGTCGATGAGGTCGACAACTCCAACGGACTCTACAAGCAGTATTGATTGGTACATCAGAAAAAGAATAATGATTAAAAGATTGACAATTATGAATATCAAGCATATTTTCCTTGCTGGTTGTCTGTGCTTTGCCACAGCTAACGTACTCACCTCCTGTAGCGACGTCGATTACGAGAGCGCCACGTTCAGCGAGGCCGTCAGCAACCTCGTGGCCGACTATCAGGACGGCAAGCGCCAGGTGACCCTCTCGTGGAACAATCCCACCATGCAGGGACAGTCGGGCATACAGATCATCAAGGACAACACCGACATCACCAACATCGACGAGGTGGTGAACAGCTACATCATCAAGAAGGCACCGACAAACGTCGACGTGGCCTACACCGTGAAGGCACGCTATGCCGACGGACGCATCTCTGAAGGACAGACCGTCCGCTTCAACATCGCCTACGAGGTGCAGAAGGGCGGCAACAAGGTGGCTATGCTCGTGCCCGACGACTATACCAGTTCCGACGACGAGAAGAGCGCTGTAGAATGGTTCAAGAAGAACTATGTGCAGACCAACAAGGGCATCCTCGTCACTCCGTCCACCATCGACGACCTCGACATCGAGCAGCAGAGCGCCTGCTGGGTCATGTGCGACCGCATCGGCATCAGTCATGGATGGCAGAACCTGCCGGGCAACCTCGCATCTGCCGAGACCATCAACGCCCTGAAATCGTTCTGCGAGGACGGTGGCAACCTCTTCCTCAGCAACCACGCCACCCAGCTCACCGTGGGCTTGGGCCGCATCGCCGAGGCCTATGCTCCCGGCATCTTCGGAAGCGGTGAAGGCGGACAGAACAACGACGTGTGGGGCTCGCAACCCATCATCGGCAATGCAGAGGGACAAATCTACGACCACTCCGGCCACGCCATCTATCGCGGCATGAACTTCACCTCTGGCCTCTACGAGCGCAGCATCTATTGCTTCGAGGGCGCTGGCGTGAAGGGCGACCACAACTGCATGTGGGACCTCAATGCCTACGGTCTGGCTCCCAATCCCAACGTCGTGAAGACATGGGAAGAGACCACCAACTCACACGTCCTCGGCACGTGGAACCACGTCGTCGACTACTGCTGTGCCGGTATCGTGGAGTTCGACCCCACCACCACCTTCGCTGGCCGCATCATCGCCGTGGGCCTGGCATCCTACGAGTGGAACATCGGTGGCGAGAACGCCTATCAGGACCAGCTCGAGAAGTTCACCACCAACTGCCTCGACTACGTGAGCAAAGCTTCGCAGAAGGTGGCCATGCTCGTGCCCAACGACTATACCAAGTCTGACGACGAGAAAGACGCCGTAGCATGGTTCCAGCAGAACTATGTCAACACTGGCCTCGGCGTCCTGCTCACACCAGCCACCATCGATCAGCTCGACATCGAGGAGCAGACCATGTGCTGGGTGATGTGCGACCGTATCGGTGTGGAGCACGGCTATCAGAACCTGCCCGGCGACCTGGCTTCTAGCGAGACCATCAATGCCCTGAAGGCCTTCACGGCCGACGGCGGTAACCTGCTGCTCACCAACCACGCCACTCAGCTCACCGTGGGCGTAGGCCGCATTGCCGACGCCTATGCACCTGGCATCTTCGGCAACGGCGAGGGCGGACAGAACAACGACGTGTGGGGCTCGCAACCCATCATCGGCAATGCAGAGGGACAAATCTACGACCACTCCGGCCACGACATCTACTGGGGTATGGACTTCGTCAGCGGACTCTACGAGCGTAGCATCTATTGCTTCGAAGGCGCTGGCGTGAAGGGCGACCACAACTGCATGTGGGACCTCAATGCCTACGGTCTGGCTCCCAATCCCAACGTCGTGAAGACTTGGGAAGACACCACCAACTCGCACGTCCTCGGCACGTGGAACCACGTCGTCGACTACTGCTGCGCTGGTATCGTGGACTTCGACCCCACCACCACCTTTGCTGGCCGCATCCTCGCCGTAGGCCTGGCATCCTACGAGTGGAACATCGGTGGCGAGAACACTTACAAAGGACAGCTCGAGCGCTTCACGGCCAACTGCATCAGCTATCTGAAATAAGTCTGAAAAAGCAGATGTGAATCTGAAATAAGTACATTCTTAGGTTATTATCAATCGTTCATCAAGTTTATCCAAGGCTTGATGAACGGTTTTTTTATGTCCGGAAGCACCCCCCAGGGGCTTTATAGGATTAGATAGGGGGCTATGGGGTTTGATAGGGGTTATGGGACCGAGTACGACAAGTCGTCCGGCTCACGTCCCAAGTACCTCACCCAGGGCGTCACCTTCGCCGACGTCAACTCGCTCGCCGCTAAGGCTGCGCTCGACCAGAAGGCGGAAGAAGAGGCTGGACAGCAGGTGGAACCGTAATCTCTTTAAGTGAAGAGTGAAGAGTGAAGAGTGAAGAGTCCGACGGCGACAATCTAGGCGAAGAGGGTTCTTGAGAACAGAAATTATTATAATTATTATAATTTTCAATGGCCGCAGAACCTGGTTCTAGCTCCCCCATTACGGGGGCTTGAACCCCCAAAGGGGGTGACAGAGCACAGGCAGGGGTGATAACCCCTGCTAACAATGCCCACACAACGGTAAGCCCTGAAGGGGCGACAGAATAAAATTGGTGTTGTGGTGTTGTGTCGCCCCTTCAGGGCTCTCTTTTGGGAATTCTGTTGTCAGGGGTTCCGCTTCGCTCCACCACCTGCCTGTGGTCTGACAGCCCTTCGGGCTTGTAAGAAATGATACTTAGTGATTAGTGATTAGTTCATAGTGTATAGTTTAAAGTTGAAAGGAGCAAACCTATGTCCAAAAGAGAAATCTGGAAGTTCATCATCCAAACCTTGATGGCAATCCTCACCGCCATCGCTACCTCGCTCGGCGTGACTAGTTGCATGATGTAGATAGTTGGCATTTTTCTAAGTCGGGTGAAATCCCGTTGAATAACTCTAATTAAAACTGGCGCTTTTCATCATCGAAAGCGCCAGTTTTCATTACTCAAAATCGTCGGTTTTCGACACCGAAATCACGGTTTTCTTCCGAAACCGAATTTTTCAGGTTGTTTTTCGGTGTTTTTCTAAAATGGGGGGAGAGGCGGAGGGCTGACAACTTCAAGCGAACATCGTCGGGCTCTAGCCCCGTTGCTTGGCGATGACATAGATGATGACGGGAGCGCCCATGATGGGGGTGACGGCGTTGAGGGGGATGATGCCGGCGTCGCCGGGGAGTACGCAGATGATGTTGCACATCAGTGCGATGGCCGAACCGCAGAGGATGGTGGCGGGCATCAGGCGCTGATGGTTGTCGGTGCCGAGGAGCAGACGCGCGATGTGGGGCACGGCCAGGCCGATGAAGGCAACAGGTCCGCAGAAGGCGGTGGTGATGGCTGAGAGCACGCCCGTTACCAATAGCAGGTAGTTGCGCACGCGTTGCGTGTTGATGCCCAGATTCTCGGCGTATTGCTCGCCCAATAGCAGGGCGTTGAGCGGTTTGATGAGCATGAGCGACCCCATGAGGGCCACTATGGTGATGCCCGCAAAGAGAGGCATCTGCTTCATGGTGACGCCGCCGAAATTGCCCAAGCCCCACATCATATACGACTGGACGCCTTGGTCGGTGGCGAAGAAGTTGAGCAACGAGATGGCCGATGAGGTGATGTAGCCGATCATGATGCCGATGATGAGCAGCATGATGTTGTTGCGCACCACGGTGGAGAAGAGCAGGATGATGCCCATGACCAGCATGGCACCGATGAAAGCCGCCACGAGTACGGCCACGAATCCGGAGATGGTGACGTCGCCAGCGGTGACGGTTCCGCCCAGCAACAGAAGCACCAGTGCGACACCCAGCGACGCTCCGCTATTGATACCGAAGATGCTGGGACCCGCCAGTGGGTTGCGGAAGGCGGTCTGCAACATCAGTCCGCACACGGCCAGCGAGGCTCCGCAGAGCACCGCCGTGAGGGCTTGCGGCAGACGACTCTCGAGCACGATGTAGCGCCACGAGGCCTTCTGCGACTCGTGTCCGGTGAGGATGTTCACCACCTCGCCCAGCGGAATGTCGACGGCCCCCACCACCATGCTGACGGCGAAGAGCACCAGGATGAGCACGATGATGAACGGGAAGAAAAGGGATGAGGTCTTGAACGACATAGGGCAATGTGCGGATGAAGGGGTGAGTGAATGGATAGAGAGCGGCTATTGCTGGGTAGCGGCACCGCCCGGGGTGACTTTCAGGAAGTATTTAGGACTGCCCAGACCCAGGTCGGGATGGGCGATGCAGATGAAGTCGCGCAACAGCAGGTCGGGATGGAAGGGCGTGTCTTCGTAGAATGTCGACGTCTCGGTGCTGCATCCGTAGAGCTCGCCGCTCTGGAACGCCTTGAACTGGCGGTAGCCGGCATGGTCCTGCACGAGTTCTTCGGTGTGCAACTCTTGCTTGGCGTTGTGGCGGAAGAGCCAGAGGTCGGCCTGTCCGGCCTTCTCGAGGATGGTCTCGAAGGGCAGGGGTAGCGAGCCGCTATGGTCGTCGTCGGCCCACGGATAGGCGATGTTGGCGTCGGCAATCACCTTACCGACGGTGCTCTGTCCGCCCGGCACGTACCACACCGGACCCGTCAGCTTGTCCATCAGCAGGGTGGGGCGCGTGCCCGATGTCTTCGCCTTGGCGCACAGGTCCTTGTAGCTCTGCTCCACTTGATGGAAGATGCTGTCGGCCTGCTGCTCGGCTCCGAAGAGCATGCCGTAGAAGCGAATCCACTCCGCTCGTCCGAGCGCCGAGGTCTCCATGTAGTCGGCCGTCTCGACGATGGGGATGTCGAGTTCCTCGATGCGACCGTAGCCGCCGCTATTCTGGAAAGGCGAGAGGAAGATGGCGTCGGGCGACAGGTCGATGATGCTCTCGAGGGTGGGCTGTAGTCCGCTACCGCAATCGGCAATGGTGCCCGCCTTGACGCCCTGTTGCACGTAGGGCAGGTTGATGTAGCGCACGTCGCAGACGCCCGCGATGGCCTGCTGGCACCCCATCGACTGGAGTAGTCCGCAATGGACGCTGGTGGCCACCACCGAGCGTTTCAGTGGTACGCGCACCACCGACACCTGTCCCCATTCGCCCTGCGGCAGTTGTGGGGCGTCGGAATGGTCGCTGGGCACCAGCACGTAGGTGTGGAGCGTCTTGCCCATGTTCCACGGGTCGGAGAGTTTTACCACCGTGTAGCCATCGTGCTTCACGATTTGCAGATGTTCGGCATAGTCCAGCTTCAACGTGTCGCCGGCCGTTGCCTCTTTGCCCGTTTGTCCGCCACGACAGGCGAACATGCAGACGACGAGCAGCAATCCTATCAGTTTCTTCATAGATGAACAGGCCTTTCTTACTTTTTCCCGACATGCTTTTTCCGTTTCCTCTAGCATGCCTTTCATGGTTCTCGGCATGCAAAGTTACGACTTTTTTCCTATAACGAGCCCGTTTTGCCGAGAAAAAGTAAAAACGCGGCCTTCCTCCCTTCGTTTCATCCTGTTTGTTGTCGAGGGCCAAGGAGCAGAACGGCGATGGCGAAGCCGACACCCCAGCCCTCTTCCGGATGGCGACTATTGTCCTATCGACTGCCTGTAGTCGAGCATTCTCTTCTGGTATTCGGCGAAGGCATCGGTGCGGGCGTCGAGAGCCTGCTGGTGGAGCAGCTGAGCCTCGAGCAGATCGGACATCTTCGACGTGCCAGCGCGGTAGAAGTCGCGGTTCAGGCGGAGGTTCTCTTCGGCCTGCTCGATGGTGCGCTCGGCCAGCTTCAGCTGCTGGTAGCTCTCGGTGACGCTATTCCATGCGTTCTGCATGCGGATGGTGAGCAGCTCGGCGTTGTCGCGTTGTTCCTCGAGTGCGTTCTGGTATTCAATCTTCTTGCGCTTCACGGCGTGCGAACCGCCCCACCAGTCGCTGATGGGGACGCTCACGGTGGCGAACACCATAGCGAACGAGTGGTTGCGCTCCATCAGGTTGTGGTAGTTGTAGCCAGCACCTACGGCCACCGTCGGCAGGTTCTGTCCGAAGGCCATCTTCCTCTGTAGGTCGGCGGCCTCCACCTGCTTGCCCAGCAGCTGGTATTCGGGCAGGAGGGTCAGCGAGTGGGCGGCGTTTGCCGATGGCGCCTCGGGAAGCACTACCGACAGAGAATCGATTTTGGGCACCGCCACGTTGAACATCTTGCTACCGTCGCCCGTCAGACCCGCATATTGCATGAGCATCAGGCGCACGATGTCGATGCCGTTGTTGAGCTTCAGTCGCTGGCTCTCGATGTCGTTCAACCGCAACTGCACTTGTAGCAGGTCGTTGCGCATGGCCACGCCCGCCTTCACGGCCACATCCACATCCTTGTAGATGCCTTTCAGCAGGTTCTCGGCCACGTCGAGGGTCTTCGTCTTCTCCTGGAGCGCCACCAGTTGCCAGTAGTATTGCGTGACGGTCTTCTCCACCTCGTTGTCGGAGAGCTCCAGTTGCAATCGTGCCGCTTCCTCACCGACTTTGGCCAGTTTGTTGCCGTTGACAATCTGTCCGCCGGCGAAGACGGGTTGCGAGGCGGTGATGCCGGCGATGGTGCCGTTCTTCATCATCGAGACGTCTATCGGATTGGCCAATGCGCCCAGGGCCTCTGGGGGCAACGATGCGGCCAGCGTGGAGGCCAGTTCGGGAGGCACCATCTCCGAAGGGTTCAGCGATGTCTCTGCCATACCTTTGTTGGCATTGAACCACAAGCCGATGGCGCTGACGCTGGGGAAGTATTTGGTGTAGGCTTCCTTGCGCTGTTCTTCGGCCACCTCGATGTTTCGGCGGGCGTTGCCGAGCTTGATGTTGTTTTGTCGGGCAGAGTCGAGAATCTGCTCGAGCGTGTACGTGTTCTGCGCTATCGCTATGGAGCAGAAGGCAGAAAGACAGGCGATGGATATGATTTTTTTCATTGTTATTCAAATTTCGCATTTACTATACTTCTTTGTAGTTAGGAAGTTAAGTAGTTATCGCTTCGCTCGTCCTTTACTTCTTTGTAGTTAGGAAGTTAAGAAGTTATCGCTTCGCTCGTCCCTTCGGACAGAAGTTAAGCCGTTACTTCTATTTGCATGTGTTCAGCTTCACTTCTTTAACTACTGGCTACTTCACTACTTCAGAAAGTTGAGATTGTTATACTTTGAGTTCTCTGCCAGCAGGACGGTTGCGTCGGGCGGCAGAAGTTGAAGACAATCCTTAGTGAATCTATCTATTTTGTTGAAACCTTCCAATAGATTACCGGCAACATGGTGACAACCATGATGAGCGAGCCGATGCCTCCGGCGAAGATGGTGACGCCGACGGGCATCCAGAACGACGATTGCGCGATGATCATCGGCACCACACCGACGGCCGTTGTCGCCGTAGTGAGGAAGATGGGCACCATGCGGCGCTTGCCCGATTCGTAGGCTGCCTGCTTCACGGCATCGTTGTAGGCCTTGCGGTCGACGGTCCAGTCGCCATGCTCGGCAATGTATTTCTTGATGAGGTCGAGGGCGTGTTCGAAGATGAGAATCTCGTTACGCATAATCATTCCCATCAGCGTGATGACGCCCATGATGGAGGTCAGACCCAGCGTGCGGTTCATCAGTCCCAAACCAATGAGTCCGCCGGGCAACATCAGTCCGAGTGCGGCGATGCACACCAGCGAGATGCCGTATTTCTTGAAGTTGAAAAGCAGGAAGAAGAAGATGATGACCATTGCGATGGCCACACCGCCGAAGATCATCGGCAACGCCTCGCCGTTGTATTCTATCTCACCGCCCACCTCGCAACGAACGCCAGGAGGTAGGGGAATCTCGTTCTCCATGATTTCCGCTATGCGCTCCTCCACAGGTGCGGCGTAGACACCGTTGGCAAACTGAGCCGTCACCGTGAGACAACGCTCACCTCCGCGGTGCATGATGCGGCTCTCGGTCCATTTCGGCGATACCTTGGCCACCTGTCTGAGCGGTACGGTGGTGTTGGAACCACCAGCAGCTGTGGCTACGGCGGCCATCGGCGTCGCCACGCCCAAGTTCTCGATGTCGGAGAATTTCATGTCCGAATCGTCCTTCACCACGATGGGCAGTTCGTAGTCGTTCTCCCAGATTTGTCCCACGCGCAGGTCGCTGGTGGTGGCACTGAGGGCCAGGGCTGCCGTCGTCCGCGTGATGCCCAGTTGGGCCGAAGCCACGGGGTCGAGTTCGACGTTGACAATCGGGAACGGCTGGAGGAAGTCGGTGTGTACCCATTCCAGTTCGGGCATCTTGCGCATGCGGTCCATCAGCAGTTCGGCCACGTGGTGCAACGAGTCGAGATTCTCGCCGTAGAATCTGTATTCCAATTCGGGCACCTCCAGATAGTCGAGACGCTTGAAGCGGACGTAGGCTTCAGGGAAGGCCTCGCTCCATTGCGGCTGGTACTTCGCCAATAGTTCCAGCGTGGCCTTCTGCGAAGTGGTGTTCACGATGAACTGGGCGTAGTTCTGTGAGGCCATTTGCGGGGCGTAGCACGTCATGAAGCGCGGCGAAGAGCATCCGATGAAGCTTGTGATGCACTTCACGTCCTCGTCCCTCTGCAATACCCTTCTGAGCGAGTCGGCAATCATCTGCGTGTCTTTGATGCCCTTTCCCTCGGGCTGGAATATCTCGACGGCGAACTGGTCGCGGTCGGCATAGGGGAACATACGTATCTTGAGCGTCAGCACGATGAGCGTAGAGAGCATAATCACCGCTATTCCGCCGCAGATGGTCAGCCAAGGATGGCGGAAGGTGAAGTTGAGCACGTTGTTGTAGGTCGATTGCACCCACTTGGTGATGGCGTTGCCGCCCGTTTTCACCTTGCCGGGCTTGATGATGAGTACCTCGAGGAAGGGAATCACCGTGACGGCCAGCAGCAACGAAACGGCCAGATTGATAGTGATGGTGACGGGGAAGTCCTCCATCGCATCGTGGAAGGCGCCCGTCATCGTGTAGAGCATCGGATAGAAAATCACGCAGATGCAGAGCGTGGCCAGCGTCATCGGCATGAAATATTGTCGGGCCGATTCGATGGCCGCCTTCTTCGGTTCGAAGCCTTTGCCCAAGTATTCCAGATAGCCGTCGATGACCACGATGGCATTGTCGACCACCATTCCCAGTACCACGATGAGTGCCGCCAGCGTGACGATGTTCAGTTCGATGCCCATCATATACATGATGCCGACGGAGATGAATGTGCTCAGCGGTATGGTGATGGCGGCCACGATGGCCGACCGTATCGGGAACAGCACCATCATCACGAGGATGATGATGACCATCGAGATGAGCAGGTCGCGAAGGAAGTCGCTCACGCTCAGAGCCACCACTTTCGGCTGGTCGGCGATGCGCGTGATGATGACGTCGTCGGGCAGTTCGCTTTCACGGTAGTCGTTGAGCACCTTGTCCACCTCCTTGCCGTATTCCACGATGTTGTTGCCGGGTGTCATCTCGAGTGAGAGCAGCACGCAGGGGTGTCCGTCTTGCTCGATGTAGCTGTCGTCGCTATCGTATTCCCTGACCACACGCGCCACATCCCTCACGCGGACAATCTTTCCGCTGACGGGGTCGCTGAAGATAATCTGGTTGGCCACCTCCTCTTCGCTGTTCTCGGTCGATTCGATGTGGATGGGCGTCTGCTGGTCGTGGTCGCTGATGCTTCCGCTCATGGTGGTCATTCCCTCCGTCTGCAAGCGCGTGAACAGCATCTGTTGGCCGATGCCGTAGGCCTGAAGGCGTTGCCGGTCGACGTAGAGCGAAATCTGTTCTTTCTGTTCGCCGTAGAGTCGCACGTTCGCCACCGATGGAATGCGCCGTAGGCGGTCGCTTAGCTCGTCGGTATAATCTTGCAATTCGCGGTAGCTTCGCTCCTTGCTCTCTATGGCAATGAGCAGTGCCGAGGTGTTTCCGAAGTCGTCGTTGGCCACCAGTGCCATCACGCCCGAAGGCAGACTCTGCTTGAAGAGCGCCAGTCCGTGCTTGATTTTCGACCACACCTCGTCTTTGTTGTTCACGTCGTCGTTGAGTCTTACCAGCACCATGCACATGCCGTTCTGAGCCGTCGTGGTGGTCTTCGTTCGATTCACTTCGCCGTAGGTGAACAGATAGCGTTCCAGAGGTTTGGCCACCTGTTCCTCTACCTCCTCGCTCGTGGCGCCGGGATAGACGGCGACGACCACACCTTGCCGGATGACGAATGCCGGGAACTCGTCCTTTGGCATCACGTACATGCCGTAGATGCCCATCACGAAGAGGATGCCGATGATGAGCAAGGTGATGGAATAATGTTCGAGTGGCCATTTGAGCCAGTTCATTTGTTTCATCTCTCTTCGCTTTTAGTAGTCTACTTTGGTTCCTTCTCCCAGTTTCTGGTAGCCTTCAACGACCACCATCTCATCGGCTGAGAGGCCATCGGTGATGCCGATGTTGTTGCCCTGAGTGCCTGATGTCTTCACGCGGGTACGGTGAGCGGTGCTATCGGCGGCGACGGTCCATACGAAGAGCGACCCGTCGGCAGCCTTCTGAACGGCGGTTACGGGCACCGACATGCCTGCATGCGATTGCATGCCACTGGCGGCGAAGCTGACGTTGGCCACCATGCCGGGAAGCAACTTGCGGTTGCCGTTGGCCACATGGATGCGCACATCGTACGTGTGGGTGAGGGCATCGGCCTCAATACCTTTTTCTATATGGCCACCTAGCAGGCGCTCGCCTACCGCTTCCACACTGATGGTGGTCGGCGTAGAGGCGGTGATAGCCCTGATTTCGGTCTCGGGAACCGACACCTTCACCTTCACGGTGCTGATGTCGAGAATGGTCACGACGGCTTGCGAGGGCATGGCGGTTTCGCCCGCCTTCACCTGCTGACGGCCAATGATGCCGCTGACGGGAGCCACCAGGCGGCAATCGCTCAGGCTTTTGCGGGCCACTTCCAGTTGCGCCTTGGCTTGGGCCACCTTGCTCTGTATCTCCACCCATTGCACTTCTGGCAGGGAACCGTTGTCGTGAAGCATCTTGTAGCGGCTCAGTGCGTCGTTGGCTTGTGCCATTTGTGCTTCGGCACCTTTCAGGATGCTACGCGCTTGGGCGTCGTCCATTTCGGCTATCAATTGTCCGCGTGCCACCGCCTGTCCCTCGTGAACGGCCACGCGCCGCACGATACCCATGCTGGTGAAGCTGACGGCCGTGCCCTCACGCTCCTCAACAATGCCTACATAGTTCTGCCGATTGTCGATAGATGCTGAGGACACACGCTGGGTTCTCACTTTGATGGGTGCCTTCTCGGCGGGTTCTTTTTTCTCACTACAGCTGCAGGCCAGCAACGCTAAAGCCAGCCACAACATGCCGGATTTTCTCATCATAATTGTATGTATTTTTTGTTTTTCTTACCAATTCTTTTTGTCGAAGTCGGTGCAAAGGTGTACTTTTTTTGCCAAATGTTCATGTTCAAAAGAACCAAAAGTTTGTTCTTTTTTGTACTTACATTCCAAAAAGAACATAAAATATTATATTTTAACCATTGTTGTTCCAGAAATTATCACCACCTTTGCACTCAAAAGTAAAGAAAACGTGATGAAAAGGACTAATAGGATACTCTCGGTGCCCGATCTGAGCAAGATTGCCATTACCGAGATTGTGGATGCCGACGTCACGGTGAGCTACCATGATAACGACATCATCATGATTGACAACGTGAAGTTGCTCGCCGAACCTAATCCGGCCCGCTTGCAGATGAACCTTGTGGCCTTCTGTAATAGGGGCAAGGTGCAGGCCATGATGAACGGTGCACCCGTGCTGTTCAGCGCCAACCAGCTGATGATTTGTCCGTCGCAGGTGTCGATTTCCGACTTTATGTTCAGTCCCGATTTCGCCTTCAGGGCCATCTTCGTGAGCAACAGCATGCTACAGAGCTTCCTCCACGACAAGATAAACGTGTGGACCGACTTGCTCTACGTGCGTCGCACGAACGTCATTCAGCTCGACGACGAACACATCTGGTTCCTCAATCACTTCTACGAAATGCTCGATAGGGGTAACAAGATGTTCAAGGATATTCCTTATCAGTCGGAGATTGTACAATCGTTGCTGAGGGCCGCCTTCCTGGGGTTCTGCTCCATGTTTGAAAGCCAGATGTTCGATATTCCGCCTGAAAGCCGAACAGGCATTGGGGCTCCGATGTTCCAGAAGTTCCTCAATCTGCTTCATTCCACGCCCGTGAAGCATCAGTCTGTGGAGTGGTATGCCGACAAACTCTGCATTTCTCCCAAATACCTCTCGTCCATCTGTAAGGACAATTCTGGCAAGACGGCCTACGAATGGATTCGTGAGCACGTGCTCGAGGACATCCGCTACTACCTGAAATCCACCGACCTCAG
>JAILAI010000156.1 GCA_024681705.1 Prevotella sp.
GACCTGAGCGAACGCCGCGCCGCCGAATACCGTAACCACATGATAGGCTTCATCTTCCAGAGCTTCAATCTGATTGGGTTCAAGACAGCCGTCGAGAACGTGGAGCTGCCCTTGTTCTATCAGGGCGTATCGCGCAAGAAGCGCCACCAGATGGCAATGGACTATCTGGAACGGCTGGGGTTGCTCGACTGGGCTCACCACTACCCCAACGAACTCTCGGGCGGACAGAAGCAGCGCGTGGCCATAGCCCGTGCACTCATCACCAAACCGCAAATCATACTGGCCGACGAACCCACGGGAGCGCTCGACTCGAAGACCAGCGTCGAGGTGATGCAGCTGCTGAAGCAACTCAACGCCGAACAGGGCATGACCATCGTGGTGGTGACCCACGAGAGCGGCGTGGCCAACGAGACGAACAAAATCGTTCATATCAAGGATGGCGTCATCGGAAACATCGACATCAACACCGAGCACAACTCATCGCCATTCGGCATGGGCGGCATCATGAAATAAGCACAAAACATGAGAGACATCTTCACAGAGATATGGAGCACCACCAAGCGCAATAAGTTGCGCACCGGGCTCACGGGATTCGCCGTAGCCTGGGGCATCTTCATGCTCATCGTGCTGCTCGGAGCCGGCAACGGACTCATCAACGCCCAGCTGAAGCAGAGCAGTCGCTTCCTCAGCTCATCGATGGTGATCTTCGGCGGAGAAACCTCAAAGCCCTACAAGGGATTGAAGGAAGGCCGGCAGATAAATGTGCAGACGAACGACCTGAAGACCACGCAGGAGCAATTCGACGGCACCATCGACGAGGTGGGCGCGCAATACTACACCTCGGGCGTCATCAGTCTGGGGCAGCAATACATCAGCACCCAGATAGCGGGCGTGTACCCCAACCACCCCAAGATTGACAAGATAGAGATGATGAGCGGACGATTCGTCAACTACATCGACATCCGCGAGAAGCGCAAAGTGCTCATCCTCAGCAACAAGCAGGCCAAGGAACTGACGCACTCCGAACCCGAATCGCTCATCGGGAAGCACGTCAACGTGGGCAACTTCGCCTTCAAGGTGGTGGGCATCTACAAGGAGAACGAGAACGGACAGGCCAACGCCTTCTCGTCGTATTCGGCCATCAAGTCGATCTACGGCGCAAATAATGAGGACGTAGGACGCATCGAATTCACCTTCCACGGACTGGAAACGGAGCAGGCCAACGAGAGTTTTGAAAAAGACTACCGCCAGCGCCTCAACGCCAACCACCAGGTGCATCCTGAGGACGAGAACAGCTTCTGGATTTGGAACCGCTTCACGCAGAGCATGCAAATGGAAATGGGCCTCGGCATCATCCGCACCGCCCTGTGGATTGTCGGTCTGTTCACGTTGCTCAGCGGCATCGTGGGCGTGTCGAACATCATGCTCATCACCGTAAAGGAACGCACGCACGAGTTCGGTATCCGCAAGGCCATCGGCGCGAAGCCTTGGAGCATCTTGCGGCTGATCATCGTGGAGAGCGTCATCATCACCACCGTCTTCGGCTACGTCGGCATGTTGCTGGGCATCTTCGCCAACGAGTATATGGATGCCACACTGGGCCACGAAACCATCGACACGGGACTGTTCCAGGCCACGATGTTCGTCGACCCCACCGTGGGCATCGACGTGTGCATCGAAGCCACCCTGGTGATGGTGGTGGCGGGGACCATCGCAGGTCTCATCCCAGCTATGAAAGCAGCTCGCATCCGTCCAATCGAAGCCCTGAGGGCAGAATAAAAAAAGGAGATTCAAATGAGATTAGATATTGACAGCTACCGCGAGATTCTCGACACGCTCACCCGCAACAAGTCGCGTTCGTTCCTGACAGGCTTCGGCGTGTTCTGGGGCGTCTTCATGCTCGTTGCACTCATCGGCGGCGGACAGGGCCTCAAGGAAATGCTCAACCAGAACTTCGCCGGCTTCGCCACCAACTCGGCGATGGTGTGGGCCCAACCTACGTCGAAGGCCTACAAAGGTTTCCGCAAAGGCCGCTACTGGTCGATGGAATACAAAGACGTGGAGCGCATCAAGAAGAGCGTTCCCGAACTCGACGTGGTGACGCCCATCCTGTTCTCGAACGGCGGAACCGCCTACTTCAGCGACAAGAAGACCACCGTGAGCGTCAACGGCGCTATGCCCGACTATCAGAAGGTGAACAGTCCGAAGCTCTTCTACGGCCGCTATATCAACGACGCCGACATGCGCGAGCACCGCAAGGTGTGCGTCATCGGAAAGAAAATCTACAAGGACCTCTTCCCCGGTGGCGGCGACCCCTGTGGAAAGCGCATCCGCATCGACTCCATCTTCTTCCAGATTGTGGGCGTCGACTACAACGTGTCGGAGGCCATCAACTTCGGCGGCGAGGCCGGAACCAGTGTCATTCTGCCCATCACACTGATGCAACAGGCCTACAACCGTGGCAACCAGGTGGACATGATTGCGGTAACGGGCCGCAAGGGCGTGGTGATGAGCTCCCTGACCAGCCGCATACGCGAGACGGTGGCACGGGCACACTATGTGGACCCCACCGACGAACAGGGCACGATGGTGTTCAACACCGAGGTGCTCTTCCAGCTGCTCGACAACCTGTTCCGCGGGGTCAACTTCTTGATCTGGCTGGTCGGTCTGGGCACATTGTTGGCCGGAGCCATCGGCGTGAGCAACATCATGATGGTGACGGTGCGCGAGAGGACCACCGAGATAGGCATCCGTCGCGCCATCGGTGCCACACCGCGCATGGTGCTCTCACAAATCATCTCCGAGAGCATTGTGCTCACACTCGTGGCGGGCATGAGCGGCATCCTCTTCGCCGTAGCTATCCTACAGATGCTGGAGATGGGAAACACCGAGGACGGCATCGTCAACGCTCACTTCCAGGTGGGCTTCTGGACCGCCATCTCAGCCGCACTCATCGTCAGTCTGATGGGCGTTCTGGCGGGTCTGGCGCCAGCAACCAGAGCTATGAGCATCAAACCCGTCGACGCCATGCGTGACGAATAAAACGCTTGGTTCCCAAACATCAATATTCACAATCGCAAGAAAGAAAAAAAACACCATAATATGAAGAAGTACAGCAAACTCATCATCGCGGCCATCGTGGCCCTGATTTTCATCGGGACATTTATGTTCCTCTGGCAGAAATCGCAACCCCAGCCGGTTGTCTACAACGAGTTCACCCCACAAACCACCGACATTGCGAAGAGCACCGTCGTGACGGGAAAGATTGAGCCCCGCAACGAGGTCAACGTGAAACCACAGATTTCGGGCATCATCACCGAATTGCTCAAGCAACCTGGCGACATGGTGCAGGCGGGCGAGGTGATCGCCAAGGTGAAAGTGATTCCCGACATGTCGCAACTAAGTTCGGCACAGAGCCGCGTTCGTCTGGCCGAAATCAACCTGCGACAGGCTCAGATAGACCTCAGCCGCGTGGAGTCGCTCTACAAGCAGGAACTCATCAGTGCCGACGAATACGACAAGACCAAGCAGGCTTTGCGTCAGGCACGCGAGGAGAAGACGGCTGCCGACGACGCCCTCGCCGTAGTGCGCGACGGTGTATCGCGGAGCAATGCCTCAGCCTCGTCGACGCTCATCCGCTCCACCATCTCGGGCATCATTCTCGACATTCCCGTCAAGGTGGGTAATTCGGTCATCAATAGCAACACCTTCAACGACGGAACGACCATCGCCTCGGTGGCCAATATGAACGACCTGATATTCAGAGGGAACATCGACGAGACCGAAGTGGGTCATCTGATTTCGGGCATGCCGATGAAGATTACGATTGGCGCCATGCAGGACCTCTCGTTCGACGCATCGCTCGAATACATCTCGCCGAAGGCGGTGGAAAGCAACGGTGCCAACCAATTTGAGATCAAGGCCGCCGTCCACGTGCTCAAAGGTAGCAGGATTCGCTCGGGCTACTCGGCCAACGCAGAGATTGTTCTGGCTAAGGCCAGCAATGTGGTCAGCGTACCGGAGAGCTCTATCGAGTTCAGCGGTGACTCCACGTTCGTCTACATCGTGAAGGGCACCGGAGAACAGAAGACCTACGAGCGCAAACAGGTGACGACAGGACTCTCCGACGGCGTGAACATCGAGATCAAGAGCGGGCTGACGCTTAAGGACATCGTGCGCGGACCGCAGGTGGTGAGCGACGATAAAAAAGAAGATGAATAAACACTTACGGACATGAAGAGAAAAATCATCATAGCCATCGTGGCTGCTATAACGCTACAGGTGCATGCACAACAGACGTGGACATTGCGTCAATGCGTCGATTACGCCGTAGACCACAACTTGCAAATCAAGCAGAGCAACATCACTCGCCAGCAACGTGAGATCGACGTGAACACGGCACGCTATAGCCGTCTGCCCGACCTCAGTGCATCAGCATCGGAGAACTTCTCCTTTGGACGAGGACTCACGGCCGAGAACACCTATACCAATACGAACACCAATAGCACATCGTTCTCTCTGGGCACATCGGTTCCGCTCTTCACCGGCTACCGCATCCCCCGCACGCTCGAGTTGAACCAGCTCAACCTTCAGGCGGCCAACGAAGACCTGGAGAAAGCCAAGAACGACATCCGCATGCAAGTGGCTCAGGCATTCGTACAGATACTCTATAGCAACGAACTTTGCCTCGTGGCCAATCGACAGATTGAGATTGACTCGCTTCAGTTGTTCCGACTCTCCGAGATGATGCGCAACGGAAAGGCAAGCGGTTCTGAGGTGGCCCAGCAGGAAGCCGCACTCGCTCAGAGCCATTTGACGGCTACACAAGCCCAAAACGACCGTCAGCTGGCGGTGCTCGCCCTGACACAATTGCTCGAACTACCGTCGCCCGAGGGCTTTGATATCGTGGTCCCCGCGGCCGATAGTCTCATCCCGACGGGAACGGCACCATCGCCCGACGCCATCTACAACGAGGCCGTCATGGTGAAGCCCGAGGTGAGAGCTGAACAATTCCGTCTGGAAGGAACGGAGAAAAGCATCGACATTGCCCGTAGCGCAAAGCTTCCGTCGCTTTCATTCCAGGCTGGTCTGGGAAGCAACTACTACAAGACGAGCGGCTATCACTCCGACGGATTCTTCAAACAACTGAAGAACAATTTCAGCCAATATCTCGGACTCAACCTCAGCGTGCCTATCTTCAACCGCTATGAAACACGCAACAACATCCGCAATGCCGAACTGAACAGGCAGACACAGATGCTGATGCTGGAGAACACCAAGAAGACACTCTACAAGGAGATTCAACAGGCCTACTACAACGCCATCACGGCACAGGCCAAATACGAGAGCAGTGACAAGGCGCGCCTCAGCCAGGAGGAGGCCTTCCGACTGATGCAGGCGAAATATGAATACGGAAAGGCAAACATCACGGAGTTCAACGAAACCAAGAACAACTTGATGAAAGCCGAAAGCGACTTGGTGCGCGCAAAGTACGAATACCTCTATCAGAACGCCCTACTCGACTTCTATCGCGGTCGGCCACTGGAATTCTAAGATTCCTGCAATAGAGAGTTCAGCAAAGTCGATACAATCAATAACGCTTCTAATAAATAAATTTCAGCAAAGTCGATGTAATCAATAACGCTTGCCATATGCCGCATCAACGCGGGTTGGCAAGCGTTTTAGGGATTTTTACAAAAAAAGGGAGGCGCTCCTCCCCTCAGGTAAAGAAAACAATCTTAACAACCTTAGCCTAATAACCTTAACATTTATGAATCTGATGCAAAGGTAGCCTGATTTTGGTTCGTGCGCAAATGTTTTAAACAAACCGGCGTTTTTCTTCAACAAAGCTTATCTGTACAAGGAAAGCTAGGGTCCTAAGCGGAGAATCGTCGGCTCGAAGAACGAAATAATACGACAAAATGAGAGGTCGAAAGCATCGATAAAACGAGAGGAAAACGACATTGAGCAAAAGGAAGAATGGCGCTTTTCAACTAAAAGTAAACGGCAGATTCTTTTACAAAATAGACGAAAGAATCATTCAACTTAAGTGGGCGGCAACCAATGAATGTTTGGTCTGCCGCCCACTTGCTTTATTCTAATCGTAGGTGTATAAGCTTATTTCACTACGACCTTTCGGCCGTCGCGGATGTAGATGCCGGGCTGAAGTGGTTGCTGGTTGGGCAATTGTCGGCCATCGAGTGTGTAGACGGCTGATGAAGATGTGCTGACATCGTTGGAAACCTCGAGTGTTTCGATGCCGTTTTCCACATCAGAATAGGGTTTCAGCGCATAGAGACCTTCGGAGGCACGACCCGTCTCTGGGTTGAACAGACCGTGATTGAACCAAGGATCGTACACATTGTTGTATTGGTTCGACCCAGGCTTATAGGGATTTTCTTCGGGGAACCAATAGATGATTGCCGTCACATTATCGAGTTGTTGCACGGTTTCCACCAGATCGGTGAGGAACTTCTTCTGCCCTTCGGCCGAAGCGGGCCACGTGGAGGTAAGATTATAGGTGGCATTGCTAGGATACCAGTTGTTGCAATATCCCGTTTCCACAATCATCACGGGCTTATCCGAGTAGGTGTTCTTCAGGTTCTGCACCAAACTCTTCAGCGTAGCCAGATTGTTGTGCCACTCGGGATAGTAGCTCAGGCCGATGACGTCGTAGTCGACCGACGATAGACGCTCGTAGATGCCTTTCGTGGTGCTCCAATTGTTGGTGCGCTCGGTGTGGATAACGATTTTGGCCTGCGGACACACCTCTCGACAAGCCTTTCCGGCATTTTTGAGAAGCGTGCGGAAGCGTTCCCAATTGCTATCGCTACTGGTGTAGCATTTCTTAGGCGAACTTGTACCCTTCGCTCCCCACAACATACCATAGCTGATTTCGTTGCCCGTCTGAATATAGTCGGGTTGCGCACCAGCGGCCGTGAGCTGTTGCAGACAATCCTTGGTGTATTCGTAGATGGTCTGATAGAGTTCACTATCGCTCAACGAGGTCCATTTCGATGGCGTCCATTGGTTGGAGGGGTCGGCCCACGTGTCGCTATAGTGGAAGTCTACCATCAGTTTCATTCCAGCGTCCTTCACGCGCTTGCCCAACGTCTTCACATAGTCCAAGTCTTGTACCACGCCCGTTGCTCCAGTAGGAGTGACGAAGAGGCGCACGCGCACAATGCCGAAGCCAGCCTCGTCGTGCATGTGAACAAGCACGTCGCTGATGGAAGCACCGTTGCGATCGTAATAGTTCACTTTGGCAGCTTCGTATTTGGGCAGCATCGACAGGTCACCGCCCACCAATCGCTGAGCTTGTATGCCGATCGCGGCCAACAACATCAGCACCGACAGAAATAGTTTCTTATTCATAACAATTGCCTTTTGAAACTTATTTCACAACCACTTTGCGACCGCCCACCAGGTAGAGGCCTCGCGGCAGACCACTAGTGGAGGTTCCCTGACGAACCAATCGGCCGTCCATCGAGTAGATGCAAGCGTTGTTCGAGGTTCCTTGCGGGTTCTGCCACTCGGCTACGCTGATGCCGGTAGTGCTGGTCACATCGACGACGAGGTTCTTGTTACCGCTCTTCTCGGTACTGATTTCGAAGAACTTGTCGCTACGAACGTTCTCCACATCGACGGTCTGCGGCGAACCAGAGCCCGTGCTGAATACGAAGTTCACGTAGTCGTCGTCGGAATTCAGCGTGAAGGTCTTGTAGAACCAAGTCTTCCCATTGACGGATGTGGTCTGCGTGATATTGTCGCCCGGCCAGTTGGCGTTCTGCGGAGCATGAGTGTCGTCGCCGCCCCATGTCCAGAAGTTCACCGATGTCCAGCCCACCTGATCGGTGTTCACATAGACCGTGATGTCCTTGCGCTCCACCTTCTTCAGGGTATAGGCACGGGTGACGATGCCCTTCACGGCTCCGCCAACCAGAACACCCAGCGTGAGCGTGCAATCCTGATCGATGTGAAGTGTTGTGCCGTCGGCCACCTTCGTGCTACTGGCGGTGGGTGTTGTTCCGTCGAGCGTGTACACCAACTGAGCATCGTCAGATGCGGAAACGGCGGTCAACGTGACGTCGAACGGCTCGTCGTAGGTGCCAGAGGCGCGATTTGCCCAAGCCGTTTCGAGCGAACGCGAGAGGTAATACTTATAGTGGTAGCCCGAGAGGACTTCTTTCCACTGAGAACTGCTAGGCACATAACCGTCGGTTTTTCCCACCACGAAGAGCAGACGGTTCTCACCGTTGGTCTTCACGAGGTTCGAATAGTATTCCTTGTTCGAGCGCATGTTGGCATAGGTGCTCATGTTGTTGATACCGGCCACGCGGCGAGCCTCCACCATTGCCTTTATCTCTGGTTTGTAGGCCTGCCAATGTTTCAGGAAGACGCACGGCGTACCAGGCATGGCAAGCAGATAGGCGTTGGCGGCCAAGGTGTCCTTCTTCAGGGGATCCTGTTCGGAACCTGCACGGCGCTCGGTGTCGTGATTCTCCACGAAGGTCACCGCCCAACGGAAGTAGTTACCTTGCTTATAGTTGTTGCTCACGAGTGGCCAGTTGCCATCGTTCTGTTGTCCCAGACGTGTCCAGTCGCCGTTGTTGGCGGCATTGCGCACCGTGTAGCGGAACTGGAAGTCGAAGGCCGCACTGGTCGGCGTACCGCTCTGGGCTGTGCCATCAATCCAGTTGCTGATGCGCGAACTGCTGTCCCAGTACTCGCCCACCGAGAATTGTGGCTGGGCAGAAGTATTGTACATGCGGGTGTATTCTGCCGAATAGCCTTTCACCATGTCGTAGCGGAAGCCCGTATATCCGAGGTCGTTGAGCAGGAAGTCCAGATAGGCCTTCACGTTCGTCTGCACGTTCTCGCTCTTGTGATCGAGGTCGCGCATGCCGTCCCAGCCCTCGCCCGTGTCCTTGTTGGGACCGCACTGATAACCGTTTCGCGCCGCCTCATCGTCGGAGCAGATGTCCTGCCAGGTGAGCTGATAGGTCACGCCCTTGTATACCTCCTTGGGGAAGTCGGTCCACGAGGTGAGGCTCTTGCGATGGTTGATCACCACGTCGGCGATGGTTCCCATGCCCTTCGCCTTGAACGTCGAAATCATGGAGCGCAAGGCTGCCTCCGTACCGAAGGAGCTATTGTAGTCGGTGAACCAATAGAGATCGTCGTAACCCATCGACTGACCGCCACAGTTACCACTCTGCGGAACCCACACCAGGCTGAACGTCTGGGCGAGGTCGTCGGCCTGTCCTTCGAGTTTCGACCATTGCGATGCACTATACGAGTCCCAGAAGAACCCTTGCAACATCACACCATTATATGCCTCGGGCCATCCCTGGGCACGCACACTCTGACTGCCGTTCACGACGAACAGCATGACAAGCACCATGATGGTCTTGACACACAAGCTGATCAATGTTTTCATTTTCTCTTTCATTTCCATTTCCGGGTTATATGGTTTGACTATGCAAAGGTAATTAATTCTTGCGAAACAACCTATTCCATCGGGCTTCGTTTCATTCTTTTAGCGATGCAAACGTTTGCACGATTCACTTTTTCATCGAAAGAAGTGCCTTTCTGCGTTTTTTTACCTACTTTTGCAACTAGAAACCGAAAGAAGAACTCAACCGAACACGCATGAGAGTACTGATTGTGAACACGAGCGAGCGTACGGGCGGGGCGGCCGTTGCGGCCAACCGACTGATGGTGGCGCTGAACAACAACGGCGTGAAGGCGCGCATGCTGGTCAGGGACAAGTCTACCGACGACCTGCTGGTGAGCCAGTGGGGAGGCGGATGGCGCGGGCAATGGAACTTCTTGCTCGAGCGGCTTTCCGTGTGGCTACGACTCAGACTACGGCGCAAACACCTGTGGGACCTCGACGTGGCGTGCGCCGGAACCGACATCACCAGCACACGCGAGTTTCAGGAAGCCGACGTA
Source organism: Prevotella sp. (assembly GCA_024681705.1). Lineage (GTDB taxonomy): Bacteria > Bacteroidota > Bacteroidia > Bacteroidales > Bacteroidaceae > Prevotella. Next base: position 9,955 of record JAILAI010000156.1, read on the forward strand.
GTGCATCTGCACTGGGTGAATCAGGGCATGCTCTCGCTGAAGGACATCCGCCGCATTCTGGATAGCGGCAAGCGCGTGGTCTGGACGATGCACGACATGTGGCCCGCCACCGCCATCTGCCATCTGACGATGGAGTGCCGCCAGTTCACCACGGGATGTTGCCGATGTCCATATCTTCCGGGCGGCGGATCGGACAACGACCTCTCGGCAAAGACGTGGCGTCGCAAGCAGAAGATGCTCGAAGGAAGGCAGATTACCTTTGTGGCGTGTAGCGAATGGCTGGCCAGCGAGGCGCGTGAGAGTGCATTGCTCAAGGGGCAACGCGTGGTGAGCATCCCCAATCCGATAGACACATCCATCTTCCGACCGGCCGACAAAGTGGCTTCGAGGCAGAAACTAGGTCTGCCGACCGACATGAAACTGATTCTGTTCGTGTCGCAAAGGGTGACCAACCGCAACAAAGGGATGGACTATCTGGCGAAAGCGTGCGAAAGCATCTGCGAACACCAACCACAACTGGCCCAACAGACGGCGCTCGTAGTGCTTGGCGGTCATGCCGAAGAGGTGAAGAGCACGTTCCCCATGAAGGTGTTTCCGCAAGGCTATGTGAGCGACCCGCGTCGCATCGCGGCCCTCTATAATGCTTCCGACCTGTTCGTTCTGCCGTCGCTATCGGAGAACCTTCCCAACACCATCATGGAGGCGATGGCCTGCGGCGTTCCTTGCGTGGGTTTCCGCACGGGCGGCATTCCCGAGATGATTGACCACAAGAAGAACGGCTACGTGGCAAACTACCGCGATGCCGACGACCTGGCCAACGGTCTGACATGGGTGCTTAGCGAAGCCGATGCTGAGGCTTTGTCGAAAGACGCCCTGCACAAAGTGGGACGTTGCTGGTCGCAATCGAGCGTGGCCAAGAGATATATTGAGGTTTACGAGGGCAATCAAACTGAAGAATGAAAAACAAGATAAAGATATCGGTCGTCACCGTTACCTTCCGGGCAGAGGCGGTGGTGAAGCGCACGCTCGATAGTGTGCTGGCGCAGACCTACGACAACGTGGAGCATCTCATCATCGACGGGGCCTCCAACGACCAGACGCTGACGCTGGCATTCGACTATAAGATGCGGTCGGACGTGGCGGCAAACGGTCACGAGGTCGTCATCACGTCGGAGCCCGACCACGGGCTCTACGATGCCATGAACAAAGGTTTGCACAAGGCGACGGGCGATTATCTAGTGTTTCTAAACGCGGGCGACAAGTTGCATAGCAACGACACGCTGGCCATCGTGGCAAAGATGGCGGAGCAAAAGGTGTTGCCAGCGGTCATCTACGGCGACACCGATGTGGTCGACAACGACGGCAAGCTGCTCGGCAAACGTCATCTCAGGCCGCCCGAGGAGCTCTCGTGGCGCTCTTTCCGGCAAGGAATGCTCGTGTGCCACCAAGCTTTCTACGCACTCACCTCCATCGCCCGCGAACAAGAATACGACCTCAAATATCGCTATTCGGCTGACGTCGACTGGTGCATACGGGTGATGAAGCAGGGCGAAACTGAGCAACGCCCCATGGCTAACACCCATCAGGTGCTGGTGGATTACCTGAAGGAAGGCCAGACCACATTGCATCACCGCGACTCATTGAAGGAACGATTCCGCGTGATGTGCCACCATTACGGCACCATCTCCACCATTTTGATGCACGTATGGTTCGCCATTAGGAATGCGATACGCCCATCCTAACCACCCCAATCCACATTCTTGCTCCAACCCCTTCATGGATGCCATGAAACCATCGTGGCCATTTATCATCTATCCACATGTGTGCAATGCAATCCGAAGTGTTAAAAACGTTCTGGAATCTTGACAATTAACAATTGCAATTCTACGTGTTAAGAAATCTTTAGCCGAAAATCAACTACCCACTTAATGCCAACTCGGAGTTAGCAAAACGACCACCTAAGCGAACCATTTCGACACCTTTGATCACCAAAACCGACGCTTTTCTTCACCAAAAGCGGCAGTTTCGATGATTGAAAGCGCCAGTTTCGATGAAAAAAATCTAGATTTTTTATTTCAAAAGCGCCAATTTCGATAAGAGAAATTTTCGAAAAACCCTTAACTTATTGACAATCAGCAACTTGCAAAAATGCGCATTTTTCGCGTTATTTTCGACCAAACGGACTCGTCGTCGAAAAGAATCCACTCACGGCGATTACAGAGTGTTAAAAACGGACTCGCCAAAATGCGAAAAACGACCCCTCGAGAACGGAGTGTGCAATTTCTTGAAAGAGCGAAACCCTACGGAAAAACGATGACGTCAGGACAAAAAGAAAGGCAGCACCTCTCGATGCCGCCCCACTATCAAACATATGAAAAAACAAACTTATGATGTTTTAATCTTTTGTCCTACACGCACGCGCATATTCTTACCAATGTGGTTCAGCTTACAGAGCTTTTCCACCGTTGTTCCATTCTTGCGTGCAATTGAATAGAGCGTTTCGCCCTTGCTCACGGTGTGGCTTGCTGAAGCGCGCTGACGGCCTCTCTGTTCCTTCTTGCTGGTCTTAGCCGTTGCCTGTTGGCGCGTGGCGCGAGTCTGACGGCTCGATTTGGCGCTCTCCTTTGGAGTAGTTGCTGCCACCGAAGCCTGAGTTCTTGAAGTAGACTTGCCATAAGAACGTGTTGCACGCTCGGAATCACGGTTGTAAGTGCCACGACGGTAGGTGTAGAAGTCGCCCGTTACGTCCTGATTCTTGAAGTCGAACATCAGAGCGGGGTTCAGTGCTACGCCGCAAAGACGAGTCTCGAAGTGCAGGTGAGAACCGGTACTACGGCCGGTGTTACCGCCCAGACCGATGGGTTCGCCAGACTTTACGCGCTGGTTGGGCTTAACGAGTTGCTTCGACATGTGACCATAAACGGTCTCCAGTCCGTTGGGATGGCGGATAACGACAAAGTTACCATAGCCGTTAGCTTCGTAGCGTACCACACGCACGGTGCCTTCGAAGGCTGCGTAGATGGTGTCGCCAATATATACTTTGATGTCGAGGCCTTTGTGCACGCGGCCCCAGCGCGGTCCATAATTACTTGTAATGAGACGACTTGTGGTGGGCATTGTGAAGCCACGCAAGTCAATTTTGAAAGTTTCGGGAAGATTGCCCTGAGCATGTGCCCAACGGTTGTTCCAATCGTTATAGAGATCGGCGACGGCCTGGCTGGCCTCGCTTCTCTCCATCAGATGGAGAGCCATGGTGTCGACCTTGGTGGCGCGGCGGTCTACGGGAGCCTGCCTAGCGAGAAGGTCTTGTCCGAAAGTTGGTACTGTGGCTAATGCCAACGCTGCTGTCAACGCAAATTTTCCTATTGTTTTCTTTAATTGCATAATCACTTTTTTAGGTTCACTGTAAACGCGGTGCGTAGTTTTCACCAAGTAAAACCGACAAAATACGGGAATAAAGAATCGGTTTAAACAAAATTTCGATTGCAAAGGTAAGAAAAACTTTTCAAACAGCCCACCTTATTCTAAGTTTTTATTGTTTATTTAACACAAAATTGTGTACGTAAACATTTCTTTTGTGCTCGATAACAGTCATTTAACACAATAAAAACATGGTCGCAGAGACATTAAATGAGCGACCAACGGGAGGATTTTTCGAGACGTTCAGCAACGGTTTCTTACGAGATGGCCGCCCAGTTGACATTGGTCTTGCGCAACTCGGCCAGACGATTCCAAAGCATCTGATATTCAGGCTTTTGACACTTCGGATCGTCATCGACGATGCGCTGGGCCTCGTCACGCGCCAGCTGCACTATCTGACCGTCGCGAGCGATGTCGGCAATTTTCAGGTCGAAGGCCATTCCGCTCTGCTGAGTACCCTCCAAATCGCCGGGACCTCTAAGTTTCAGATCGGCTTCGGCAATTCGGAAACCGTCGTTGGTATCGCACATGATATCGATGCGCTTGGATGTCTCCTTCGTCAGCTTACGGTTGGTGACAAGGATACAGAACGACTGATCGGCGCCACGTCCCACGCGCCCTCGCAACTGATGTAGCTGGGAAAGACCGAAACGCTGGGCGTCGAGAATCACCATCACCGAGGCGTTGGGGACGTTGACGCCCACCTCGATAACGGTTGTGGCGACGAGTATCTGCGTCTCTCCGCGCACAAATCGTTGCATTTCCTCTTCCTTGTCGTTCGGTTTCATCTTGCCATGTACCTTGCTGAGTTTGAACTCTGGGAACGCCTCGCGGAGGGTTTCAAAGCCTTCTTCGAGGTTCTTCAAGTCGATTTTCTCGCTCTCCTTGATGAGCGGGAACACGATGTAGACCTGCCGTCCTTGTCTTACCTGCTGGCGGATGCCGGCGTAGAGCGACGTCATCTGTGTGTCGTAGCGGTGGACGGTCTGCACGGGTTTGCGACCTGGAGGCAGCTCGTCGATCACACTCACATCGAGGTCGCCATAGATAGTCATCGCCAAAGTGCGGGGAATGGGCGTTGCCGTCATCACGAGCACATGAGGCGGATTGACGCTCTTGCTCCAGAGTTTGGCACGCTGGGCAACGCCGAAGCGATGCTGTTCGTCGACCACCGCGAAACCTAGGTGGAGGAATTGCACCGTATCCTCTATCACCGCATGCGTGCCCACGAGAATCTGCACGCTACCATTGGCAACACCTTCGAGCACTTCCTTACGCTTCTTGCCTTTCACAATGCCCGTCAGAAGTTCCACTCGCACAGGCATATCGCCCAACATTTCACGAATGGTGGCGAGATGCTGCTCGGCCAATATTTCGGTCGGAGCCATGATACAGGCCTGGAAATTATTGTCGAGCGCGATGAGCATCGACATAAGCGCGACAAGCGTCTTGCCCGAACCCACGTCGCCCTGTAGCAAACGGTTCATCTGTCGGCCGGAGCCCATGTCGGCCCGGATCTCGCGGATGACACGTTTCTGCGCGCCCGTGAGCGGGAAAGGAAGATGATGGTGGAAGAATTCATTGAAGATAGCGCCCACATGCTGGAACACAAAACCCCGATATTTCTTTCGCTGGTCGGCGGCATAGCGCAGGATGTTGAGCTGAACGTAGAACAATTCCTCAAACTTCAGTCGCAGACGTGCGTGCGACATGTCGTCGGCACTCTTGGGATAGTGGATGTGGCGAAACGCGGTGTCGCGACTGACCAGCCGCAATCGATTGACGATGAAGGGAGGGAGCGTCTCGGGTAATGGCGTAGAAAGGCGTTCGAGCAGCGACTTCGTGATGCGTTCGATGGCGCGCGACGTGATGTTAGCGTTCTTCATCCGCTCGGTTGTCACATAGTATGGTTGCATGCCCATCTCGGAAAGTTGCACCTCAGAGGCTTTCTCAATCTCAGGATGCACAAACTGATAGCGCCCGCCATAGACCGATGGTTTGCCAAACACCAGATAGTCAATATGCACCTTCAGGTCTTTCGTAATCTGCTGGGCATGCGCAAACCACACGAGATCGACGACACCAGTGCCGTCGGTGGCGTGGGCAACGATGCGCTTCTTGCGCGGCGTCATCGTAAATTCCTCGAAACTGAGAATCTGCACCTTCACCTGAACAAAGGGCATTTCACCACTGAACTCGTCAATCTGGTATACCTTGCTACGGTCCACATATTTATAAGGATAATACTCCAGCAGGTCACCGAAGGTCTCGATGCCCAATTCCTTTTGCAGGATGTCCTTCCTTTTCGGTCCGACGCCCGGCACGTATTTGATGTCTTGCTGAAGTATGTCCGTCATGTCTTAAGGAACAAAGAAATAGTATTACGACGAAATGTCAAAAATGCGCATGTGCCATCATCCAGGAATAAAGCCTACGACTATGCACTATGCCGCGAGAAGGATGCGCTAATGATTGACAATCGCCTCGGCCACGATGATATCGAACGGTGTGGTTATCTTGATGTTCTCCCTGTTTCCCTCCACGAGCGTGATGGCATGGCCCATTGCCTCCACCACCGACGCATCGTCGGTAAACGCCTTGCTGAAGGGTTGGCGATAGGCCTTCTTGTGGAGCTGGATGTCGAACGCCTGTGGTGTTTGCACCAACCGATATTCGTCGCGCGGCACGGTCTCGGAATGGCTCATCGCATCGGGCGAGGCGGCGTCAGAAAGATGGCGCACGGTCTCGACGACCGGTACGACAGGCACGGCCGTACCCGTCCGTCGTGCCGTTTTGTAGCACTGTCCGATGACCTCGACCGAAGGGAAAGGCCTCACGCCATCGTGCACGCTGACCACTCCATCGGCGTCGTCGGGAATGAGTTTCAGACCGTTCACGATGCTATGGAATCGCGTCTCTCCGCCCGTTGTCACGTCGTATTTCTCATCGAAATGATACTTCTCGCAGAGTTCGCGCCAATACTCCTGCTGCTCCAAAGGGAGCACCAAGATGATGTGAAGCCGACTGCTATACTCCCTGAAACGGCGGATGGTGCGCATCAGGATGGGCAGTCCGCCCACGGGCAGGAACTGCTTGGGCACATCGGCTCCCATGCGGAGTCCCTTGCCCCCTGCCAGAATAATTGCGTAGTCGCTCATGTCTTCTCTTTTTGGATTGACGGGTGGTCGTGGCCGTCATGGTTTCCTTTGATGGATTCCGACCTAACACCGCACCACCCTTTCGCCCACGGCTTACATCATCCGTGAGTCCATCAGATGCAGATAGCGCATTCCCTCGGCCACGCCAGCGGCGTTCTCCTCGGTGGTCAGCATGGCCAACAACGAGTAGGCATAAGGCAATGCGGCGGCAGGACCTTCGCCCGTTGTCACGTTGCCGTCGGTGGTCCATAGGTCATGGGTATACTCTGCACCCTCGAGCTTGCCCTCGAAACCGGGATAGCAGGTGGCACGTTTGCCCTTCAGAATGCCAAGTCCGCCAAGCACCATGGGGGCGGCACAGATGGCAGCTACCATCTTTCCGGCCTCGAACTGCTTCACCAGAGCCTTCTTCAGACCCTCGTGGGCATTGAGGTTCTCTGCACCAGGCATACCACCAGGCAACATCAGCAAGTCGGCACTTTCAAGCTGGTCTTCTATCTCTTCGAACAACACGTCGGTCACCATCTGGACGCCATGGGCGCTCTCCACGATGTTGGAGTCCGTGATGCTCACCGTCTTGATGTCAACACCTCCGCGACGCA
>JAILAI010000178.1 GCA_024681705.1 Prevotella sp.
TTTTTCGGCCATAAAATCCCAAGAATGTAAAAATATCACGCAACATTCAGATTCTCACGGGATTTTCCTGCGATGAGGTCCGTATGGAATGTTAACATGTGTAAAACCCCTCCCTCGAAAAGCTATTTTTTCAGTGGGCTCACAAGTAGGGGCGGGGAGTGAATGAAGAGTTATAGGCAGCACCAGGAATTATTATGCACACTTCTTTCTGCTCCGCCCAACTGATTTTGGGGAACACACACTATCTTTGCTCCCCGCCCCTGCTTGCAGGGGAGGGGTAGGGGTGGGGTCAGACAGGCGCTAAAGCACACTCATTTGTGGTATCCTCTTGTTCGTGGTGTCACCCCACCCCTGCCCCTCCCCTAATAGGGGCGGGGAGTGAATGAAGAGTTATAGGCAGCACCAAGAATTATTATGCTGAGTCCTTTTTGTTCCGCCCTACTGATTTGGGGGAACACATACTATCTTTACTCCCCGCCCCTGCTTGCAGGGGAGGGGTAGGGGTGGGTCAGACTGGTGCCATAAGTTGCAATGCGCCTCTGGGGGATTATGGGGGGCTATGGGGTTTTATGGGATTTGATAGGAGATGATGGGTGATGGATAATGGGTAATGGATGATGGGTGCTTGGTCAAATACTTCACTATGCGACATATTTCAAGGGTGTTTTAGTTATTTGTCGTAAGATTGGCTGCTTGTCGCATATACCTTTGAAGAATGTGACCACAAAGTATTGATGCGTGTGTTTATTATAACTATTTTTGTATTGTCAAAATCGTCTCAAGGCGCTGGAGACAACAAAATCATCAAAAATAAACAACAATAAAATCAACGGTTATGGATACAGTAGTAATTATCAAGAACGGAATGAAGAACGGGGCGAATCCTCTGATTCTTCAATTGGTGAGACATGAAAGCAAACGGAAAAAACGTCGTCAATTACCCTTAGCGAACTGACAATTTCTTACTTGAAAATGCTTTTGTAAAAATAATTTGAAAAAAAGAAAACATTTCTCTTTTAAAAACAAATTTTTTTATGTATTTTTGCATCGGTATTGTCAAATAGCTATTTATCAAATAATTCAGCATCAAGTCCATGGGCTAAACCATTTGGAACAATAATGAGTCTGGCGAAGATGAAATATGTTTTTGAGAGCATCACTTGTAAAAATTAGTAACTATATAAACAACATTGGCATATGAAAAGGATATTAACTCTATTCACTCTGGTAGGCATTCTGTCGTGTTTGGGTGTCAGCGCTCAGACGGAGAGCTTCAAGTTGTATTTTGCCAACAATATTTCCGACCTGGAATCCGTAACGGCAATCAATGAAGGCCATGCCGATCTGGATTGGCGAGAAGTGCAGCATAATGGAGACGTCTATACAAATGCGGCCGAAGTGGAAGAAGTGATGGAGATGTTTGCATCTCCAGACATGAAGAACCTGAAGCAACAGCAGCAGTTCTGGCGCATGCGCGACCATTCGTTGCTCTGTTTCCGTATCAACGATGGCAAAGGTGACGATGCTTTTGGCGTGGAAGCTAGCGACGGTAATGGCAATGTGTTGCACCTTACCGTGAGCCGCTATTTCTATGCCAACATGCCGCTACAAGATGCCCCCGTCAACATTCGCGTGTGGAAAGTGGGCGAGCAGGGCGACACGCTCCGATTCCAATATCACGTGCACGATTGGGATGACCAAAACCTCTACATCTTCCAGCTCGACTCCAAGCGTCAGGCCGATGGCGAGGAGTATAACATGGACTATGTGTTGAGTTATTCTGATGATGATGGAGTGCTCAAGGAGGATACCATTACGCTGAAGCTTCAGAAGAACAACTTCCAGAGTTTCTATGTGCCTAGCGGTAAAGAACTCACCGATGTGTTCCTCTCTTCGGGCTCTCCCACAAGCGGTGAGGTTGCAAAGCGTCTGCGCATCAATAAAAACCGTCTGCATCCAGGTGCTGGTACGGACTATGACTTCAACAACCTTACACTCACTCCTTCCTTCAAACTCGACCGTCACGTCAACCGTGAACTCGTGAACTTCAACTGGATAGGAACGGGTCTCTTCGAGAGCTTCGATACGCTCTATGTGAAGTTGCATCGTACCACTGGCATACCTGTCAGTTCGGTAGATAAGATCAATGTGGCTCGCGTTGATGCCAATGGAAACTACCTGCCCAACAACCAGGTGAAGTATCTTGGCTATGACAAGAGTCGCGAGGCCCACATGGTGCTCACCATGGGTAATCCGGTCTATTTGGAAATCATCTCGAAGGGTTTTTATCCAACGGTCTACAAATTCCCGGGTGCCTACGATCCCTTCACGGGCATCGTGGACGAGGAACGTTGTACGGCCGAGATAACGCTGATGGCAGGTAGTGTGGGAGCATCAAACTTCACCGTCAGCAACCAGCATTTCTATGGCTTGCGCGACACGAAACGTGTGGTCATTTATCGTGGTGAAGACCATGCCCTCTGCGACCTTGAGGATGTGGATCTGGCAGGTCAGCCCGCCACCTCTACCATCTTCTTTGCCGAGAATGCCGGTCAGGACGCTCCAAAGCTGATGAAAGGAAAAGTGATCGACAAGTATGCAGAACTGGTGATGACCTTCTCAAAGACCAAGAATAGCGGCAACATCAAGAAGACAGAATTGGTGGCCTACGATTCGAAGACTTTTGACGAGAAGATGCGCTTTACTTCCGAAGCAAGTGATGCCGACAACGTGCTGATTCCCATCTTCACATACGATTATTATGGAGCGCGCTTCAACCTCAGCGATCTGCCCATAGACACCGAGTGCCAGATGCAGCTTGTAGCAGGTAGCGATACTTATGACAATCTTCCTATCTTTAAGCGTTTCCATTTCGCACGTCAGGAGACTTCAAAAAAAGCCGACGATGAGGTATTGGACAAGACGATGGGTAACGTGACAAAGGATGACCCAGTGGCATTAGCAAATGCTGACGCTGACGCTGGCTTCGACGTGGGCATTCCGTCTTCCTATAGTTGGACACCCGAATGTTTAAAAGGCTCCCCAAGAACGCTGAAAATCAACTTTGCATGGTATCTGAGCATTTTGAAGAAGCGCATCGACTTCAAGGGCTCTCTCAATTTCAGCCATAAGTTTGAGGGCGACGAGACCATCTCTGAAATGCGTAAGGAGCAGAAAGAGATAGCCAATTGGGACAAATTCAAGAAAGACGGCACTTTCTGCAATAAAGGAGATGTCCAGACCACTGCTGGTATAGACGGTTCCATCGTCAGTGATGGTACTGCCGCTAAACTGGACGGATGGATTTATAAGGAAATCGACGACATCTTCGCTATTCCCACGCCGGGTCATAGTCTGAGTTTCAACTTCGCAATCGCAGGTTTTTACAACTTAAAAGACCCCAATCTTGTTATTTCAGAAGGTGGCGGAACCATCTCTTATAGCTATGGTCTGTTGTTGCCTAATCTGATGGACCAGATTACTGACCGTCTGGGTAAGCCCGGAGAATGGATCAGTACGTACATGACAAAGCTCAACCTCCTTGATTGCCGAGCTGTCTGGCAAGGAGGCTTCGACCTTGCGTTCAAGGTAAAGAACTGGACTCCTGCCGAAACTGGTTACGATGCTGACGGATGGGGATTGCTTCTCACCTTGACTGGCAAGATGAGGACTGGCGCATGGATGGAGCTCCACACACCGTCTAATCCGTTCTTGAATCTGGGTGCTGGTGTGCGTGTCGGAATGAAGGCTGCCGCTGGTATTGGTTATGGTACTGACTTCCGTAGTCACAACGACGTCGGCGGATTGCTAATGGGTATCGGCGTGTTGAATGCCTATGCTTATATCCGTTCGTGCATCGTAACAGGAAAGGCTAGCGCTGAATGCCATTTGGGCGACAGACTGCTCTTCCCGCAGAACGATCACAACCCGTTCCATGAGAAGTATCCTTACTGGGCTCCTAAATCTTCAAGTGCGAAAGCCGCCACTTCTTGGTATGAGAATCAAAACGATCCGTATGCTCTCTGGACTCCACAGAAGAATACTTGGACACCCACGTCGACAACAACATCTCGTGTCAGGAAAGCCATCGAGAATCCTGAGGATCCCGAGTTTGGCACGCCCCTTGTTATTAATGTGAGCAGCGATGCCAACCCACACTTCCTGGGAAAGAACGACGTCGTCTATAATGACCCGGTGAAAACCGATGACTACAACGACGACCGTGTAGCCGTGCTGAACACTGAGAGTAATGACACTACCTTTCTCTCAACAGAAGGTCTGATGGCCCACAATCAGATGCGCTCAACGAATAACGGCTATGAAATCGTTGCTTACGAAGAGATGACACGTAAGGTGACCGATAGCGACGTCAACGTTGAGGACGAATTGGATATCGCCGTCGGACTGAGCAAGGACAAGCGTATTGTGGCCAATGTGCGCAAGCAAGGTGGCGAATGGAAGAGAACGGTGGTGTGCGAACCATCGGATGTAGCCAACGCGAAGCCTGTGGTGACTATTCAGGAAAACGGACATGCTGCTTGTGTATGGCAGCGCGGCGTGATGAAGAAGTCTGACAACGAGGATGTGGCCGACAACAAATACTACAACAAATACCTCGACGGCAGCCTCGTACTCTCTACTTACGACGGTAACAAATGGAGCGACCCCATCGAACTCTTCAAGTTGGACGAAACCCATTCTGCTCAGCAATACGACCTGATGATGCGCAAAGACACCATACTCGTAGGAACCAGCATGACGGAGAACCTGCTCGATTTGAAGAATCGCAAAGCCCAGTTCACTTTCGTCTCAGTGCCTCTCGCCACGAAGACTCCAACTTACGTGAAAGAACAGATTGAGCCATTGCGCTTCTTCATGAAGCGTGTGGGTGATCATGCAATGGCTTTGATGCTCTATGCAAAGAACGACACCGTGCGCGACATCTATGTGAAGACGCTTAAAATGAATGGTGATGGTGACGGACTTGTCAGTAACGATCTTGGTATTCATTTCTGCACCCCGGAACTGGTGAAGATTGTGAGCGACCAATCAGCAACAGACCACAGTGACTTCGCCGTACTCTGGACAGAGATGAACAACACCGCTCATGGTACCGAAGGAAGTTCCAAGCACACCGGTCAGACACGTATGATGCTGAACGCCTCGCGTGTAGTGCTTACGCCAACATTGAGAATAGCGTCGCCACTCACATTGGGAGCAGAGACCGATTCGCTGACAATGCTCGACTACGACGGCTTCCTTGACGACCAGGAGATAAAGGTGGTTTATACATTGGCAGATATAGAAACCAGTGAAGCCATCATCATGACCAACGAGCGCCTCTTCACCAATAGCTATACCTTCGAAGTGGAATACTCCAAGTCATCGTTGCTCGGTAGCACCACCTTACCTGTCAATCTCACCGTTATCAACACCGGCACATCGGCTATCAACAACGTGACGGCCACTATCAACGGAAAAGATTTCCAGATTGAAGATTCTTACGTGCAGCCACTTTCAAGAAGACTGTTTGTGGTTAACTATCCCATCGACCATACTTTCGATGGCTATCTCTCCACACACGTTACTGCTGTTTTCGACAATGTGTTCAACACAAGCTACCATGCACGTCACAGAAGCCGGAGTTTGGTACGCCAGCAGAGCACTCCCATATCTTCGCGTATCACTATGGAAAACATTGAGATGCGCCTTATCGGACAGGGCATCGAAGATGGCACCAATGTCTTCACCGTAGAGCTTATCGACCGCTCGGCTCGAGCTCTCGACGAGCACAACGAAATCCGTGTCGGTATCTACGCTCATCCAGCCATTCCAGTGCTAATCTCTGATGAAGCTGTTGCGATAGTGAAGAGAAGTGACTTCCACGACTTCGGAGGTGTGAGCAAAGCCTACGCTACAATCAAGATCAGTGGTATTGCTGAAACCACCGACGGCTATCTGTCAAGCTACATCTACGACACGAAGCAGCTTGGAACCAGCAGGGAACTGGTGCAGAACCTGTCGTACACTGACAATGTGCACTACGTGATTCTTCAGCCCAGCGCTGATCCTTCATATATCCGTGCCGTCAACTCTGGAGAATATAAAGTGCATCTCAATGTGGACATCACGGAGGAGAATGGTGGCGTGCGCATTAGCGGACTGCCCACGGCTCAAGACAATGGTGGCAAAGCTCCCCGTGTACGTGTGTTCAACTCCAACGGTGTGGCTGTCTATAGCGATATCACCAACGAGGAGTCCATCTTCGTACCTTTGACCAGTCACGGCGTATATTTGCTCAGCACGGGCAAGGACGTAGTGAAGTTCAAGTTCTAATCAAAAGCAGACAAACAAGAAATAACAAATAAAAGAGATAGAAATATGAAAAGGATCAATATGATAAGGTTCGCTTTGATGGCTCTCTTCTGCTTGAGCGTCACGGGCATCAGCGCTGATACCTGGCTTGACCACAAGGCCAATGGCTATGATGGCGGCAATGGTTCGGAGAGCAATCCCTACATCATCAAGACGGCTGAGCAACTGGCATTTCTTTCCTATAAAGTGAACGAAGGTGAGTCTTATACTGACAAATTCTTCAAGATAGATGCCGACATCGATCTCAGCGCATACACCTGGGTGGCCATTGGGAAGTATAATAAAACTTTTAAAGGTACTCTTAAAGACGATGGCACACATGTTATCAGAGGTTTGAATATTATTAATAGCGAAGACGATTACATGGGCCTCTTTGGTTTGTTGGATGGAAATGTGGAAGGCATCCACCTCACAGGTGTGCGCATGTCGAATACCTCCTCTATAAGTCCATCCATCGGTGCTGTGTGTGGCAACATGAAACCTGCGGATGGAAACAAAGTTCGTTATATTAAAAACTGTGTGGTAGATGATGGTGAAATCACTTGTGATTGTATCAGCGGTGACGTGGGCGGTATAGCTGGTGAAGCCAAGTGTGTGATTACCGGATGCGTGGCAAAAGTCAAAGTGAATGGAACATCCATGAATTGTGGTGGCATCGTCGGTAAATACTGGGGCACTCTTATTGACCAGGATAGGGTCTCCATGGAAGATTGCCATGCTGTTGTGAACATCAACATTAAAGGAGAGTACATTGTCAACTCTGCTTCACGCGTGGGGGGAATTATTGGATACTGTTATCTTGAGTCGCATGAGACTATTGCTTATTGCTCAGCTTCTGGGCAAATCAACACTAAGCTCTCAGACGATAATTTCTATGCTCTCGCCGGTGGTCTCGTTGGATATTCTGGCGGTTCGAACCTCGATAATTGTGTTTCTGCGGTCACTCTCAGTGGAGGAACTTACATTGGTGGGGTGATTGCTAGTACGGTATCGGCAAGTCAAGGAACCACTAGTTCCCATAAACCTGTCACGGTTACGAATAGTTTCTTTAGTGGTAAAATTGCGACAGATTCCCATACTTTGGCTGCTGGTGGTCTGGTAGGATACTTGTATGATACATACGCAACTAGAAGCGACTGGAGATGTTGCATATATTTAACCAATAGTGTATTTGGAGGAACATACGAACAATCCTCAAAAATCCATAACAATTTCGTAGTTGGCTGCTTGATCGGTAAATGCCCGATACTGAATGTGCTGAACACGAACAGATCTTTCAACGACCTTGTTTACGACCGGAATATGTGTAATCTGTCTCCATGCGGATCGGGAACAATAGAAGAAGGTGTAGAGAGCAAACTCACCAAGGAACTGGCAAGTCAGGAAGCCGGCGGTCAGTTAGGCTACGAGTACTGCTATATGATGCCGAGGGACATAATAGCGCAATTCAGCGACGAACACGGAGATAAGGAAATTGCGTTCAAGGATAATTACATTCTGTCGTCCATTCCTCTCTATGTAAGTGAAGGAAAGAGAAAGTCTAGCTTTGCTGCTTACTACATTACGACTCCTTTCAGTCTTGCACCATTGCAGAGCAATTTGACCTATCAGGAGCTGGCTACCTTCACTTTGCCTAACAACGTTACGTTTGTAGAATACGATGAGAAAGACCGTACTCGTGTCCTGCCGCTTGATCCAGGAAAGACCGACGTCACCGTGACGCTTTCCGGTACAGATCTGTCGCGTAAGATTCACCTCAACATTGCTTATGGAGAAGAGTGGAACGATAACGAGCCAAAGGACATTTTCATAGGCGACGGCTCTAAAGATGCGCCCTTCCTCATTCAGAATGTATCGCAACTGGCCAAAGCGGCGGCCGACGAAAATAAGAATCGCCCCGATGCCTATTTCCAGCTGGCCAACGACATCTTCATGAACACCCACCTTATACAGAAAGACGAAAGCATAAAGGAAGGCGCGAAAAGTTGGACTCCGGTGAAGTGGGTGGCTAATCTCGATGGTAATGGAAAGTGCATCTATGGTATGTATGTGAACAATAGTATTGACGAAACAATAACGAGAACGTATAATGATGCGACTTTCACTTTAAAATGCAAAGGTGGAGGATTGTTCAGCTTGCTCGAAGGTCAAGTCTACGATATGGCAATCGTCGATAGTTATGTTAGTAGCAGTGGTTACACTGGACTCTTTTGTGGCGTGATGTCGGGCGAAGCTTCACTCAAACGTTGCATGGGTCATGGTATTAACGACGTATCGGACTTCGGTGCTGGTTTGGTAGGAGTAGGTCAGGATATTGACACATATAATACTTACTATTCTTCCAATCAGAATGTCAAGAAGATGCAATGCGGATTGGTTGAGGACTGCTTCAGTTGTGTGCATGTGGAATTCGGTCTTTCTTATTATAAACAATATGGTTATAGGAAGTCTGAGAGACAAGGTTCAGGTCGAGGCTTAAGCGGTGTGATAGCTCATGCCAGACGATGCTTTTCTACAGGTAAGGTAGAGAACTTCTCTACACGTCAGGGCATAACCTCTTTACCCGATGGCGCTGATTGGAAAGAAGCAGAGCAAGCCACCTGGTATTTCGATAATCAGCAGATGACGAATGAAATCCAAACAAGCGCAAGCAGAGGAGCCCACGTTACATCTGAATTGATAACTGGCGATTTGTTGGACGACGACTGGAGTGCTTGGAAGGAAGAGAAGGGTCGCTACCCTATGCTTAAGCAATTTGCCGATACACCTTATGGCGATATCCTCTCTATGCCTGTCCTTTTTGCTGATGGCGACCGCACCGGAAGAGTGTCCAAAATCTTCGAGTTCCCCACCGAGGAAGTCACATGGGGTGCTTTGAACGGTGACACATATGTAGACATGATTAACGAGTGTGGAGCTGCATCGCCAATGAGAAGCATACTTGATGAAACATCAGAGTATATCTTTGCGGAGAGCAATAGAAAAGCGAAGAGCGAGTGCTCCAAAGCACTACGCGTGATGGCTATTGAAACAAGTCTTACCGGCCCTGTAGGTATTGAGTTCAAAGATGCTAAGTGTGAGGAAGCTTGGCTTGAAGTGTTCAATAGTGGTAAGGATGAGTCTGAGCAAAATTCTGTTGTGACGTTGCGAAATGCCGTTGAATCAAACGCTATGCCAGAAGGAAGGCGATTCAATGTGCTGGCTAAGGAGAAAGGTGTGGAGTATTTCCCGGAGATGCGTTTCTTCACGGGTATCAAAACGCTGACCACAGGAGTCCTCTCGGGTCTCGACAAACTCTGCGAAGTGGAACTTCCAAAGGCCCTGAACACGATTAGCGAGAACGCTTTCGACGGATGTACAAGTCTGACGCAGGTCACCATCCCATCGTTCACGACAACCATTGCTCCAGGTACCTTCGACAATTGTCCGTTGAAAGACTTTGAAGTGACGCCTCAGAACGAGACGTTCGAAGTACGTAGCAATGCTCTGTTCACTTTGGGCACTGCCGACCTCGTGGCCTATCCTTCAGGTCGTGAAGAAAGCGAAGTGACCATCAGCGGATCCATTGGCGAGATCTATAATCATGCTTTCTACAAAATCCCTCTGCTGAACGATATCTATTTCGACAATGCGAAACCCACGGGAACCGTTCCCTACTTGTATGACGAGAGCATCGTGCACTACGATAGCGACAACGGAACCATGATGGATGTCTATGTCAACGACGGCACATTCGACGTGACTTACGACGAGAGTACTGCTGGTAATTATGATGGCGTGTTGATGAAGGAATACATCGTTCAGGACGCCTGGAGAACATTCAAGAATGCAGGTAAACTCCACCGTTACTTCCCGCTGACCATCACCGATGACGGGTGGACAACGCTCTACATCGGATTCTCCACGAAGTTGCCAAGTGCTTTGAAAGCCTATCGCGTGAACAAGGAATCCGACTATGATCTCGATGAAAACACCACATCGGTGACGCTGAAGCGCGTGAGCAACCTGTTGCACTATCTCACGCCTGTTGCAATCAACGGTGCTCCCGGCACCTACCTTCTTGTGCCTTACGAAAGATCTGTGGAGCAAAGCGAGAAAAGCAAGAACTGGTTGCAGGGCACACCCATCGGCGCTGATGGCAGAGGAGGCTATGAGTATGGCATGAGAGTCTATCAGTCGGATGCCAACGAGGGCAGTATCCTCACGCTGGGTCAGGATAGTCAAGGAGCCTTAGGCTTCTACTATTACAATAGTCCCGATGACTTTATCCCGCCATTCACGTGCTACCTGCCTTATAATGGTGCAATAACGGATGGAAGTTCTCACACCAATATGGCTCGTTTCAGCGTGATTATCGACGACGTGTGCGATAATGGCATTCCGACCAACATCAACCGGATTGCTGATGGCGATATCCGCACGACTGTTGTCTACGACCTGCTGGGCAGAAAGATTTATATAGACCCGAAGACTCCTGTCAGCAGTCAGTTGCCAAAGGGCGTCTACATCATCAATGGCCGCAAGATGACGGTGAACTAAAACAAAAGAGGCAGGCTGGCGGCCGTGAGGCTTTATTGCTTCGCGGAGGCCAGTTTGCTTTTTCCTTTAAAGAGCAAATCGCTGCGCTGGTAGCGCAGCGCACTGGACCTTACAGACATTAGTATTCTTTCTCGTCATCTTCCCATAAAACTGGGTTCTCTTTAGAAAGGAACTCATCAGGACTATTAATCGTTTCATCGCTGACAGGCAAGGTTTTATTCCCCGACTCTGCTATCAATAATTCTGTTTCTTGCAGGTAGATGATAATTTCTGGTTTCTCGTTTGCGTCCATTATGATTATCTAATAACAATCTTTTTCCCATTTTTGATGTAGATGCCTTGAGTGGGATGGGCAACAAGCTGACCTTGAAGATTAAGCACGGGGGAATTTAGCTGAAAAGATGTTGAAATATTTTGAACTGTAGTTGCGATATCTTCAAGATTACCAAAATCAAATCCCAGAAAGTCCTTTGATTCAGTTTTGGAAATCTCTAGATAAGGTTTGTTATCGGGAATCAAAACATTATCGGCTACACGATAGAATCCTACACCATTTGATTTAGAAGCCAAAGCGTATTTCGGCGTACCTGCACCAGTGATGCCTTGTCCATGTTTTAGCAAATTATCCGAAAGTGGTTCTATTTCTGCAAACACTTCTTTAACAATATAATCGCCAGCTATCGCCTTAAGGATTACTCCCGTTTCAGCTGGGACCAATGCTACCTGATGCAGGTTTGCTGCTGTACTGGATGTTGCGGTTACTTGGTAGGCTGCCAATCCTGCTGTCTTGGAGAAGTCAGTTGCGTGTGTCGTCACGTATGCAGCATAGCCAGTAGCACCTATCGTTATTATACGTTGCTTTTTGCGACAGAGTGCACCAAAATAATAGGATGATGACCCTTGCGGAATAGATGTCGCCGTGAACCCAGTAGTGGTGTATTTTACAACGTATTTTGAGGTCTTCATGTTCATCATGTACAGAAGCGGATTGTTGTTTCCTCTTCCTATCTTCCATTGATAAGAAGACGTCACGGTCGATGGACGCGCTTTTACGAGCAGCTCTTTGTCCGTCTCGCTAAAGAGGCAGTTGTCTCCATCGGCCAGTTTGAGCATGAACACGTTTTCTTCGTTTTCTTCGCTCCACGATTTCACCAGTTTGAACTCCTGCGGACTACCATAACTCTCAGAATTTCTCACCACTCTGATGGTCTTGTTGTCGTAATCGACCGTTGGAACCGTTTCGTTCTTCAGGTATCCTGCCGTTGTGGCAGGCGTTCCGCCCATCAGATCTTTGGTGTTGTAGCCAAGAACAACATAGGTGTCTTCTTCGTTCAAGGCAGAGAGGTCGTCCAGGATTTCATACTCGTCGACCATATATTCGTCGGCCTTCGCCCACTGCCAACTGGCAGCAAGAAAAAGGAAAAGACAGAGAATTCTCAGAATAAAAGCTTTCATATTCGTTCAATTTTGGTACAAAGGTAATCATTTTCTATAAAAAGAAGAAAGTATAACAAAACTTTTTTATTGACGAAGAATGGAAAATAAGAAGAGGGAGTATCAAAAGTGAGAATTTGGAACTGACACTTTCAATATGAAAGTTCACCCTCCTCCCAAATATGGAAGGAGCCTCTTCTGAACTCTATTATGAGTTTGGAAGAGGCTCCTTCTAAAAGATAAGTTTCAAGCTGTAAGACTCTAAAAGAGCGTTTTCGTTTTAACACACTTTCTGTGTACGTTCAGTTCTTAAGAGACCTTGGGGAAACTGATTAGTCGGTGACAACCACCTTGCGACCCTTCACGACATAGATGCCGCGGGGTAGCTGACGGAGGTTGTTGACGCGACGCAGGAGAGTGCCGTTCAATGTGTAAACGTCAACCGACTCGCCATCGGCAACGAGACCAGTGATGGCTGAGGGAACGGAACCAGTGATGGTGAAGACACCCTTGCCGTCATAGATAAATTCATAGTTGGCAGCACTACCACCCACAAGCTGATACTCGTATTTACCGGCAGGGCTGTCGGCCGTAGCGGTGGTCTGCACGGTAGGCATTTCGTCGATAACACTCTCGTCCTCACCGAGTTTGAAGCCGGTGAAAGTAAGTGTGAACTCGGGATCGTCCTCGCCAACAGCACGTGTAGCATCGGCAATGCTGACGGTGAGCTCAGCCTTCTTCACAACGAGATAGCCGTCGATAAGGTCGACAGACTCGTCAATCTGAAGAGTGCCCTTCTCAACGATAATCGGATAGCGGCCTGTTGTTGAGTTGGGCTCAGCAGCACACGTGAGCTGAGGCATGCCCGATACCTTCTCGCCCATCATCTTATAGGTGAGGATGGGGTTGGCATCACCGTAATCGCGCACCTTGTTGATGGCCTTGATGGCTGTACCAAACTCGAAGACATTGCTATATGTATTGAAGGCGCTCCACTGAGTGGTGCGTACGAAGTCCTGCTTCGTATCACGCTTGACATAGAGTTTGCAGAGTTCCATGCTGATGCCAGCAAAGACGTCGGAACCGATGAGCTGAGGCACCGTGCGGCTGTTGACGCGCAATTCGGTGAGTGAGCTGCAACCGCGGAAAGCCTCGCGACCGATGGTGGTAAGACTCTTAGGAAGTGAGATGGCGGTGAGATGAGCACAACCAGCCAGAGCGAAGTTGTTGATCTTCTCCACGCCTGACGGAATCTCCAAAGTGTCCTTGGCAAAAGGCATGATGGCGATGATTGCCGTCTTGTCCTTGTTCCACACCACGCTATCCTCAACCAGGAAGTCGGCATTGGCAGCAGGTGTGAGGCGGAGTTCCTTGAGCGAACGACACAAAGCGAAGGCGCCCTCGCCATAGCTGGAGATACCACTCGGCAACTCAACCGATCTCAGTCTGCGGCAGCCGTAGAAGGCACGCTCGGGCAGGTTACTGTTGGAAATGGTGAGCTTGGTGTTCTCTTCCTGGTCGATAAGATAGGCGTCGCCACCCTCAACGAACTTAGCGTCGCTCAGGTCGAGAACGGTCAGATAACCCTTGGTGAAGTCGCCATTCTCATCGCAACCAGCCATAAAGCGGATGAAGCGAAGGTCGTCGCTATTGATGTCGCCTGTAACCTTGAGCGAGTCGATGAGCACGGCTTCTTCCTCTGTAATCTGATCCTTCAGCGTACCAGCAGCCTCAAGGGTCACTTCCTTCGAGGCCAAGTTCTTGGGCTCGCTATAGACACCGATAATCATGTCTTGTCCGTAGCTGAAGGACATTCCCGGTGGGTTGAGCAGGGAAATGTCATAATAGCCATCGCTATCACCACTCCAACCCCAGTTGACATATACCTTTCCATCAGCATTGTAGCCGTGAAGCACGAAGGCATGACCACCACCGAAGAAGGGCGTCGGGTCGGCACCACCATAATAGAGAGGTCCGTGTTCGCTGAGTTCGTAATAGACGATGTTCATCCATTCCTTTTCAGAATAATCGTCGCGCATGAGGCACTCGGCATCCTCGATACCGAAATACTCGCGCATTCCCTCGGCGGCATTCTGCGAATAGGCTCCACTACCGCCTTCGGCAGAGGTTCCATATTGCATATCGGCGGCAACACCACAGTCGCGCATCAGCATGGCAACGGCATCGGCTTCCTCTGTGGTGAAGTCTCCGCTATAGTTGTCGAGCATGTTGTCCCAGTCGTAGTAATGGTCGCTGAACTCAGCGGTCACCGCCTCTCCGGTCAAATCCTGATAAGGATAGTAGATGGTACGCGAGCCGTAGCCATGAATAGGTGTCTCGTGATAGTTGAGCACCTGGGCCATAGCGGTGGCCACACAACCCGTAAGACACTTTGTTGATCCCTTGGAGGGACAATATTTGTTATAAGGATGAGTCTGGTCCCAGAAGGTGGTCAGGAGCGGTGCAACGGCCGACTCGTAGCCAAGCTCCGAAGGCTTGGTGGTGACAAGGCGGCGGTTGTTGGCCACGGCGTTGTTCACGGCATCCTCGGCAGCACGGAGCCACCACATGAAATTCTTGTTCTCGGTGTTGAAGGCACTGGTGGAAACGCCCAAGACCTCGGGAACGAGATCGTCGGCTGACACCACGGCGAAGCCTGCATCTTCGTAACCGAAGACGGTGAGGGCCTGGTTCTGTGCGAGCACCTTCATGGCCTTGTTTGAGGGTGCATTAAGCTTGCTGTCGCTGGCCGAAAGAGCAGACTTTGCAATCTGTAGCATCTGCGACTGAGTGCGTGGCTTGGCGGTCACGACGATGGCGGCAACCAAGGCAAGCGTCAAGACAATTAGTCTTCTTGAATAGTGTTTCATAAATGTTATTATTACTAATGGGGAAAAACAGATGTGGGGCGACTTGTGCCATCGCCCTCACAGGCTGTATGTTAAGGAATTAGAATCTTACGACCGCCAACGAGATAGAGACCGGGGGCCAGACCATCGAGCGTGGTGGCCTGACGACGCACCAGTATGCCGTCGGCAGAATAGATGTCGAGAGCTGCACCGTCGGCCATCAGAGCACTGATAGCGGTGGGCGCCGTGATGGTGAAGACAGCCTTGCCGTCGTACTCGAAGTAGTAGTTGTCGGCCAAACCGTCCTTCAGGTAGAACTTGTATTCGCCCTCAGGACTATCGGCTTCGGCATTGGTACAGATGGTAGGCATCTGCTTGATGACGCTTTCGTCTTCGTCGAAGATGAAGCCGGTGATGCTAGTGATGTGGAACTCTGGATTGGCCTCGTAGCGGGGACGGCTGGCGTCGGCGATGCTGACCGTAAGGGGCAGGCGGCCAACCTTCAGCACACCTTCAACAATGAAGAGCTCTTCGTTTTCTACGGTGCCGCGATCCACATGTATAGGATAGCTGCCAGCATGCGAATGTATCGTTGCATCACAGCTGAGCTCGGGTTTGCCAACAAGTTTCTCGCCCTGCACGGTATAGCGTAGCGTGGGATTCTCGTCGCCATAATAGCGGGCGGAGTTGCGGGCGGTGATGCAGGTGCCATACGTATTGACGTAGCCATCCTCAGTGATGAACCATTTCCATCCGTCGGACTCCACATAGTTTTCCTTGCTACCAACGGGTATGGTGACGCTGGGACAAGCAAACTCACGGAAGGTATTCACGCTGACGGCCAGAGGCTCCATCATCTTCACCTTGATGGAATTGAGTTTGCAACATCCAGCGAAAGCGTAGTCGTGAATGCTCTTGATGGTTGGCTCGATGACCAGATCGGTCTCACAGAAAGGCATCACGGAGATAATCTCGGTCTTGTCGGGCGAATAGAACACGCTATCTTCGTAAAGATAGTTGTCGCCCTTCTTGCGGTTAATTTCCAGTTCAGAGAGACGTGTGCACAAAGCAAAGGCTGCATCGCCAATGGCCGTGATGTCCTGCGGAAGTTTCACGCTGGCCAACGTGCGACAAGCCATGAAGGCCCGCTCGGGGAGCATGTTGCCGGCCGTAATGCTGAATTCGCGATCGTCCTGAGTGAGGAATGCCCCACCACCTTTCACGAAGTGGGCTCCGCTCAGGTCGAGATAGGCGAGCTGTCCACGTGTGCTCTTGCCATTGGCCGTGCGGCCTGCTATCTGGCGCACCACAACGAGGTCGGCACCGTTCAGGCTTCCCGTCAGCGTCAGGCTATCGATGCTCAGACGTTCGCCCTCGGGTATGAGTTCTGCGAGTGTACCGGGTTCGGTCACCTCGAGTGTATACTGATGAAGAGGTTCGTGAGGAGCATCCAAACCGATGACCATATCCTGATTGCTGGAGAACCGCAGGCCCGGGGGATTGAGCAATGATATGTCGTAGAAACCATCGTCGCGGCCGTTCCAGCCCCAGTTGACGTGCACCTTACCGTTCTCGTCGTATCCGTCGAGCACGAACTCATGACCAGCCTTGATGGCCATGTCGACACCGCCATAGAGGATGGGGCGGTTATTCGAGATCTCGGTGTAGACCATCTGCATCCACTCGTCGGCCGAATAATAACCGCGATCGAGCAGCTGTGCCTCTTGGCCAATGCCGAAATGCTTTTTCAAACCGTTAATCATATTCGAGCTATAGGCACCTGAGCCGTCGGTTGCATAGCTCATGTCAGCGGCAACGCCACAATGCAACATGAGCAGGGCTACGGCGTAACCTTCCTCCTCGGTGTAGTTGTCGCCTATGTATTCGTTGAGCATCGACGACCACTCGTAGTTGTCTTTGCCGTACTCAACGGTATAGGCCACATGGTCTACATACACAGTGTTCGACGTGTTGGTGCCCGTGGCGGGATACTGATGGTAGTTGAGCACCTGAGCCATTGCGGTAGCCACACAACCGGTTACGCATCGGCCCTCGTTGGCACTGTAGTCCTGCCAGTCGTACTGACCCGTGCTGCTTCCGAAAGGACAGAGATTGTTATAGGGTTCCATCTGTCCCCAGCGCGTGGTTATGAGCGCGTCGACAAAAGGCTTATGGGTCTCGGCGTCGGGAAGCGGTGCGGAGAACTTGATGTTGTTCTTCACATAATAGTCGCCGGCCTCACTAATAGCGTTCAGCCACCATTCGAAGTTCGGATTGCTGCTAGCAGTTGTACGATATACCGACGAGCTATAGCCGAGGACCTCGGGCAGGAGGTCGTTATTGCTCATCACGACAAAACCGCCCTCGTCGTAACCAAAAACAGTGCAGGCCGAGGTGGTTCGAAACTCCTTTATTGATTGGTGCTGACGAGCTGCAGCTCCACTTACCTTCTCTACCAGTGTCTCACTGGCTGTTTTCATCATAGCTCTCCTTTCTCTTGGCAGAGCGTTCACTACGGTACTCACTGAAAGGCTAAGGAACAATAATACAAAGTACCTATTGAAATACATGTATAAAATATTAATGAATATGCATGGTAAATACAACGGGTGCAAAGGTAATCATTTATTCTGAAAGATGAAAATTTTTTGAATAAATAATAACGACCATATTAAAATAGAAACGAAAATGAAACTAATGTAGACTGGCCTTTTCATCGATATCTCGACGGTAAACTCTGTCAAAACCAGCAAAAATGGCCCTTTGCTACGCTTGCGAAAGCGTCATTTTTCGCTACGTAAGCATGCATTTTCAAGACTGACTCCCCGATAGTTCAAAGTTCGTAACACTGGAAGTGTTTTTTGTAACACCACATCAAGTGCAAATCTGTTGCATTTAAAAGAAAAACACTAATTTTGCAAACAAATTACATGATCATGAAAAATATGAAAGCGTTACTACAATTGCTCCTTTTGTTCGCAAGTATGAATGTTGCCGCACAAGACTTGGCAAAGAACTACAAAGATACGGGAAACGGAAACCCCATCAGTGCTTCCGTCTTCTGTGCCGACCCCACGGCGCTGGTCTACGACGGGCGCATCTATGTGTACGGCTCCAACGACCATCAGCAATACATAGCCAACGGGAAGACGGGCGACAACAACTACGGAGCCATCAAGTCGATTGTGGTATTCTCGTCCGACGATATGGTCAACTGGACCTTTCACGGCACGATTGATGTCGGGAAGATCTGCTCTTCATGGGGATGGCGCTTCGCCAATTCATGGGCCCCTTCGGTCACTTGGAGACAAACGGCGGACGGCACTCCCGAGTTCTTCCTCTATTTCTCGAATAGCGGTGGTGGCGTCGGCGTCCTGAAAGCATCGTCGCCGACAGGCCCCTGGACATCGCCACTCAGCAGACCCCTGATTGACGGCGACTCTCCGGGAGTGAAACCGTGCACATGGGCTTTCGACCCAGGTGTGGTAATCGACCAAAACGGCACCGGATGGCTGACCTTTGGCGGTGGCGACCCCAACGCACAGGGCAACACGCTCTTGCCGGGCAACTGTCGCATCGTGAAGCTGAAGGAACGGATGACCGCACTTGACGGAGCCGCCGTCAGTCTGCCCGCGCCCTATCATTTCGAGGCGAGCGAACTGAATTTCTTCTACGGGAAATACGTCTACACCTATTGTACATCATGGGC
This sequence comes from Prevotella sp., assembly GCA_024681705.1. Taxonomy (GTDB): domain Bacteria; phylum Bacteroidota; class Bacteroidia; order Bacteroidales; family Bacteroidaceae; genus Prevotella. Next base: position 18,907 of record JAILAI010000178.1, read on the forward strand.
AAGTCGCGACGACTGGAATCAATACGAGAAGCGAGGCAACCAGCCATCGCCCTCCACTTGTAGCATGTGCTACATGGTGTCCGACGACCCGCTTAACCCCGACTCATGGCAATATAAAGGAGAATATGTGGCCAACCCCGGGTCGTTTGGCTTTGGCTGGGGCAACAATCATACCCATCTTGAGAAATTCAATGGCAGATACTACGTGTTCTATCACTCGATGGTGCTCGAGCAGGACATGAACAGTAGTGGTGGATTCCGTTCTATTGGTGTCGATGAGGTCAGCGTTTCGGAGAGCACTCAGCAAATAGGCAAGCTGACGATGACGAAGACGGGTACCAACCCCATCAAGTACATGAATCCCTATCAATGGCAACAGGCCGAGACGATGTCGACCTCTGGCGGCGTTGAATACGAAGACTACACCAACATCAAGAAAGCTTCATCGAGCAACCTTGGCAACGACGCTTCTGAGAACCTTCAGGTCAGCATGAATGCCGGCGACTGGACAACAATCCGGAAGGTGGACTTCGGAAATGTGGGTGCGAAGTCGTTCACGCTCAGGGCCCGCGGAAGTGGAACTTTGGAGATACGGTTGGGCAGAAGAGGGGCAAAGCCGGTGGCGCGTCTAGAGTTTTCATCAGCTGATTTCGAGGACCATACGATTTCGCTAGACGCCGAGAAAGTAAAGGACGTCCGTCAGGTTTACTTCGTGTTCACCGAGGCCGAGGGCGTTCAATTCGACGCATGGAAATTTGAGGAGAACACCACCGTAGGCATCAACGCGATAGAAAACGGAACCCAAACCACAATCCGTAAGTACGACTTGTCGGGCCGTCTCGTGCCAACCGACGCATCTCACCAAGGTATCATCATCGAACAATATGTCGACGAACAAGGTGTAAAACATCAACGGAAGCGTGTCAGCAATTGACTCTTGCCAAGCGTCAACGACGCTCCCTACCTTGGGAATTGTCTCTTTATTGAGCACGGCACCATCGTTTCATAAACATATTTTAACTCTTTTCGCTAACCGTAGTGTTAAAAAGAAGGCCTCAAAACGCCAAACTTTTTAACACAAAACTACCCACAAGTCTATCCCCTTTTTGTAAGCGTGTCCGCTTTGACGCCTTGCGTGTTATTTCAAAAGTCAGTAACTTTGCACATTCACTTTAAGATATTAGCAAATATGGAATTACTGACAGCCGATGCCCGCTATGAAAAGGCCTGGCATCAATTTCTTTCAAAGTTGGAGCGTGAACCCCGTTTGCGCCTTTCTGTATTTCTTCGTTCGGTACATGTACATCACCGAGGCTTCGAGAAATGGCTCTATTCTCAAGGCTATAGCGTTCAAGAAGCTAAACGCCAGGCCCGCCGTTTACGTAAGGAGTCTGTCTCAACGGTATCTTCCGCTGATGATGTCCCTTCATTCCTTCCAGTCCGTGTACAGCCGGTGCCAGAGTCACAAGAGAGCCTATACGGTCTGTTGAGTGGAATCAGCCTGACGCTCCCCGACGGGAC
>JAILAI010000236.1 GCA_024681705.1 Prevotella sp.
AACGAGAGACTTCTCTGGCACGGATGCAGTAATATCCTCGAACGTGCCAATAACCTTGTGTCTTTGTCCCGGAGTAACCGGTTTTAATTTACGTACTGCCATTTCTTATTAAATATTGCTGTAAAAATCAATTGTCTCGCCCTCCTTCAGAGTGACGATTGCTTTCTTGAACGCGGGCTTCTGGCCTTTCACAAGACCTGCCTTCGTATAGCGGCTTGAACGCTTACCAGCGTAGCGAGCCGTGTTCACGTCCATCACTGTAACTTTATAGGTGTCCTCGACCTCTTTCTTAATCTGGAGCTTGTTAGCCTCGGGACGCACCACGAAACCGAAACGGTTTTCCTGCTTCTCAGTGATTTTGGTCATCTTCTCAGTGACCAGGGGCTTAATGATAAACTTCATATCTCAATTCTCCTTTTTACTTGTTTAAGATTCCGTCGATTGACTCCAGCGACTTTTCAGTCACAACAAGCACATCAGCATTCAAAACCTTATAAGCATTGAGTGCCGACGCAGTCATAACTTCAGCGCGCTGCAAGTTACGAGCCGACAAATATACGTTTTTATTCACTTCCGGCAAAAGAAGGAGAGACTTTGCATTCTCGATTTTCAGATTTTTAGCAAAGTTTACGAATTCTTTAGTCTTCGGGGCCTCGAAGTTGAAGTCCTCGACAACGATGATTGCGTTCTCCTGTGCCTTGTACGAGAGAGCAGACTTGCGAGCCAGCACCTTCACCTTCTTGTTCAGCTTCTGGCTGTAGTCGCGGGGCGTCGGGCCAAACACGCGGCCACCACCCTTCAGCACGGGCGACTTGATGTCACCACGACGGGCACCGCCACCACCCTTCTGACGGATGAGCTTGCGGGTCGAACCGGTGATTTCACTTCTTTCCTTCGATTTAGCCGTACCCTGACGCTGGTTGGCAAGATACTGCTTCACAGCGAGATACAGAACGTGGTCATTAGGTTCGATTCCAAAGATGGCCTCGTTCAGAGTTACCTTTCTTCCAGTCTCCTGACCGTTGATGTTCAATACACTAACTTCCATCTTACTTCTGAATTAATACGGTTGAACCATTGCATCCGGCACAGCTGCCCTTCACGAGAAGCAGGTTGTGCTCCGGAATCACCTTTAACACTCTGAGATTCAGGGTCGTCACACGGTCACCACCCATCTGGCCGCCCATGCGCATGCCCTTAAACACCTTAGCGGGGTACGAGCAGGCACCGATAGAACCCGGCTTGCGGGCACGGTCGTCCTGACCGTGAGTAGCCTGACCTACACCACCGAAACCATGGCGCTTCACAACACCCTGGAAACCTTTACCTTTCGAGGTACCAACAACGTCGACAAACTCAGCATCGCCGAACAGATCGACGGTGATTGTGTCACCGAGGTTGTACTCCTCGTCAAACTTGAACTCGGCCAAGTGGGCCTTTGGTGTCGTACCAGCCTTCTTGAACACACCCATCATAGGCTTCGTGGTGTTCTTTTCCTTCTTCTCACCATAAGCCAACTGCAGGGCTGCATAACCATCCTTCTCGACGGTCTTCACCTGAGTAACAACACAAGGACCAGCTTCGATAACAGTACACGGTACATTCTTACCGTCGGCACTGAAAACGGAAGTCATTCCGATTTTTCTTCCAATTAATCCTGGCATTTCAGTTAAAAATTAAATAATAAAATGTGAATTATATTCTGTTTCTTTTTAAGCGTCGCACTTTCTCGCACACACAAACCCGCTTAAAAAGAAACGCTCGCTTCTTCGCAATTGAAGGCTAAGTCGCTCTCTTTCAGGGTATTGATAGCTTTCGAGCCAGCGCAATACGCTTTTTGCGGGTGCAAAGGTACAACTTTTTTACCATTCCACCAAGCCTTACTATCTCCAAAAATGCAGATTTACGAATTTTTAACATATTTAGCAGTCGCTGAGCAATTTCGTCTCAAACAAAAAGCGATGGAATCGCAAGCAAAGATCAATGGAATTGCAAGCATAGAGCAATGAGATCGCAAACAAAGAGCAATGTAGTCTCACGTCAAAAGCTATGGAACTGCAATCAGAAAGCAATGCTGCCTAACTTGCGCCGTAATACTGCCACATTTGTGCAGCAATGCTGCCTAACTTGTGCAGCAATGCTGCCTAACTTGTGCAGCAATACTGCCTAACTTGTGCAGCAATGGCACAACTTGTGCCAGGCTGCTGCACAAATTCTGGCACTGTGTGGAACTTGACCTGCAAGGAACCGCCAACCCCGAATTGTCTGCACGAAGTGCGTAGGCTGTCATCTCTGCCGCCTCGTATGCCCCTCTTCTGCCATCGGTCTGACAAAACGGATCAAGAAGAGGTGACATCCTATTTGCACTCTTCTGAGGTCACAAATAAATAAGCGGCACGCCAGATGTGATGTCTGACGTGCCGCTTATGACTGCGATACGAAATGTCATGCTAGTCGCCCGTATACTTGCCAACAAAGAGGATGACGCCTGAGGAGGCTTCCCTGATGACGTAGACAAAGGGACGATCGGCGTGGAACACGGCCCTGGGATAAGAAGCGGTCGGGGTTACTGCCGTTGTAAAGTTTGCTCCGGCAATAGTGACGGCTGCAGCTTCCGATCCTTCCTCGTTGACCTTCACTTTAGCTTTCTGCCTCATCATGCTGATATAGACACTCCCCTTTTCACACATGTTGGGTATTTCTGCAAAGTCCGTGTCGAAAGCCAGATGGATGCCCATTTTCTTCATCAGAGCAATGAGCCCACCTGCTTCGTCGGTATCCGATGCTGTTTCAAAGCGGGGCAGCTTTAAATCCACCTCATAGCCTTGGAAAGTGTTCCCTCCAGCGTCGCACCAGCCTGGGTTGTTCAGGATGTAACTGTTCGTCACTTCGTTGATGACATCGTCAGTGGTCTTGCCTTCCTCTGGCAGCAGCACCGTCATGTTCCACAAACCGGAGCCATAGGGAATGATCACAGCCGAATAAGTGTTGTTCTTCAGATAGCTGATGAGCACGTTCTGATGCATCATGGGCAGCTGCGTCTTTCCCTTATTGGTAGTGAACGTCTCGGACTTGGTATTCTTCGTGTCAAACTTCGATGCCCAGTCGGCTTTGAAGTAGATGGCATTGAGCAGATAGGTCACCACATCAGGCTTGACCTCCTCAAGAATGGAGGGAATCATGCCGTTTGTCTTCTCTTTACACCAGTCGTTGATATGGTCGAGCGTCGTTGGCGACTTGAAGTCGAGGGCTTCGGCCTTGGCGTCATAGTATGTCTGCATGTCCTGCTGGAACTGAGTCTTCAGCGTAGCTTTGTTCTTGTTCACGAACAGGGCATTGGCAATGTCGAGCGTCACCTTCTCATCCACCTTCGGCAGGTTGTCGATGAGGTTCTTGCAGTAGTCGTTCACCGCTTGTATGCCTCCCTCATGGAAGCCCAGCGTCTGCTCCAGCTCCCGTTCGGTTTCTCCCGTTGCTGCATCGTTCACCATTCCCAACACATAGGTGATGCTGAGCGGCGAGTAAATAAAACTCTTGCCACGTCGATCAGCCTCGTTCACCGCCTTCAGGAAGTTCAGTGTGAACCGGTTGTTGTCTGTAGCAAACTGCTTTTGCTCCTGCGTCAGTTCGATGGGCTGCGTCTTCTCCAGCATGTCCACCACTCTCTTGGCCTCACCAAGGTCTTCGCTCATTTCTTCTGATGAAGAACACGAGAGCATTCCGACACTCAGTACGCCGGCTACAAATAAAAAAAGAATCTTTTTCATAATCTTTATTTG
>JAILAI010000247.1 GCA_024681705.1 Prevotella sp.
GGCATCACACTGCTGTTTTACAATGTGCAGGAGTTCCTTGAGTTCAGACGTGTCAAGCGGGCACTCGACAAATTCTACGACCATTCCATGCAGGACCGAATCAGATGGTTCGGCATATCGTTGACGCTTTTGGCATTGGTGGCACTCTCCTCACCAATCTCCATCTTCTATAACAGACGGTTCGTATTGATTGGCTACGGCATCATCATCATCGTGTGCATTTTCTATTATGTGCTGAGTTTTATCTGTTTTAGCGTGAGTGAAAGCACCTATCTCATCAGCATAGCGGAAGAAGAGGAAGAGAATGAGACCATCGTGCTGCCGGAAAGCGTAAACAAGAACACCGACAACCATAACAACAACCAGCGCGTGGAGCAGGCTATTACGAAATGGCTGGAGAAACGGGGACACCTGAAGACGGGCATCACCATTCAGGATGCGGTGGAGGAAATGCAGATTCCGCGCTACCTGCTCGTGCAATGGATCAAGAACACGGAGTTTGAGGTGTTCAGCCGTTGGATTACTCACCTGCGTGTGGAGGAAGCCAAACGCCTGCTCACAGCCCATTCGGAATATTCAAATGAGGCCATTGCCCATGAGTGTGGTTTCAGTTCGCGCTCCTATTTCCAGAAGATATTCAGGGAACAGACGGGAATGACGCCCGTAGAATATCAGACGAAGAAGACACGCACTTCATCATAAAAGACAAAAACTTAGTGCCTTTGTATCTTTGTGTTCCGTTAAATAATCGTTATCGTTAGCGTTATCGTTAACGTTAAGGTTAAGGCTGAAGCATCTGACGATAACGCTCGGTATCAAGCAACAATTCTTCGGCTGCCTTCATCTGCTTATCGTATTGCAGGGTGTTGGCAATACTGCCAGCTTGGTAATAATAGGCAGCCACGATGTCATTCTGAAGCAACTGCATGATAAGCGCCTTATGGCGGTCCAAATCCTTGTCCAGATTATGGGCCAACTTCTTCTCCAAAGCCTCAAACTCGGGTTTGGCGTCTTCCATATATCCCTCGAACTCCATCATCTGCTTCAAGCGTTTCATCACCTTCTCACTCTCGGGATCATAGGTGAAACCGCTTTTCAGGACACGCTGCTTAAACTCGGCATAGTCGGCATCCGTCAGAGAGAAGTCCTCGGCAGGAGCTATCGTGGGATGACGCTCAATGTAATCCATCACGTATTCCAGCATCACCTCCGTAGAGTCACGGCCGGAAGCACTGAGATAGTAGGCGATATTGGGCAATGAATCGGGCTTCACTTCCAAATCGGGCTTGATGCCGCCACCATCGCGCACCTCACGACCATTGGCCGTATGGAACACTTTGGTCAATGAATCCGGGATATGCTCCAGATAACCGCCGTTGGCATGCTTGTAGTTGATGGCCTGAATACAACGACCACTAGGGATATAATATTTGGAAGTGGTCAACTTCATCTGCGCATTGTAGGGAAGATCAAGGGGTGTCTGCACCAAACCCTTGCCATAGGTGCGCGTTCCCAACACCACGGCACGGTCGAAATCCTGCAGCGAACCACTGGTAATCTCACTAGCCGAAGCCGTCTCACCGTTGACCATCACCACCACAGGCATCACCGTATCGATGGGCTCCACGGTGGTGCGGTATTCGTGATTGCCGCGTTTCAGTTTGCCAATGGTCTTCACTATCGTCTTGCCATTGGGTACAAACATATTCACGATACTCACGGCCTCGGAGAGCAGACCGCCGCCATTGCCGCGAAGATCGATGACCAGGGCTTTCATCCCTTTCTGTTTCAAATCGATAAACGCCCGGCGGAAGTCACGAGAACAATCCTCCGTGAACGAATTCAGGTTGATATAGCCTACACCGTTCTTACGCAATCCGTAATAAGGGATGCTTGGGAACTGGATGGCACGGCGCGTGATACGCTTCTGGAGAATCTTTCCCGTAGAGGGACGCTGAATCTTTAGCAAGAAGGTTGTGCCGGCATCGCCGCGAAGATGCGAACTGACATAAGACACATCCTTGTCGGTCATCGTGGTATCATCGATGCTGAGAATAATGTCACCTTTCTTCAATCCAGCCTCAGCGGCAGGCGTATCTTGATAAGGCTCATCGACAACGACGCGCTTCAATTTCGAATTGTAGCAGATCAAGGCACCGATACCCGCATACTTACCCGTCAGCGTAGACTTCAGTTCGTTCACTTTCTCCGCAGGATAATAGACCGTATAGGGATCAAGCGACTGCAACATGGCCTGGATGCCAGTCCCGATGGTTTGTCCGGCACTCAGTGTATCCACGTAGGCCATATCGAGGTTCCGGTAGATGGCATTGAATATCTCCAGGTTCTTCGACGTCTCGAAATCATGATCCTGAGTCTCCTGAGCCATCGCGGGCAGAAGGGAGCCCAGCGCTCCTATCATCAACAAAAAGATTCTCTTCATCTTATTCCTTTTATAAATCGGATGCAAAAATACAATATTTTGCGCAAATACTTAAATTTTTCCCGAAAAAGTTTGGCCGTTTCAAAAAAACGACTTACCTTTGCACCCGCAATTCGAAAGAAAAGCACCTGCTTCAGTAGCTCAGTTGGTTAGAGCACCTGACTGTTAATCAGGGGGTCGTTGGTTCAAGCCCATCCTGGAGCGCTTAAGTCCCGAAGATAATTCGGGACTTTTATTTTTGCCATAAAGTCACTGTTTTCAAGGGTTTACGTGACATTAAGGGATTCCTGACACCACAGATTTTAAATTTCCTCAAAACTCCAAATGCTCAAAAATCAGCACATTTTTTAACATTTGGTTTACCCGAGTTTACCCCAAGTTTACCCCAAGTTTACCCGAGGTTTACCCCAAAACTAAAAAATTGCTATGCTGACAATCAAAGCAGAAGTCCTTAAGGACAAGAAAAGAAGGGATGGTACGTACAATGTAAAAATCCGCTTCATCAAAGAGAAAAGAGTAAAACGAATCTCAACAAATTTGTTCGCTACAGAAGACGAATTGAATTCCAAGTTGCTCTTGAAAGAAGATTCCTTTGTCAAGCACCAAGCTGACCGTCTGATTTTGCACTACAGAAAAGTCTTGTCTTCTCTGAATGTTGATTTGGAGAAAGCCGATGTTGAAGAAATTGTAAATCGCTTGCTTTGTAAAGAGGAAGCAGAAAAACCTATTGATTTCATAGAATTCAGTCGTAAATGGATAAGAGAGACCTCCATAAAAAGTAAAGACACATATACTACTGGTCTCAATGCCTTCGTCCGCTTCATCGGTAAAGAAGAATGGGATATCAAGAAGATAACCGTTGACCTTCTAGAGCATTATCGTGATTTCTTGTTGAAAGAACGCAAGCAGCGTGTAAAGAGACTGGAAGAAGAAGGCAAGCGAATACCGTCTAACCGTAGCCTCTCTCTCTACCTTACTATATTAAGACACCTCTATAGCGAAGCCCAGAGGTTTTACAACAACCCAGACAAAGGATTGATTCGAATACCTCATACCCCTTTTGAATATTTCAAGGTTCCGAGACAGGAAGCAACCAGAAAAAGAGCTATCCTACCCCAACAAATTAAAGCAATCTGGAATATGCCATACCAAAATATTCGCAAAGGAGCGAAGCAAACCTGTCGCTTTGATCTGTCCAAAGATTGTTTCATTCTCTCATTTTGTCTTATGGGAATGAATTCTGTTGACCTCTACAATGCTACAGAGCTTGTTGGCAACAAAATCATCTACTATCGGAGCAAGACCAAAGACCGCAGACTTGACAAAGCGAAAATGGTAGTTGTAGTTCCTGAGATGGCTATGCCGATCATAGAAAAATACAGAGACCCAAAAGGAGAGAGAATCTTCAATTTTTACCGATTTTATCGAGACCACAAGGCATTTAACAAGGCTCTTAACAAAGGGTTGAAAGAGATTGGAAAACTCCTGAACATAGACGATCTGGAATTCTATGCAGCTCGCCATTCATGGGCAACCATAGCCCTCAACAAATGCAAGGTTGACAAGTACACTGTCCATGCAGCCCTTAACCATGTAGATGAATCCATGAGAGTCACAGACATCTATATCGAAAGAGACTTTGTAAACGAGAACAAGGCAAATGCCAAAGTCGTGAAATATGTTTTTGGAAATTAAGGATAGAACCGTCTGGTGTTCAAGCTCAACTTCTATCAGCTGTGCGGCCTGATAGCGGGCTCGATGACCAATCCCGCTGCGCTGGCCTACGCCCAAGGCGAGTACGGAACCGAGTATACTTCCGTCAACTATGCGACTGT
>JAILAI010000262.1 GCA_024681705.1 Prevotella sp.
TTTCATTGTCTGTCGGCCCTTCGGGGCTTTCCTTTGGGAATTCTTTTGTCAGGGGTTCCGCTTCGCTCCACCACCTGCCTGTGGTCTTATCAGCCCTTCGGGCTTGTTATAGTTCATAGTGCATAGTTCATAGTGCATAGTTCATAATATGGAGCTAAAAATATGTTTAGCGGACAGTAATAATTCATAACAAGCAAGAGCCGCCTCCCTTTTGGGGAGACGGCTCTTTATAGATGTCGTATTAAGTACTCTGTTGGATTACTTAATCATTACCTTCAGGCCATTGACAACGTAAACACCAGGCTGGAGGCCATCGATGCTGCGAGTCTGCTGACGAACCTGAACACCGTTGACAGTGTAAACGTCGAACGGCTTACCGGTTGCGATGATAGCGTCGATAGCAGTAACATCGTTGAGACCCTTAGCAGAAGAGCTTACGTATACAGGCAGAGACTCGATACCGTTAGCATAGACAGCTGTTACGGCAATCTGGTGCTCGCCAGAGAGACCATTGATAACGAATGAGAGGACAGAACCCTCAACAGAACCAACCTGCTCGCCGTCAACATAGATGTTGTAACCAACGATGTCGCCAGTACCTGTTGTGAAGGTCACGTCGTCCACATAGAGCATGAATACGTCGTGAGCAACGTGGCGGATAGCGAAGTACTTTGCACCCTCGGGGATGTCGAATGTAACTTCTGCCCATTCAGCGCTCTCAACCTTACCCTCAGCAACCTTGGTGAAGCTTGCGATGTTGGTATCGGTTGTTGAGTAGTACAGCTCGTAACCTTCATAGCCATAGTAGGATGAAGAAGAAGGATCAACAGAAGAAGCCTGACGAACGAAGAACTTCACAGTCTGAGCCACACCGGGGAGAACGGGCGAGATGAGCCAGTCCTTAGTGTCGGGCGCACCCTGAGTGTTATCGTCCTGCTGAGCTGCACAAGTAGAGATCATGAGACGATTGCCAGTACGAGCGAGTGAAAGACCATCAGAGAAGATCTCTGAACCGTCGAACACCTGCCATGCAATAGCCTCACCAGCACCAGGATACTGGACGATGCCGCTACCACCACTGAAGCCATAGGTGTACATTGCACCATCTTCGTCATAGACTGACCAGTCGCCAATCTTACCTGCGGGGTTGCCATAAGTTACACCACCAATGTCGTAGAGGTCGAAGTCCTCGAAGCTCTCTGTCATTTCACCAACAGTGTTAGAAGGAGCAGTCCAGCTCACCTCGTTACCGCTGATAGCAACGTTCTCAGGACCAGCAACAGAAGGCATGTTCACCTTGATAGTGGTCTCGGCAACATTGTTCTTGTCGTTCAGGTCGAGGTCGTAAACAGCCTCAGCCTTGAGCACTACATTACCGCCCTTGTCGAAGATTGTGGGGCTGTAGGTAGCAGTGAAGGTAACAACGCCAGTAGGAGCGATGTTCGGGAATTCAGTCTGGTCGAGCTCGATAGCCTCACCATCAGCAGTCAGCTTCACAGTGTAGCCCTTAGCTTCCTTCTCACCCATGTTGGTAACATCGATAGACACAGCAGCGTCGGCACCTGCACTTACAGAAGTCGGAGCGCTGATAGCAACGTCGAGGTTGTACTCGAGCTGGTCGATGATCTGGAAGTTGTCGATGTAAGCTGTACCAGCTGTCTCAGGATAGTCTATACGGATGTAAGGAACAACGAAGGCCTGATCAGTGAAGTCAGCAAGAGAAACACTATAGGTCTTGTAACCAGCTTCCTCAACGTTAACAGCTTCTCCCTCAACTTCAGTGCCATCCTGCTTTTCGATAACGAACTTAACGGTAGCGCCAACGGGAGCGTCGACATCAACCATCTGTACAGGATTAGAAGCGGTAGAAACGTCAACCTTACCAACAGCGAACTGGGCATAAGCCTCAGGTTCAGAAGCGGTAGAAGCAATACATGAACCGTCACCGTTTGAAGCGTTCTCACCAAGAGATGCATTAACATCTTCGCTTGCAGAATAAACGAGCACGCTATTCAATCCTTCAGAAGAAACTGGCTCGTAGAATGGCAGCTGATAAGGAGCACCTACGAATACAGCGTCAACGTTACTTGCACCTTTGCCAGCCTCGTTAACAGTCTGCAGGGAGAAGTAAGCATAATCCTGCTCACCTTCAAGCGTGTTCATTGCGAGTTCGTATTCGCCAACACCCTTCACAGAAGCAAGCTGCTCGTTGTAGGTAAGGCCGAAGAAGCCCTGAGCGAGCGACCATACCTGATACTCTACTTCGTCGGGCTTCACAACACCACCGTTGGCACCAACTGTTCCAACAGGAGTCCAAGTCATCTTGACAGAAGTCTGCTGATCCTTACATGCGAAGTCTTCGATGTCAGCAGGAATGTCCTGACCGATGTAAACAGAAACCTTGTCGCTCTTTGCACCGTTGCCCTCAGCGTTGTAGGCAATAGCCTGATAAACGTGAGTACCAGTGGTCAGGTCTTCAGCTTCGTCCATATAGTTCAGGGCAGCACCCGGAGCTACATCCTCGAATGTGAAGATAATGTTGTTGTCGCGATAGAGGTCAATCTTGGTGAGGTTCTCAGTCAGCTCATCACCGCTCATGCTCAGCTTAGGAGCAGTCATGGTAACTTCAGCCTTCAGAGCGCCATCCTCAGCAGGAGCAACTGCGAGATCGTCGATCTTAGCAGGACTGCCAGGAGTAGGACCAGCCTCAAGAGCGATGCTCTCGATATACAGACGCCATGCATTAGCATCGCTGATACCGTGGATACCGATATAGTATACGCCAGTTTCCTCAACAGAGAACTCAGTAGAGGCCTCAGTGGGCTCGTCCTGACTGAGTGCATCAGTAGCACCAATCAGTTCGGTAGTCATTGCTTCAACAGTAGCTTCCTTACCCATCTTCACTTCGAAGCGCTCGGGATAAGAGTTACTTCTAATCAAAGCTTTCACAAGGAGACCATAGTTCTTACCGCCTTCGAGAGCAACCGGAGGAAGAATGAGCCAGTCGTCCATGGGGAGATCAGTGTTATATGAGCAAGACACACGCGAATCTGTATCGAGACCCCATGTCTTACCGTCCTCATTAGCGTCGATGATAGTGAAGAGGCCCAGATCGGAAGGATTCTTGAAATCAGTGAAGTAAGGAACCTCTAACGGATTACCAATAACAATAACGTTAGAGAAAGTCTTTTCAGACTCACCAGCCTTGTTCTTGGCAGCAACAGCATATGAGTATGGAGTCAACTTACCAATTTCAACTTCCTCAGAGTATTCTGTAGCAGCAATGTCGCCAGCTACGAGAACAGTGTCACCCTTAATGCGGTAAACATCATAAACAACGTCGAGAACGTCGCCATCATGCGCACCTTCGCTAACAGCAGGCCATGTAACGTTTACAGTGCTCGTTGCCTCGTCGAATGCGGCTGTTACTGTTTCAACTGCAACAGGAATGTCGCGGCCAATCCACAAAGCCTTTGTAGCAGATGGGCTCTGGCCCCATGCATTCTCGCAGTATACCTGCACATTCTGAACGCCATCGGGAAGCTCAATAACTGTAGACTTTGTCTCGCCAGCGAAGCAAGTACCTCTTGTAACCTCTTCACCGTTGCTCAGCACAACATAACCGAGAGACTGCTTTTCGGGCAGATCCTCACCGCTAGCTGTTGTTGTAGGAGCATCGAAGTGGAGATAGCTGTGCAGACCATCGAACGTAACGTCGAAGTTGGTGGGCTTGGCAGGTGCCTTGGTGGGCTCAACATAAGGAGCATTCATCAAAGCATACAGCTGATATGTCTCGGGATAGTTATACACCGGAGTTGCTGCACCCGTTGTCAGGTCAACAGCATAGACTGCAGTTTGAGCATTGCGGTCGAGAGCGAGCCAATAGAACACGCCTGTACGCTGGTCAATTTCACCAGTCTGTCCATAGTAACCACCGTCAGCATCAACAATACCAGTAACACCAGTGTTACCAATCTTTGTCTGAACACCTGTAGCTGCGTCTATCTTATAGAGGTCGCATGCTGTGTCGATACCGTAGATCACGCCATCCTTGGTGATACCCAGAGCCAAGAAGTCGTACTTCTCAGCGGGAGCAATCGCGGTGCGGCTTTTTGTTGCATAGTCAACAACTGCGAAATCTATGCCAGAAAGTTCAGCGTTGTAGAAGAAGCCATAGGTCAGACCTTCGCGAGTCACGGCAACGTCGCTAGCAGAAGCAAGCGTACCATCGTAGGTATACTCATAGCTCAACTCTTCACCAGTTTCTGCACTGTAGGAATAGAGATCGGTGAATACAAATCCCCAGTCAAGGTAAGAAAGATCGAGGCTAGCACCATAGATGACGCCATCTGAATAACCTACACCATTACTGAATGAAGGTCCCTCGATGAAATTGGTGAACTTCGAGAAATCAGAAGAGTACACCTTTGACATGTAAGTGGGGCTTTCAGCGTCCATTCCAGGATAGTACACCTGGTTTACCCAGAACTCGGTTCCTTCAACTGCCATCAAAGGATTGTTAGCACCTGCAAGTGCTACAGGAGCCTTTGCTGCGCCAGGAAGCACAGCAACCCTACCCTGCAACTTACGTGTACCAATGCTCTTTTCTGACTTCATCTTAGTCAATGGCATAGCCTGACGCAAGTTGATCTTGCCCTGGAGCTGTTCAGCAGCTCGTGGGTCTTGCTTAGCCACACGACTAGAACGTAGAGCAAAGGGTACCTTCTGCGCAAAAGCACCAGTTGGCCATGCCAGCAATGCAGCAAAGGCAATAGCCATCAAAGAGTTAAATCTTTTACTCATACTACTTTTTTGTTTAAAAATTAATAAAATATTAGAAATAAAATCGATTTCAATGTTATGGTTACTACAAGTTGCGATTGCAAAAGTATACAAATTTTCTAAAACCACCAAATCTTTCATTATAAAATATTTCATAAAAAGCGATTTTCATTACTTTTTTTATCGATTTTTTATTCATTTAGTTTACATGTGTTCAATGAATGGTAAAAACAGCTAAAAATCGAAATTTTGTGTGTTCGCACACGAAAAAACAACCGCTTTGACGATACTTTACAAACAATTATCCTTATGGCTTTAATTTCAAAAGACCTTCTTGTTGCAAATATCAATCGGTCTGCTTCACCCAATGAATAGATGCCAGAAGACAAAAGGTATTGGCTACACAATATTATATATACGCGCGCGTTCATTGTTTCTATCATTGCCTCTGGGAATCGTTTCCCGAACGAAATACCACAACTGTGGTATCAGAATGCACCATTCGTGCTATTGTGGGTATGCGGAAATCGCCGTACCTTTGCAACGTCGAATCATGATTCACCATGCCACAACGGCAAAAGGAACGAACAACATATTCACAAAACAAAAAAACAACATATTCACAAATTAAAGAAGAAAGGAACAACATCATGGGTAAAAAGAAACTTCACTTCGAGACATTGCAACTACATGTTGGTCAGGAACAAGCCGACCCGGCCACCGACGCTCGCGCCGTGCCCATCTACCAGACCACATCGTACGTGTTCCGCAACTCGCAGCACGCCGCCGACCGCTTTGGTCTTCGCGACGCAGGTAACATCTACGGACGACTGACCAACTCCACACAGGGAGTGTTCGAGGACCGTGTGGCCGCACTGGAAGGCGGAGTGGCCGGACTGGCTGTGGCATCGGGAGCTGCTGCCGTGACCTATGCGCTACAGAACATCGCACAGTCTGGCGACCACATCGTAGCTGCCGACAATCTCTACGGCGGATCGTTCAACCTCATCACACACACGCTGAGCACACAAGGTATCGACAACACCATCGTCACGGTGAACGACTTAGATGCCCTCGAGAAGGCGATACGGCCAAACACCAAGGCGGTGTATGTGGAGACGTTCGGCAACCCGAATTCAGACGTGACCAACATCGAAGGTGTGGCCGAAGTGGCTCACCGTCACCACATCCCACTGATTATCGACAACACATTCGGCACGCCCTACCTCATCAGACCGTTGGAGCATGGTGCTGACATCGTGGTGCATTCGGCCACAAAGTTCTTGGGTGGTCACGGTTCGAGTCTGGGCGGCGTCATCGTAGACGGAGGCACCTTCGACTGGAAGGCAAATGCCGACAAGTTCCCAACACTGGCCAAGCCCGACCCTTCGTACCACGGGGCTGTCTTTGCCGATGTGGCCGGCGCCGCAGCCTTCGTCACCCGCATCCGTGCGGTCATCCTCCGCGATACAGGCGCAACCATCTCGCCGTTCAACGCGTGGATTCTGCTACAGGGTCTGGAGACGCTGAGCCTGCGCGTGGAGCGCCATGTATTCAACGCGTTGTGCGTTGTCGACTTCCTTTCAAAGCACCCCAAGGTGGCAAAGGTGAACCATCCGAGTCTGCCCAACCATCCCGACCACGCGCTCTACGAGAAGTATTTCCCGAAAGGCGGCGGCAGCATCTTCACGTTCGAGGTGAAAGGTGGCGAAGCCGAAGCATGGAAGGTGATTGATGCCCTGCAGATCTTCTCGCTCCTGGCCAATGTGGCCGACGTGAAGAGTCTCGTCATCCATCCCTACACCACCACCCACTCGCAGATGACGCCCGAGGAACTGGCGCAGCAACACATCACGCCCGCCACCATCCGCCTGAGCATCGGCACCGAGCACATCGACGACATCATCGATGATTTGGCACAGGCACTGGATACCATATAAATCTTCTCAAGAGCAACAGTAGTCACAAGCAAGCTCGGCTTTACCGCTCTGCTTGCAGAGGACTCCAGAACTCCTGAAATTCCAATAATAAAAATAAAACATACAATTATGATCGCAAAGAAACTGACGGAGCTGATTGGTAACACGCCATTGCTCCAACTGAATGAGTATTCAAAGGCAAAGGGACTGAAAACGCCCATCATTGCCAAAGTAGAGTTCTTCAACCCAGGTGGTAGCGTGAAAGACCGCGTCGCCCTATCGATGATTGAGGATGCTGAAGAACGCGGAATCCTGAAACCCGGTGCCACCATCATTGAGCCAACCAGTGGTAACACGGGCGTGGGTCTGGCTCTGGTGAGTGCCGTAAAAGGCTACAAACTGATTCTCACCATGCCCGAGACGATGAGTATAGAACGCCGGAACCTGGTGAAAGCCTACGGCGCTGAGGTCAGACTGACACCGGGCAAGGAAGGAATGCCGGGGGCCATCAAGGCAGCCGAGGCACTGCGCGACTCCATCGAGGGTGCCGTTATCCTGCAGCAGTTTGAGAACCCTGCCAACCCGCGTCGCCACTACGAGACAACCGGCCAGGAACTGTGGGAGCAGACCGAAGGAAAAATAGACATCTTCGTTGCCGGCGTAGGCACAGGTGGCACCATCAGCGGTGTGGCGAAGGCACTGAAAGAGAAGAATCCGAACATCCGCATCGTGGCCGTTGAACCGGCTGCTAGTCCGGTGCTGAGCGGCGGGCAGAGCGGACCGCATAAGATTCAAGGCATCGGCGCTGGCTTCGTCCCGAAGACTTACGACAGCGGCCTCATCGACGAGGTGTTCCGCGTGGAGAACGACGAAGCCATCCTCTCCGGTCGTCAGCTGGCCCAGCAAGAGGGTCTGTTGGTTGGCATCTCTAGCGGTGCTGCCGCCTTTGCCGCAGCCCAGGTGGCCGCACGCCCTGAGAACGACAGCAAGAACGTGGTCGCTCTGCTGCCCGATACCGGCGAACGCTACCTCTCGACAGTGCTCTACGCTTTCGAGGAATATCCGCTATAATCGTTAAACCCAAATCGGTCGTTAGGCCGAAGATTGATTACTATTCTGATGTTTTTAGTCTATTCATGTCATCTCGGCATTTCTTTTGGCATTTTGTTCACATCTATATCTCGACGTAGCCCGCTACGCCTTCGATATCTATGCAACCAAACTGCTCAAAACAAATACAAATCTGACATAAATCCTAACGACCTATTTGGGTTAAAACCGATTCCCGCGTTTATTCTCCAAGGCAAGTCATTGCCAGAGAATAAGCGCGGGAATTATCGAAAAGACGACCTTGAATGCATCGACCTTAACAGACCGACATTCAAGGTTCGTTTACTTCTGCTTTTTCAGTTTGAATCGTGGGCTTTTTCTCACGCTTTGGCTTTGCCTTGGGAGCCTCAGGCTCGGCTTCTGGGGACTCTTGTGTCGTTTCCTCCTTCTCGTTCAGGAAGCGCTCAATGTCCTTCTGGATGCGTCGGAATTCCGGAGCCATCATGTAGCCCATGTTCTTTTTCAACATCTGCTCGATGTCCTGCGTGCTATGACTGTAGCACGAGAGCTCATTGCGCATCTGCGTGCTGTGCACCGACTGCCTCTTTATCTCCAGTTCGCGGTCGGCCACCAGCAGACGACTCACCTTGCTCAGCATCAGCACCACCACCTTGTCGAACAGATGATGACCCTGTATATATAAATAGGTGGTCTGCGGCGTCACGCCCATTTCCTCCTGTAACTCACGCTTCAGCGCCAGATAGCTCTCCTTGGCATTGGGATTCTTGCGTTGAAGTTCGCCCACTTTCACGTAGCACTTGTGCTTCACCCTGCGGATGCAGGCATAGGGATCGTCTACGCGGAAGCCGCCCAGTTCTATCACCTTGCAGAAGTCGGTGATGGTGAACTGGCCGTAGATGCCCCTGCGGTAATGCCAGATGCTCCAGACGAAAAGCGGGAAGATGGCCTCGGAGAACATGCTGAGAAAGGCCTCGAAGTCTATCAGCTGATGGTCGTTGAGCGTAGTCGCCACAACCACATTGTGGAGCGATGGCGCATAGCACTGCAGGTTCTCGATGGAATAGGCATAGGTATGGAAGACGTAAGGACTGCTGAGCATCTGTCTGCTGGTGCTCGTAATGCCTTTCAGCAGATAGTCGTAGTCGGCATCCACACAACAGATAAGGTCGCGCCCAGTCTTCGTGGCCAGCAGGTTCATCAGCACCGATTTCTTTCCCCTTTCCAGTCGTTTATGCGATGGCAGCATCACTTCGAAGTAGCGAGTTTCGTCTTCGAACGGACTGAGCACGGTGCGCCAGAAGAACACGTCGTCGTAGCTCTCCACGTAGGCCGCAATGCGACGGCGCGACTTCTTGGAGTTCAGCCGGTTGGCCGCCTCCACATAGCCCGAAGTGATGTTGTCTCTCAGTCTGCTACCCATCTCTCTCTTATCTTTTAATCTGGCGCTATTACTCAGGTGGTAATGTCGCTCACCTCAGTGACATGATCCATCCAGCCGTTCATGATGACGGCTGGCGAATGGGTGGTCAGGATGATTTGCACGTTGGGATTCAGTTCGAGAATCAGGTCGATGAGCCGCTGCTGCCAATCCACGTGCAGACTCACCTCGGGTTCGTCCATGAAGAGCACGTAGGGCTGCTCGTCTTCCACCAGCACGGTGAGCAAGATGACCAGCATCTGCTTCTCGCCGCTCGACAACTGATAGGGCACCAGAATCTCGCCAATCTGCGAGAATCGGATCTCGTTCTCGGTGCGCACTATTTTCTTGCCCGTCTCGCTGAACAGGTCGTCTACCATGTTCTGGAAGAGCGTCTTCGGCTTACTGATGTCTTGCGCCTGTTGTGCGTCGCCCAGTTGAAGGGCCGCAATGATCTTGTTGCCCATGTTCACCTGATAGTCCAAGTACTTGCGCTGTAACTTATAGAGCTGCCAGTCGAGCTCAGTGGCCAGACTGATGTCTACCTTACCGACGACGTCAGCATTGACGAGGGCATGATCGAACGAACGTATCACGTCGAAACGTACATGCGTAGCGTCCTCGGGCACCGTCTTTAAGTGGACGCCCTTCAGCAGATGGTTCACGATGTCGCCGTTCAGGCTCACACTCTTCACCACCTTGTTCAGGATAGTGCTCTTGCCCACGCCGTTGATTCCGCTGAGTACGTTCACGCGACGGTCGAGGTTCCACACCACGTGCCGCCGGCCGCTCCACAGCGAGTCAATCTCAATCTGTTCAATGTATTCCGCGTATTTCATAAGCCGTCTTCTTTAGGTCCTCACTTTCTGTTTTCACTTTCCTCAGTTCAAAAACAAGGCTTTCGACTGTTCGATTGCAAATATACGAATTTTTTTGCTTTCCCGCTCTTTTTCAAAGTTTTTTTTTCATCGCATGCCTTTCTTTCCCTTTCCCCACGTCTGAAAACGGTGCCCACCGAAGTCTCGACGCCATATTACCGCCCAACGCACTCCGATTCCGATAATGAGTTTGTCAAACCCGACGGGTCAAACATAAAAAATCTAGAAAAAATTCATCGAAAGCGCCAATTTCGACAGATTTTTTCTAGATTTTTTTATTCGAAACTGTCGCGATACGTTCGCGAATATTGCAAAAGAGGTTCGCCGTACAGGCGCTTTACACGTATGTTTCAAGGAACTTGATGGTTCCCGTCACCTTCAGTTCGAGGGTTGTAGCGGGGATGAGGAGCGTCTGACCAGCCTTGAGAGGGGTCTCGTTGCCTTCGTTGTCGACGATAGTACCCTCGCCGCTCAAGCCGATGAGCACCACGAAGGAGTCGAGCTCGGAGTAGTCGAGCGTCATAGGTTCGTCGAGGTCGTAGACAGCAGTGGTGAAATAGGGACAGCTAACCAACTGTACGCCCTCATTTCGAAGGGGTTTGTAGTGGGTGCGATAGTCGGGTTTCACGTCGTAGTTAATGCTTTCTGCCGCCTCACGGGTGTGCAACTGGCGGAAGTGGCCGTCTTTATCGCGGCGACCGAAGTCGTAGATGCGGTAGGTAACGTCACTGGTCTGCTGGATTTCGGCAAGGAAACAGCCCGTGCCGATGGCATGGATGCGGCCCGCAGGCAGGAAGAACACGTCGCCCTCGCTCACCTCATATTGTGCCAGCGCGTCGCAAATGGTATCGTTTTCTACCATCTGCTTGTATTCTTCGGGCGTTATCTTCATCTTCAACCCACTATATAGTCGGGCTCCCGCGTCGCTACCCATGATGTACCACATCTCGGTCTTTCCGCGTTCTTTACCCTGACGTCGGGCAATCTCGTCGGTGGGATGCACCTGGATGCTGAGGTCCTGACAGGCATCGATGAACTTGATGAGCAGAGGGAACTCGTTGCCAAAGCGCTCATAGTTCTCTTTTCCCACAAGCTTTTCCTTCAACTCGGCCACCAGATGGTTCAGCTTGGTGCCCTCATATGGTCCGTCGGCCACTACGGTTTCACTATCCTTCACACCCGAAATCTCCCAGCTCTCGCCCACTTGCTGCTGCTGGCTCTCCAGATGTTTGAAGGGAATAATCTTACTGCCGCCCCACAGGGTCGACTTCAACAAAGGAATGAATCTAATTGGTTGCATGATAGTGATTTATATCTTTCAATCCTAGAAACTATAGACTTTTATTTCACAAAACATCATCGCGACAGTCCTATCAATGGTCTTTCCAGAACGACGGTGTGAAGAGCACGACGACGGTGAAGATTTCCAGACGTCCCATGAGCATAAGCCCCGAGAGCAGCCACTTGACGGTGCCGGGCAGAATACCCCACGACATCGTCGGTCCAATCTCCAGTCCCAGCGTCGGTCCCACGTTGCTGGCACAACTGATGGCGATGGTGATACTATTAGTGCTGTCCACACCCATCAATATCATACAGAAATAGGTGAATAGACATAGCAGCATATAGGCCGTGAGGAAGGCCAGGAGCGTCACCTGCGATGAATAGGGAACGGTGTTGTCGTTCACCTTCAACGGCAACACGGCGCGGGGATGCAGAATGCGGCGCACCTCGTTCTTCAAAATGGTGAGCACCATGACCGAGCGGATGCACTTGAAACCGCCGCTCGTAGAGCCCGAACAGGCACCGAGGAACATGCAGATGCTGAGTATCACCCATGTGGTGTGGTGCCATTTGGCGGCATCGTCGTTGAAGATACCTGTCGTGGTGATGAACGACATCACCTGGAAAAGACCCACGCGGATGGCGTCGCTCAGCGTATAGCCGTTGTCGTGTACCAAGAAAGCACAGATGGAAATCGTGGATATCAAGACGACTATCACGTAGAAGCGGAACTCAGAATTGCGGAAAAACTGGCGTACTCGGCCCTTGAACAGCGTCAGATAGAGCAACGTAAAACTGGTACCCGACAAGAACATGAACAAAATGGCGGTGTAGTCGATGCCGGCTTTATGGAAGTAGCCCGTGCTCGCATTGTGAGTAGAGAAACCACCTGTAGCCGTTGTAGTCATCGCATAGTTCATGCAATCGAAGAGTCCCATGCCGAACACATAGTAGCAAATGGCACAGGCAACGGTGAGAAATAGGTAGATACTCCAGATCCATTTGGCGGTGGTGCTCAGTCTGGGGTGCATCTTCGTGCGGATAGGTCCGGTGGCTTCAGCCGAGAACACCTTCACATTTCCGCCCACAAGCGACGGAATAATGGCGATGGTGAAGAAGACAATTCCCAAGCCGCCAATCCACTGAGTCATCGTTCGCCAAAAGAGGATGCCATGCGGTAGACTCTCCACGTCATCGAGAATGCTACATCCCGTGGTAGTAAATCCGGACATTGTCTCAAAATAGGCGTCGGTAAAGTTGTTGATGTATCCGCTAATCATGAAGGGGAAAGAGCCGAAAAGACTGAACACAATCCACGTGAAGGTGACCAGCAGATAAGCCTCTCGGCGACCCAAAGAGTTCTCGGAATGGCGTCCAAGATACCTGAAACCGATGCCTCCGAGGATGGTCAGCACCACCGAGATGACGAATGCCATGCTGTCGTCCTCCCTGAAGTAGAACGACATTCCCATGCACAACGCCATCATGGCTGCTTCTATGTAGAGCAGCGCGCCGATGACACTATATACAATCTTATAGTTCAGCATTAGCGGAAGAACTTTTCAATTTTCGACATGTTGATGTTGTGGCAGAACACCACGACAATGTCGCCAGCTTCTATCTGCGTGCCACCCGACACCAATCGGCCTTCACCGTGACGCACGAGTCCGCCGATGGTGGCTCCTTTGGGGAGTCCGAGTTCGAAAACGCGCTTCTTCGTCACCTTCGAACCTTGCTGAGCGGTGAACTCGGCCACGTCGGCATTGGCCGACATCAGGAAGCGTATGTTGTTCACGTCGGCGTCGAGCATCATCTGATAGATGTAGCTCGCGGCCAAAGCTTTCTTGTTGATGATGGTGCCAATGTCCAGACTCTCGGCCATATTGGCATAGTCGAAGTTCTCAACCATAGCCACCGTCTTTCTCACACCGAGGCGCTTGGCCGTCAGACACGCCAGGATGTTGGTCTCGGCATTGCCGGTGAGGGCCACGAAGGCCTGCGTATTCTTGATGCCTTCCTCAGCCAGTAGCGACAGATCGCGACCGTCACCGTGAATCATCATCACGCGGTCGGTGTCCACGAGTTCGTTCAGTTCCTCGCAACGAGCCTCACTGGTCTCGAACACCTTCACATTCATGTATTGCGGCATCATCGCGATGGCCCTCACCGCGGTGGCGCCACCGCCCATCACCATCACGTTCTTCACGTCCACATAATGCTCTTTTCCCACAATCTTCCTGATATAGGGGATGTAGTTGCGAGTGGTCATGAAATAGGCAAGGTCGTGAAGTTCGAGCACGTCGTCACCACGCGGGATGATGGTTTCCTCTCCGCGCTTGATGGCCACGATGTGATAGGGCGACTCGGGTTTGCAGAGATCTTTCAGTGGTTGGTTCAATATCTCGCTCGTACTACGCAACTTGATGCCGAGCATGATGAGCGCGCCATCGTGAACATCCCAGCGCTGGCGCACCCACGACATCTTCAGACCGTTGGAAATATCTCTCGCCGCGAGGTTCTCAGGATAGATGAGCGACGTGATTCCCACCTTGTCGAAGACCTCTTTCAGCTTCGGATCGGTGTATTCGTAGTTGTCCACCTTGGCCACCGTGCGCTTGGCACCGAGGGCCTTGGCCATCATGCACGCGTTCATGTTGAGGTTTTCGTCGGGTGTCACGGCGATGAAGAGGTCCGCGTTGGCCACTCCGGCATCCTTGAGGGTTTGCACTCTCGACGGCGATGCCATGATGGTCATCAGGTCGTAATCGCTACTGACGTTCGAAAGGCGCTCCTCATCGGAGTCGATAAGCACCGTGTCGTGATTGTTGCGCGACAACAGTTTGGCCAGGTGTGTACCAATGGCATAGGCTCCTACGATGATGATTTTCATTGTTCGATGGTTGTATTGAAGCCGTGAAACGTGCCACGACTTGCAGGTTGTGCATAATGATTGCTTACTTTGTTGTCTCCTTGGCCAGCACTTCGGCGATACGTTCGACGTCTATGCCTACGATGTGCTGAAGCTCGGGTACGGTTCCGTGTTCCACGAATTTGTCGGGGATGCCCAGACGGGTGATGTGTGGTGCGAAGTCGTGATCGCTCATCCACTCCATGACGGCACTGCCCATTCCACCATTTCTCACGCCGTCCTCAATGGTAACGATGCGCTTGAAGCGAGTGCCCACCTCGTTCAGGATGTCCTCATCGAGGGGTTTCACGAACCGCATGTCGTAATGGGCGATGCCAGCGGCGTTGGTTCCCATCAGCTCGAGTGCCTTTGTCACATTGTTACCAATGGGACCAATGCTCAGCACGGCCACCTTGTCGCCGTCTTTAAGTCGGCGCCCTGTGCCCACCTTCACTTCCTCCAACTTGCACCGCCAGTCCACAAGTACGCCACGACCACGCGGATAGCGGATGACAAACGGGCCTTTATCGGGCAATTGTGCCGTATACATCAGCTTGCGCAACTCGTGTTCGTCCATGGGCGAAGCGATGGTCAGGTTGGGCACGGGCCGCAGGGCGGCCATGTCGAACAGGCCGTGATGGGTGGCCCCGTCTTCGCCTACCAGTCCGGCACGGTCGAAACACAACACCACGGGAAGACCTAAAATGGCGACGTCGTGGATGATATTGTCGAAGGCGCGTTGCGCAAACGAGCTATAGATATTACAGAACGGCATCAGTCCCTCCTTGGCCATACCGGCGGAGAACGTCACGGCATGCCCCTCGGCAATGCCTACGTCGAAGGTGCGCTCTGGCATTTCCTTCATCATGATGTTCAACGAGCAGCCAGTAGGCATGGCGGGCGTAACGCCCACAATACGCTCGTTCTGTCGAGCTAACTCTAACAATGTGTGACCGAAGACGTCCTGGAACTTCGGCGGCTTGTCGCCACAATCTTCCTTGATGCGCTCGCCGGTGTCGGGATCGAACTTTCCCGGGGCGTGCCACACGGTAACGTCTTTCTCGGCAGGTGCATATCCGTGTCCCTTCTGTGTGTGCAAATGAAGTAGTTTCGGGCCTTTCATGTTCTTCAGCTGCTTCAGGATGCGCACCACCTCTTTCACGTCGTGCCCGTTGAAGGGACCGAAATAACGGATGTTCATCCCCTCGAAGATGTTCTGCTGATGACTGATGGCCGACTTCACCGCGTTGCTCAGGCGGATGATGCCTTTGCGCCGCTCTTCGTGGAGCATGCCTTTGCTCCCCAGCCAACGGGCCGCCTTGAAGCGGTATTTGTTGTAGGTCTCGTTGGTGCTCAGGTTGAGCAAGTATTGCTTCATGCCACCAACCGAACGGTCGATGGACATATTGTTGTCGTTCAGGATGATAAGAAGGTCGTTGGGCGACGACGAGGCATTGTTCAATCCCTCGAAAGCCAGCCCTCCCGACATGGCGCCATCGCCGATGACGGCCACTACATGGTGGTCCTTATCGGCCACAGCCATACCCAACGCGGCCGAGATGCTATTCGATGCATGACCGCAAGTGAAGGTGTCGTATGGACTCTCCTTCGGGCTGGGGAAAGGCATGATGCCGCCCAGCTTGCGATTGGTGCAGAACAGTTCGCGCCTGCCAGTGAGTATCTTATGTCCATAAGCCTGATGCCCCACGTCCCACACGATGCGGTCGTCGGGCGTATCGAACACGTAGTGCAGGGCAACGGTGAGCTCCACCACACCCAGACTCGAAGCCAGATGGCCAGGATTCATCGACACTTCCTCGATGATATCGCGCCGTAGCTCGTCGCAGAGCTGGGGTAACTGCTCCACCTTTAGTTTACGCAAGTCAGCAGGCCACTTGATAGTGTTCAGTATGCTATAATTCGTTTCTTCCACAGTACTTTTCTTTCAAAGCATTTCTACGCGCGGACGATATAGTTTGTACGCGTGTACTTCTGTAATTTCGTGCAAAAATAGGAAAAAAAAATGAAACGACATACAATCTGAGTGAAAAAGAAACATTTTGCCATTGAAAAGGACCACTTTTCGTTGGCGAGGGGCACTTAAACACACGAGCCGGAGAGACTTGTGGTCTTCCGGCTCGCCATGTTTTGTCGACTATGGATTAATACTCCACACATGGGGGAAGTTCAGCGGCCTCAGCCACCATGCGAGCTACCTCCTTGACGGAAGGAACGCGGCCTACGAGGTTCTTCTCCGCATTGATTTCCTCCAACTTCGGCTGAAGGTTCTCGGGCTTGCGGTGCTTGAGTTCCTTAACTGTGTCAACGCCAGCGGCCTCGAGCAATTCGGCGAATTGCGGGCCAACACCGTTGATACGGATAAGGTCGGCGTGGTTTGTCCAAGTCAGAATGAGCTTCAGCGAAATGCCGGTCTCTTCTGCCAATGCCTTACGGCCAGCGGGTTTTGCACATTTCTCGAGCAGGATGTCGGTGTCGTTAATACCTGCTGCCAGAAGTTTCTCTGCGTAAACGGGGCCAATGCCCTCGACGTCGATAATCTTGTATGCTGCCATACGTCTGATAAATTTAAAGGGTTAAACGAATTATTTAATGTAAATGTTGTTTTTAGGATTTATAGGAGCTGAAGGAAACCCTGCTAGCAGAGCGGCAAAACCGAGCGAAAGATGCGTATGGAACCTGGAGATTCGGAAGCCCCGAAACCTGAAATCCTTCCATTCTTCACGCTTCGCTTCTCACTCTTCGCTTCAATCGTCGTCCATTCCGAAAAGCGGATCCTCGGGCATCACCATGACTGGCTTCTGCTGAGCTTCGCGAAGGAGCTGCTCCGACACGTATTTCTTGTTCACCACCAGACGGAACATGTACTCGCGGAACCAGCGGTCGGACATGATCAGGCAACCCTGTTGTCCCCAGGCGGCTCCCCATGAGTTCTCCACCTTCCACTTGGTGGCCTTCCCTTCGTCGTCGAGGTCGACGGCCGTGAGCGTCATCGCATGCGTGGAACCGCTATCGAACGTCGAGATGCGCTGGGCCTTGTCCATGTTGAACGTCGTCCCGAAGAGCGAGGCATAGTCGAAGTTTTCGAGGTCGCAATAGCCGCGCGTGCGGTCGAGTTGCTTGCCCACGTCGTAGCTGCTATACAACTTCCGTCCGTCACGCAGAGAAGCTATGGCCATCTGCTCGATGTCGTCCATCGGCAAGTTCAGGTAAACCCAGTTGTGGCCGTCGTAGACATGACGGTCGTATTCCACTTCGTAAGTTTTGTGGTACTCTCTACGCGGGTCGTTCATCACCATGATAAAGGTGCCGTTGATGGGTCCTCCGACAACCGTCTCGTAGAACTCCTTCGGCGTGTACTGACGAGCTGGTGCGAGCGCCTTTCCGCTTCTGTCGTGGAAGGCGTATGTGAACTGCTTCACGGGTTCGCCCAACGTCAGACTAAGCATGCGGTAGATCTCCTTCAGCATCTCCGTCTTGCGCTTCTGAAGGTCGGAAGCCTTCTTGCCACGAGCCACCATATCGCGCAATTCGAGCCCCTGTTCGCGGAGCTTGCTCTTCATGATCTGCGCCATCTTCGACGTGTTCTCGGCCGAGTAGGTCTCGGGCATCACGTCCTTCGGCACGAGTCCGTATTTCTCGGCCAGGTCGGCAACACCACAGAAGGTGCCGCCATCGCTGATGGGTGCCTTGAAGAAGAACTGAACGCGCACGTCGTCGATGGGTTTCTTAGCGGTGTCGATGATGCCTTGCAAGAAGAGATTCGCCTTCTCCAGCTGGTCGTAGAAGAAGAGGTGCACCTGCGAAAATTCCAGCTGAACGCCGCTTTTCTTGGGCTTGAATCCTACGAGCGAGTCTTCGCGCTGGGCGAAATTGGCGCGCAACACGTTCATTCCACTGAACATCCAGCAACGCCCCGACGACTCCTGGTCGGTGATGCTTTGCTTCTCGGTTTCGATACTGAAATGCGTGTCGAGCGTGCGACGACTCTCGAAACTACGTGCCAAGTCGTCTATCTTGTTGCCTGCCAGCGCGTTGAAGAGGGCTTTGCTCTGCCCCGTAGTCTCCAGAGCTCGCTCCATATCGCCAATCATCTGCTGGGAGATACCCCCCTGAGCCCATGCCAGCGATGCAAGAGCCATCAGGCCTGTCGTAAGAATCAATCTGTTTTTCATGTCTCGTTCTGATGGTATGTTTTCAATTGTTTTTCTTTCAGTGCGCTAAGTTACGAAAAAAAATTGTATCGCGTGCAAAAATGATTGATTTTCTTTGTTTTTTTCACATATCGCACTCGATAGACAAACAAATCACCTTGAAAAGATGAGTTTGAAGGATGGGATGACTCTTCACGACAACGATGACGAGGGGAACAACTTTGTCGAAAAATGTTCTCATGAGGCAAACACCTTAATAATGGCCATGAGATTACGCCATATCTTCCTATATTTTCTGTTGATGCTGTTCATTAGTCCCTCCAGCAGGCAGAGCCCTCTTTCGTAACATTCATTAACTTTAAATCTTGTCATTGTTAACACCACCATTTAAAAATTCTCGACTTCAAAAGCCGTCGGAGCGAAATACGCGATTCTCAGCGATTAGGTGTAAGAACCTAGCCGTCAGTTAGTTGCAAATTTCTCGACAATTTTTCGAGCCGAAATTTCACGTTCGTTAACGAAAAAATCTAGATTTTTTTCATCAAAAGCGGCAGTTTCGATGAGCAAAAGCGGCAGTTTAGGTCATCAAAAGCGCCAATTTCGATGATCAAAAGCGCCAGTTTTGCTCAACCGACTTTTCGATTGTAATCTCGGAGATAGCAAAATGGGGGTAGACATGTGGGTAGTTTTGTGTTAAAAAGTTGTTCGTTTTTGAGCCTCTTTTTAACACTCTCGAATGATGAATCGTTAATATCTTTTAATAACCAAATGGTTTCCCTTAGGTAAAAACTGGGCCCAAAACAAATTGGACGGCTCAATTTGATAAGTTTAAAATGAAGAAGTTTGTATTGTTTTCGACACTTCTAACGCTTTCGGAAAGCCGGCAAAAACCCATCGTCGGCGTTTTGTTTGAGAAAAAATCGGCTTTTGTTTCTTTGTTTTGCTCGCTTATTTGTACCTTTGTGCGGAATTATTAAAACTACGTACCTATGACGACAAAGAATCAACTCATCGCTTTAGTCTTTTCAGGCGCCATTTCCTTGTTCCTAGCTTCGTGTGGTCAGCAGACCAGCGACTTCAAACTAGTGGAACAAACCAACGGACCCACGCTGGGCTATTCGCCCGGGTCGGGCGTTGAATTGCTCTCGGTGGACGGTCTGACCTTCAAGGATCTCAACCGCAACGACTCTCTCGACCCCTACGAAGACTGGCGCCTCAGTGCTCAGGAACGTGCGGCCAATCTGGCATCGCAACTATCAATTGAGGAGATTGCGGGCCTGATGCTCTATAGTAGCCACCAGTCGGTGCCGATGGTGCAGAACATGGGCTTCGGTGCCTCAACATACAACGGGAAATCGTTCGAGGAAAGCGGTGCGAAGGCTTCCGACCTTTCGGACGACCAGAAGAAATTCTTGCGCGACGACCACCTGCGCGCCGTCCTGATAACCAATGTGGAGAGTCCGGCCATCGCCGCCGAATGGAACAACAATATGCAGGCCTTTGTCGAAGGACTTGATCACGGTATACCCGCCAACACCAGCTCCGACCCGCGCCATGAGGCCAAGGCCACGACGGAGTTCAATGCTGGTGCCGGAGGGCAGATATCGCTTTGGCCCACATCGCTCGGCTTGGCGGCCACCTTCGATCCGCAACTCGTCTACCACTTCGGCGAGATAGCCTCTGAGGAATACCGGGCTCTCGGCATCACGACGGCGCTCTCTCCGCAAGTCGACATCGCCACAGAGCCGCGCTGGTTCCGCTTCAACGGCACCTTCGGCGAGGACCCGCAACTCTCTACAGACATGGCCCGCGCCTATTGCGACGCCTTCCAAACCACACCCGAGACGAAGGGATGGGGCTCGAAGAGCGTCAATGCAATGGTGAAACACTGGTACGGCTATGGCGCTCAGGAAGGCGGTCGCGACTCCCATTTCGCATCGGGAAAGTTTGCCGTCTACCCTGGGGGGAACCTGGCCGAGCACAAGCGTCCGTTCGCCGAGGGTGCCTTCCGTCTGGAGGGCGGCACGCAGATGGCATCGGCCGTGATGCCCATCTATAGCATCTTGTGGAACCAGGACCCCTCGGGCGAGAACGTGGGCGGAGGTTTCAGCAAATGGATGATTGAGAAGCAACTCCGAGAAGAAGCCAGATTCGAGGGCGTGGTGTGCACCGACTGGGGCATCACGAAGGACATGAAGGTGCTCGACAAACCCATTGGCGGAAAGCCCTGGGGCGTAGAGCAGCTTTCGGAGGCCGAGCGCCACTATAAGATACTTCAGGCTGGCGTCGACCAGTTCGGTGGCAATAACGAGATTGGTCCCATCGTAGAGGCCTACAAGATGTGGAGCAAGGAGTTTGGCGAGGCCAGCGCCCGTGAGCGTTTCGAGTTGTCGGCACGCCGATTGCTCCTCAATATGTTCCGCGTGGGACTTTTCGAGAATCCGTATCTCAAACCAGAAGAGACGCAGGCACTGGTCGGCAAGCCCGATTTCATGAAGGCGGGCTACGAGGCTCAGCTGAAGTCTGTTGTGATGCTGAAGAATCACGAGAACAAGGTGCTGCCCGTGAAAGAGAAGAAGAAGGTGTATGTGCCCAAGCGCCACTTCCCCGCTATTCCCGGCATGTGGGGCGGCATCTCCGAAGAGAAGACCGTCGAACCCATCGACCTGACGTTGGTGGGCAAGTATTTCGAGGTGGTGACGAAGCCCGAAGAGGCCGACTTCGCGCTCTGCCTCATCGAAGAACCCAGCACGGGCGTTGGCTATAGCGTCGAAGACGCGAAGCAAGGGGGCAACGGATACATTCCGCTGAGCCTGCAATACGAGGACTATACGGCCACCGATGCGCGAGCCGTAAGCATCGCCGGCGGCGACCCGATGGAGAAGACCACCAACCGTAGCTTCAAGGGGAAGACGGTGAAGACCTACAACCGCGATGATATGGTGATGGTGGCCGAGACGAAGAAAGCGATGGGCGACAAGCCTGTCGTCGTCATCGTGGAGACGGGCAGGCCCATCGTGCTCGCGGAGATCGAGCCTTCGGCCGATGCCATTCTCCTCTCGTTCGATGTCCAGCACCAAGCCTTGCTCGACATCATCAGCGGAAAAGCCGAGCCCTCTGCCCTATTACCGATGCAGATGCCCGCCGACATGAAGGCCGTGGAGACGCAACTGGAGGACGTTCCTCGTGATATGCGATGCTATCTCGACGCCGACGGCCACACTTACGACTTCGCCTTCGGTCTCAACTGGAGCGGAGTGATTGAAGATGAAAGAGTGAAAAAGTATAAATAAGGAGAAATATTTGGGAGTTGTTGAGAACTCCTGAAACAAAAGTAAAACAATAGAAACATGAGAAAAACCGTATTGACCGTATTCCTCGCCTGTTCCATTTGTGGCACTTGGGCGCAGGGCACGAAACCCGCCATTCCACGCGACGCGGAACTGGAAGCGAAGATTGAGAAAACGCTGGCGAAGATGTCGCTCGACGAGAAAGTGGGACAGATGCTGGAACTGAACCTCGACGTGTTGGGGAAGATGACATTGGAGAACGCCAAGATAGACCGCGAGAAGGTGCGTCAGGTGATGCAACAATATGGGGCCTCTGACAAAGAGGTGGCCGAAATGCTGAAGAAGTCCGACAAGGAAATCATCGACAAGATGGGCAACTTCCCCGTGGACATCTACCAAGGCACCACCAAGCGCGTATGGAAGCTCAACGAAACCATGCTCGACACAATCATATCGAAATACAAGATTGGCTCAGTCCTGAATGCTCCCGGCACGCGCGCCGCTACCGTAGAACAATGGCGAGAGTGGATAGGAGTCATCCAGAAGAAGTCGATGAAGCACATCGGCATCCCCGACATCTATGGACTCGACCACAATCACGGCGTCACCTACACCCAGGGAGGCACGCTCTTCCCGCAACCCATC
>JAILAI010000296.1 GCA_024681705.1 Prevotella sp.
TATTTCGCCAACCTCTTCTCGCCGCTCTTCGTCTTCATTGCCGTCATCTTCTTCACGTCGAAACTTGCCGGAAACTCCGAAATCATCTCGATGCTGGCCGCAGGCGTCAGCTTCAAGCGACTGATGCGACCCTATATGATTTCTGCCGCTTTCATCGCCGCACTCTCCTTTTATCTGGGTTCCTACGTCATCCCCAAAGGCACCATCGTCAGGCAGAACTTTGAGACGATGTACAAGAACAAGAAGAAGAACACACAAGCCGAAAACGTTCAGTTGCAGGTGGGCAAAGGCGTCGTCGCCTCCATTCAGCACTACGACAATACCACAAAGCGCGGCTATGGTTTCAACCTCTATAAGTTCGAGAACAAGAAACTGGTCAACCACATGACGGCACGCGAGGTTCAGTACGACACCATCAGCGACACGAAGTTCCATTGGAAAGCTTTCCAGTGGCGCATTCGCGATTTGCGAGGAATGAAAGAAAACATTACCAGCGGTGCTCAGATAGACACGCTGATCATGATGGAGCCAACCGACTTGGTCTTCTCGAAAGGTCAGCAGGAAACTTTCACGAGTCCTCAGTTGCGCGAATACATCAGCAAGCAAATAGACAGAGGCTCGGGCAATGTCGTTCAATATGAAGTGGAATATCACAAGCGCATTGCATCGTCGTTCGCCTCGTTCATCCTCACCACCATCGGCGTCAGCCTTTCATCGCGCAAGCGTAAAGGCGGCATGGGAATGTATCTGGGCATAGGTCTTGCGCTCAGCTTCACCTACATCATGCTTCAGACGGTTTCGGCCACCTTTGCCATCAACGCCGACACACCGCCAATGCTTGCGGCATGGGTACCCAACATCATCTTTGCGGTCATCGCTTGGTTCTGCTACCGAAAAGCACCGAACTAAGGAAGCGACCCCTACACATTATTTATATAATAAAAGAAAATGGATTTCTACGATTTAGATTTAAGCGATCATACACTCGATGCTCTCGACGCCATGAATTTCACCACTTGCACACCAGTGCAGGAGAAATGTATACCGGAGATTCTCAATGGTCACGATGTACTCGGTGTCGCACAAACAGGTACCGGTAAGACGGCCGCCTATCTGCTTCCCATCCTCAGCTTGCTCGATGAAGGCGACTATCCTCTCGACGCTATCAATTGCGTCATCATGAGCCCCACCAGAGAACTGGCTCAGCAAATCGACCAAGCGATGCAAGGCTTTGCCTATTACATGCCGACCGTGAGCAGCGTTGCCGTATACGGAGGAAACGACGGTAGCCGCTACGACCAGGAGTTTCGCTCAATGCAGATGGGAGCCGACGTCATTATTGCTACACCGGGTCGACTGAAGAGCCACATCACGATGGGAAACACCGATTTGTCGCGCGTCAGTTTCTTCGTGCTCGACGAAGCCGACAGAATGCTCGATATGGGTTTCTCCGACGACATTATCTCCATCGCAAAGCTGCTTCCTCCCAATTGTCAGATCATCATGTTCTCGGCAACGATGCCCGAGAAGATTGAGTCGCTTGCCAACACCTTGCTGAAGACGCCTTCCATCGTGAAGATTGCCGTAAGCCGTCCAGCCGACAAAATCGACCAGAAAGCTTACGTGTGTCACGAGAACCAGAAGCTGAAAATCATCAATAGTCTTTTCAACGACAATCAGCTGAAGCGAGTGATTATCTTCGCTTGTAGCAAAATCAAGGTGAAGGAAATCAATCGTCAGCTTATCTCAATGCGCATCAATAGCGGAGAGATGCATTCCGACCTCTCACAAGCCGAGCGCGACGATGTGATGTATAAGTTCAAGACGGGTGCCATCGATGTGCTGGTGGCTACCGACATTGTGTCTAGAGGCATCGACATCGACGACATTGCAATGGTCATCAACTACGATGTTCCTCACGATAGCGAAGATTATGTTCACCGTATCGGACGCACCGCACGTGCCGAACGTGCAGGTCAGGCCATCACGCTCGTCAGAGGATGGGACATCGTCTACTTCATGCAGATAGAAAAGTTCCTCGGCTACGAAGTGAAGAAACTTCCCTTACCCTATAAAATGGAAGGACCCGAATACAAAGCCATCAACAAGAAAGGCGGACGTGCCGTGTTTCATCCACGACCAGGTTCGAAGAAAAAAGGCGGTTCGGGAAGAGGTCATTCGAAGTATGCAAGTGCAGGAAGCAAATCGGCAAAGGCTGGCGAGAAGAAGACAAAGAACCAGAAAAGAAACCGCGATAGACGAAAGTCGAAAGAAGGCTAATCGTCTGACTGAGAGAGAAAAGTAAGGTCGCATAAGCAATTTGTAGGCTTTAAAACGAAGGATAATGTCATTCATTTCGTTAAATTCGCTAAAAATAACATATCAATTTTTTGTTAGTTCAAAGAATTGTTGTAACTTTGCGGCCGATTTAGCTCGTTGGGGCTCAAAGAAGTGACAGCACGAAGCATGTCCGCCTCGCGGGAAAACCCGTTAAATGCAATAAAATAAAATGTACGCAATTGTAGAAATCAACGGTCAGCAGTTCAAGGCAGAGCAGGGAAAGAAGCTCTTCATCAACCACATCCGCGAGGCGGAAGAGGGCCAAACTGTTGAGTTTGACAAGGTGCTCCTCGTCGACAATGAGGGCGCTGTCACGGTAGGTACACCCACCGTAGAGGGTGCAAAAGTAGTGTGTGAGGTTATCAATCCGCTCGTGAAGGGCGACAAGGTCATCGTCTTCAAGATGAAGCGCCGCAAGGACAGCCGCAAGAAGAACGGTCACCGCCAGCAGTACACACAGGTAGAAATCAAATCAGTAATCGCTTAATTAAAGGAGGACGTAGAAATGGCACATAAAAAAGGTGTAGGTAGTTCTAAGAACGGACGCGAGAGTGCTGCTCAAAGACTCGGCGTCAAGATCTGGGGCGGTCAGAAGTGCGTTGCAGGCAACATCATCGTTCGCCAGCGCGGCACACATCACAATCCTGGCGTAAACGTGGGCATCGGTAAGGATGACACGCTCTTCGCTCTCGTTGATGGTACCGTCAACTTCAAAAAAGGCCGCAATAACAAGAGCACTGTTTCAGTAATTCCTGACGCAGAGGCCTAACAAAAAAACATCTTATTCCAAACAAACAAAGAGTCCCAGTTTTCATCCGAAAGCTGGGATTTCTGCTTTTTTGGAAAACACGTTGCGTTAATCTTCCAAAATCGTTCGTTTCTTACATCGAATTTTAGTACCTTTGCAACCGTTTTAACAAGAATGTCAAATTATTAAATACATACCACTATGCTTACATTGAAACTCATCAATGAAGAAACCGAGCGCGTAATCAATGGCTTGAAGAAGAAGCACTTCAAAGATGCCGAAGAGGCTATTGAGAAAGTGCAGGCCGTTGACAAACAACGCCGTGAGGCCCAGCAGCAACTCGATGCCAATCTTGCTGATGCAAAACGACTGGCCGCTCAGATAGGCTCACTCATGAAAGAAGGAAAAAAAGACGAAGCCAACACCGTGAAGGAGAAGGTTTCGAAAATGAAAGAAACCAACAAGCAGCTCGAGGAACTGATGAATAACGCTCAGCAGGAACTCACCAACCTGCTTTGCCAGATTCCAAACATCCCCTACGACGAAGTTCCCGAGGGTGCTGCCGCCGAAGACAACCACGTGGTGAAGAGCAACCTGAAAGAGTGTGTTGAGGGCGATACCGTTGGCAACTGGACGGCCAATCCCGAAGTGAAGACCGCAAAGCTCCCCCATTGGGAACTGGCCAAGAAATACAACCTCATCGATTTCGATCTCGGTGTGAAAATCACGGGTGCCGGATTCCCCGTATATATCGGCAAAGGCGCTCGCTTGCAACGTGCACTCATCAACTTCTTCCTCGACGAGGCACGCAAATCTGGCTACACCGAAATCATGCCTCCAACGGTTGTCAACGCTGCTTCTGGTTATGGAACTGGTCAGTTGCCCGACAAAGAAGGTCAGATGTATCATTGCGAAGTAGACGATTTCTATCTCATCCCCACCGCCGAAGTTCCTGTTACGAACATCTATCGCGACGTTATTCTCGATGAGAAAGACCTTCCCATTAAGAACTGCGCCTACACCGAATGTTTCCGTCGCGAAGCTGGTTCCTATGGTAAGGACGTTCGCGGATTGAATCGTCTGCACGAATTCTCGAAGATTGAGATTGTTCGCATCGACAAGCCCGAACACTCGAAGGAGAGCCACAAGGAGATGCTCGAGCATGTGGAAGGCCTGCTGAAGAAGCTTGAACTACCCTATCGCATCCTTTTGCTTTGCGGTGGTGACCAGAGCTTCACTTCGTCCATCTGCTACGACTTCGAAGTCTATTCAGAGGCTCAGAAGCGTTGGTTGGAAGTTTCTTCGGTCAGCAATTTCGATACCTATCAGGCCAACCGTCTGAAGTGCCGCTATCGCAATGCCGAAACCAAGAAGACGGAGCTCTGCCACACGCTGAATGGCTCGGCTCTTGCACTTCCGCGTATCGTTGCCGCCATCCTCGAGAACAACCAGACGGAAGAAGGTATCCGCGTCCCGAAGGCACTCGTGCCTTATATGGGTTGTGATATGATTGACTAATTTCGTTTAGGAATCTCACATAAGGGGGTCTCAGTTGCAACGAACGAATGCAACTGAGGCTTTTCTTTTTGTCATTACCCACCCGAGCATATCGCCCATTAGTTTCTCATTATCAGCCTTTTACGTCATATCCTCACGTCTCTCTCCAATCATTCGTCGAACGAAGTGATTCATTACGGCAAAACGTCTCACGAATATTGGCGCTTTTGCTCATCAATATTGTCGATATTGATCACGAATATTGCCGTAATTAGTAATCAAAAGTGCCAATTTTAAAAATATGATACAAAAGAGGATAATTTGAATGATAGAAAGTAAATAAAAAAAGTACTTCAAAACAACTCATTTCGCATTAGAATGTAAACTCAACGTAAAAGTTTTCTATCGTATTGACAATATTTGCTTTATTTGCATTGCAAATTGAAAAGAAAATGTTACCTTTGCAAGCAAAATAACAAATTGGAACAAGCAAACAAGATTTTATGAACAGAATTGTAAGGAAAGAGCAATTCTCAGAAAGGGTTTTTCTTTTTGAGATTGAAGCGCCACTAATTGCTAAAAGCCGCAAAGCCGGAAACTTCGTCATCGTAAGAGTAGGTAGCAAAGGTGAGCGTATGCCCCTGACGATAGCAGGAGCCGACCTCGACAAGGGCACTATCACAATAGTTGTGCAACAGGTGGGTCTTTCATCGAAGAAGCTTTGCATGCTGAACGAAGGCGACTACGTGACCGACGTGGTAGGACCGCTTGGCAATCCAACTCACATTGAGAATTTCGGCACTGTGGTGTGCGCGGGTGGCGGACTTGGAGTAGCTCCGATGCTCCCCATCATACAAGCGCTGAAGGCCGCTGGCAACAGGGTGTTGTCGGTGATGGCCGGACGCTCTAAGGACCTGATTATCCTTGAGGATAAGGTACGTGAATCATCAGACGAGGTGATTATCATGACCGATGATGGTTCGTATGGCGAGAAAGGTGTGGTTACCGTAGGTATCGAAAAGTTCATCGAACAGGAACACGTTGACAAGGTGTTCGCTATTGGTCCTCCCATCATGATGAAGTTCTCGAACCTTACCGCCCAAAAGCATGGTATCCCTTGTGAAGTGTCGCTCAACACTATCATGGTGGACGGTACAGGTATGTGCGGTGCATGTCGACTTACCATTGGAGGAAAGACGAAATTTGTCTGCATCGACGGTCCTGAATTTGATGGTGCTTTGGTCGATTGGGACGAGATGTTCAAGCGCATGGGTACGTTCAAACGTGCCGAACAAGAGGAACTTGAACACTTCGAAGAGCATTTCGCTGAGTCTTCAGACGACACTAAGGCCCAACCAAGTGCCTCAACAGATATCGTGATGGACGATGATCCGACGAACGATACCATCGCCATTCTGACCGATAACAAAGCCGAATGGAGAAAGCAACTGAGGAGTAGCATGAAGCCCAAAGAGCGTATGGCCATCCCTCGTGTGCAGATGCCCGAACTTGATCCCGTTTACAGAGCAACAACGCGCACCGAAGAGGTGAACATCGGCCTTACAAAGGAGATGGCGCTAACCGAAGCTAAGCGTTGCCTCGATTGCCCGAAGCCTTCGTGCGTAGAGGGTTGTCCGGTGAACATCGACATACCTTCGTTCATCAAGAACATCGAACGTGGACAATTCCTGGCAGCTGCCAAGGTATTGAAGAACACCTCTGCCCTACCTGCCGTTTGCGGTCGCGTATGCCCTCAGGAAAAGCAATGCGAGAGCAAGTGTATCCATCTGAAGAGCGGAGGTCAGGCGGTAGCTATTGGCTATCTGGAGCGTTTTGCCGCCGACTTCGAACGCGAAAGTGGACATATGTCGATTCCCGAGATTGCTCCTTCGAATGGTATCAAGATTGCTGTTGTCGGTAGTGGTCCTGCAGGTTTGTCATTTGCCGGCGATATGGTGAAGAGAGGCTACGACGTTTACGTGTTTGAGGCACTTCACGAAATTGGCGGTGTGCTGAAATATGGTATTCCCGAATTCCGTCTTCCCAACCGCATCGTAGACGTAGAAATTGAGAACCTTTCGAAGATGGGCGTCCACTTCCAAACTGATGTGATCGTTGGTAAAACTATTTCCATCGAAACTCTTGAGGCTCAAGGCTTTAAAGGCATCTTCGTTGGGTCGGGCGCAGGTCTTCCAAACTTCATGGGAATACCTGGTGAAAACGCCATCAACATCATGTCGTCCAACGAATATCTTACGCGTGTAAACTTGATGGATGCGGCCAATCCAACTACCGATACGCCGATAAATCCCGCTACAAGTGTACTCGTCGTAGGGGGCGGAAACACCGCTATGGACTCTTGTCGAACGGCAAAGCGACTCGGCGCTGATGTGACGCTTGTCTATCGTCGTTCGGAGGTTGAGATGCCCGCTCGACTTGAAGAGGTGAAACACGCGAAGGAAGAGGGTATCCGTTTCCTCACGCTTCACAACCCCATCGAGTATATTGCCGACGAAAGAGGCGCGGTGAAGCAAGCCGTTCTTCAGGTAATGGAACTTGGAGAGCCCGATGCTTCTGGAAGACGCTCACCAATTCCGGTTGAGGGTAAGACGGTTACGCTCGATGTCGATCAGGTGATTGTGGCTGTAGGCGTTAGTCCTAACCCGCTTGTTCCGAAGAGCATCAAGGGATTGGAGCTCGGACGCAAGAACACTATCGTCGTGAATGAAGAGATGCGCTCAAGCCATTCAACCATCTATGCTGGTGGCGACATCGTGCGTGGAGGTGCAACCGTGATTCTTGCTATGGGTGACGGACGCCGCGCTGCTCTCAATATGGACAAACAATTACAAGGATAAAGCAATAAGAACCTACTCCAAACGGACGCATTGCCATCGATTTTCTAGTGGTTGATGCGTCCGTTTGTATGCATTGTTTTCTAATCATAAACACAACTCAAGTATTGAACGTATGAACGGACTCTACACCATCATTCTTTTGATTCTCAGCAATATATTCATGACGCTTGCGTGGTACGGACATCTACGTCTTCAGCAGACGGGTATATCGTCCCATTGGCCGATAATCGGCGTAGTTGTTTTCTCATGGGGTATCGCTTTCTTTGAATATTGCTGCCAAGTTCCCGCCAACCGCATGGGGTTCGAAGGCAACGGGGGACCTTTCAATCTTGTACAACTAAAGGTGATTCAAGAGTGCATCTCGCTTGCCGTATTCGCCGTTATTGCCAACATTCTCTTCCAGCATCAGAACCTTCATTGGAACCATATTCTGGCATTTTTCCTCATCATCTGCGCCGTATACTTGGTGTTTATGAAATAAAAATGGTTAATCATTTTGTCGGTTGCGGAAAACTTTGTATCTTTGTTTTCGAATTGTAAAAACAAATTGAAAATGAAGATATTCAGAATATTGATTGTTGCTATTGTGTTGTTGAGTGTCCTTCCCGCAGAGGCACAAAAGAAGAAGGCGCAAACTGAGAAGCCGAAGACCGAGAAGCCTCAGCCTTCGGCTGGAGATTTGCTCTTCGAGAACATGCTTGAGAGCACTCAACGCGTCTTTATCATCGATAGCGTGGTAACGGACAAGAGCAACTTCATCAACGAGATTCCACTACCCCCCGAATGCGGAACACTGACCACCTACGATCAGTTCTTCAACACGCAAGGCAACGATGGCAACTACGTCTTTGTCAACGAGTTCGGCAACAAAGCCTATTACTCGCTTAACGATGGTAACGGAAACTCGCAACTTTACACGATGGACCGTCTTGGTGAGGAGTGGTCGAAGCCTGCTCGCGTTGAGGGAATAACTGGTGGAACGTCGGCCAACTATCCTTTCATGATGGCTGATGGAACTACGTTCTATTTCGCCCAAAAGGGTGAGAACTCTGTTGGCGGTTACGACATTTTTGTCACTCGCTATGATAGCGATACAGGCGAGTTTCTTCGTCCCAACAATGTCGGTCTTCCCTTCAACTCCAAAGCCAACGACTTCTTCTATATGGAGAGCGAACTCGATTCACTTGGATGGTTTGTCACCGATCGTAACCAACCAGAAGGCAAAGTGTGTGTCTATACATTTGTTCCTTCGAAGAACCGCACCAACATCGACCTTGCCGAATCTTCGGAAAGTCAGGTGAGGAACTATGCCGCCATTCAAAGCATCCGCGATACTTGGCCAAGCGAGAAGGCACACGAGGCTGCCCTCAATCGCGTTGAGAGGATGAAGGCTCGCTCGGCTTCCGCCATGAAGAACCGCAATACTGGCAATGCTTTTGTCATCAACGATCGAGTCGTCTATAAGTCGGCATCGGAGTTTCGTTCGGAAGAAGCGAGAGGACTCTACAACGAACTGCTTCGTTCTCGCCAGCAGGCTCAACGCGATGCCCGCAACCTAGATGCTCTTCGCAACAAATATGCTGACGGCGAAGAGCAATTGGCATCAGACATTCTGAGTGCCGAACGCCAGCAAGAGACGCTTTTACTGAACATCAAGAAAATGGAAAAGCAAATTCGAATTCTTGAGAATCATACTTTGTCTAACTAAATATCAACAAACATGAGCAAGTTTTTTCCTGAATCAGAACTAATTATCAATGCCGATGGTTCTTGCTTCCATCTGCATCTGAAACCAGAGCAACTGGCCGACAAGGTGATTCTTGTTGGCGACCCCGCTCGCGTAAATACGGTGGCCGATCATTTCGACACGAAAGAGTGTGAAGTAAGCAGCCGAGAGTTCCATACCATCACTGGTACCTATAAAGGCAAACGCATCACTTGTCAGAGTCATGGCATCGGATGTGATAATATCGACATCGTTGCCAACGAACTTGATACGTTGGTCAACATTGATTATAAAACACGTACGGAGAAAGAAGAGCACAAGACGCTCACTATGGTACGAATCGGTACTTGTGGCGGATTGCAACCCTTCACGCCCACTGGTAGTTTCGTGGCTTCGGTAAAGAGCATCGGTTTTGACGGCTTGCTCAATTACTATGCTGGTAGGAACGACGTGTGCGACCTGAAGCTGGAAGCTGCTTTCA
This sequence comes from Prevotella sp., assembly GCA_024681705.1. Lineage (GTDB taxonomy): Bacteria > Bacteroidota > Bacteroidia > Bacteroidales > Bacteroidaceae > Prevotella. The sequence continues at coordinate 9,651 of JAILAI010000296.1, forward strand.
AGGAGCACATGAAATGGGACCCCATTAAAGGTTCACCCTATGTGGCCAACGCTGATATGGAGCTCATCAACCAGATTGCCGCCGACGATATGATTCGCGGCTATACGATTTCATGTGGTGGCTTCTATGGTCCTCAAGGACGTGTGCTTCGTGCGGACATTGCCGACCCAAAGCAGAACGAGAAGATTGAAGACTTCGAGTATGATGGAATGAAGATTTGCAACTTCGAAATGGAGTCATCGGCTCTTGCTGGTATGGCGTCGCTTCTTGGACATCGAGCTATGACATGTTGCATGGTTATCGCCAATCGCTATGCCCAGAAGATGAACACTGAGTACAAGAACTCTATCGACACGCTTATTGGACTTGTGCTCGATCGTATATAAACAAATAATAGATTATAGAAAACGTGATTTCTTTTGAGAGCGACTACAACAACGGAGCACACCCAGATGTACTCCGTAGGTTGTTGGAAACAAACGAAAACCAAAGTGCCTCGTATGGCGACGACATCTGGAGCCAGCAAGCACGCGAGAAGATCAAGGCTACCATTCAATGTCCACAAGCTGACATTTTCTTTCTTGTTGGTGGAACGCAAGCCAATGCAACGGTCATCGATGCAATGCTTCGTTCCTACGAAGGTGTTGTGGCGGTGGAAACAGCTCATATCAACGTACATGAATCGGGAGCCGTAGAGGCGAGTGGCCACAAGGTGATCACCCTACCCTCACACAATGGTTGCATGAACGCTACCGAACTTTCCAACTATCTTGAGAGATTTCATGCCGATCCGACTTGGGAACATATGGTGTTTCCGGGTATGGTTTATATCACGTTTCCTACTGAACTTGGTACATTGTATTCCGCATCAGAGATTGAAGCCATCTATAATGTAACCCGACGTTACGACATTCCTCTCTTCATCGACGGTGCTCGATTGGGATATGGTCTTGCCGCTACGACATACGACTTCGACCTTAATTGGCTTGCTCATCATTGCGACGCATTCTATATCGGTGGAACAAAAGTGGGCGCCTTGTGTGGAGAGGCCGTTGTCTTCCCTAAGGGAAATGCTCCCAAAGGATTCTTCACCATTGTGAAACGTCATGGTGCCCTGCTCGCCAAAAGTCGTTTGGCTGGCGTTCAATTCGACGCACTCTTCACCGACGAACTATACATGAAGATTTCACGACATGCGGTCGATATGGCAATGCGTGTACGTGAACTATTTAAGCAAGCGGGCATTCCCGTAAGAGAATCACCAACAAATCAGCAGTTTGTAGAACTCGAAAACAAGCAAATGGAGTCCCTTTTGAAAGAGGTTCTCTTCGAAACTTGGGAACCTATCGACGAAAACCATACACTATGCCGTTTCGTCACAAGTTGGGCAACGACCGACTCTGATTTGGCTATATTGGAGAATGCGTTGAAAAGCGTACACATATAAATCTCGAAATGAATCAAGACGCAAACACGATATGTGCACTCGCGACCGCTCCCGGAGGCGCTCTAGGAATTATTAGAGTGTCGGGTGCTCGATCGTATGAGATTCTCTCACGCATATTTAATAAGAAAGTCGATTCCTTTCTTCCCAACTCTGTTCATTATGGTGAAATCATTGATGCAGAAGGGAAACAGGTCGACGAGGTCTTGGTTAGTTTCTTTAAAGCGCCCAACAGCTATACGGGCGAAGATAGCGTTGAGATTTCATGTCATGGTTCCTCATACATTCTGAACAAGGTCCTTGAACTTCTTTTGCAAAACGGTTGCCGTATGGCACAACCTGGTGAGTTTACACAACGCGCATATCTCAACGGGAAGATGGATCTTAGTCAGGCCGAAGCGGTTGCCGACCTAATTGCTTCCACTAACAAAGCGACCCACCAGTTGGCAATGAGTCAATTGCGCGGACATTTCTCAAGCGAGCTCTCACAACTTCGTGAACATCTTCTGAAGCTAACATCGCTGCTCGAACTTGAACTCGACTTTTCCGATCATGAGGACCTTGAGTTTGCTGACCGAAGTGAACTTCTTGAACTTACCCAAACTATTGACAATCATATCATTCGTCTTATACGTTCATTTGAAACAGGTCAAGCCATTAAGAAAGGCATACCCGTAGCTATTGTCGGCAAGACCAATGTTGGCAAGTCTACCCTACTCAATCGTTTGCTTCACGAAGACCGGGCAATTGTTTCGAGCATTCATGGTACCACCCGCGATACCATAGAAGACACCATAGACATCCAAGGGGTTACCTTCCGTTTTATCGATACCGCTGGTATCAGGCAGACTTCTGACGAGGTTGAAAAGATAGGTATCAGTCGCACCTATCAGGCCATTGAAAAAGCGAGTGTCATCTTATGGCTAATCGACAATGAACCCACGGAAGAAGAACTTCAAGCGATTAATGAGCGTTCTAAAGGTAAGTCGCTGATTATCATAGTGAATAAGATTGACATCAACAATGATTTCCAGACACAGAAAGTTGATGACTTCATCAAACAATCCCTGACCGAAGGAAACCCAAAAACACTATTATTAAAGATCTCAGCAAGAACGGGCAAAGGCATTTCAGAGTTAGAAAACGCTATTTATAAAGCAGCTAATCTTCCAACAATATCCGACACTGACATAATCGTAACGAACGCCCGACACTACGATGCACTCGTGCGAGCACATGAAAGCATCCAACGTGTACTCAACGGAATGGAACAACAACTGAGCGGAGATCTGCTTTCAGAAGACCTTCGCCT
>JAILAI010000297.1 GCA_024681705.1 Prevotella sp.
CCCATTCGTTTCCCGAGCATGAACTGGGCTGAGTACATCATGAAGGATGTGACATTGCAACAACAGCATAACGTTAACATCTCGGGTGGTAACAATAAGGTGCGCTACTTCATTTCGGCTGGTATGTTCACTCAGGATGGTCTTTTCAAGCAGTTTGATGCCGACTATGACTTCGGTTACCAGTACCAACGTTTCAACTATCGTGCTAACATCGACTTGAACGTGACAAAGACCACATTGCTCAGTGTGAACGTATCAGGTAAGGTTGACGACAAGAGCGCTCCACGTACCGGTCAGGGTTCGGGTGGTATGATCAAGGCTATCTATCAGGCCACACCGTTCGTAAGTCCTGGTATTATTGACGGACGCTACATCGTGAACTCTGCGTCAATCAACGATAACCTGAACTTCGATCAGAACCGAAAGAATATGCTTCCCTTCGTTGGTTCTTCACCAATGACCTATTACGCCTATCAGCCGGGTGCCTTCCAGGATAACGCCAACAAGCTGAGCTTTGACTTGATTCTTGATCAGAAACTCGACTTCATTACGAAAGGTTTGTCGGCAAAACTGAAAGGTTCTTACAACAGTTCGTTCTCTTCTCGTCGCACCATTACGGCATCTGTCGCCAACTACACTCCGGTGCTTCAGGAAGATGGTCAGACGATTATCTATCGTAAGAACAACGACACCACGCCTCCCGATTATTCTACAGCTATCAGCGGTGGCGGTCGTAACTGGTATTTCGAGGGTTCTCTGAACTATAGCCGCGCCTTTGGCTTGCACACGATTTCTGCACTGGCTCTTTACAACCAGAGTAAGGACTATTATATCTCAGGTAACTATCCCGATATTCCACGTACATACGTTGGTTTGGTAGGACGTGTCACCTACGACTGGAACAACCGCTACATTGCTGAGTTCAACATCGGTTACAACGGATCTGAGAACTTTGCTCCCGGCAAGCGCTTCGGTACCTTCCCTGCTGGATCTGTAGGATGGGTCATCAGCGACGAGGCATTCTTCAAGCCTTTGAAGAAGATCTTCAGCTTCATGAAGTTGCGTGCTTCTTGGGGTCTCGTTGGTAACGATAAGATTGGTGGTAGCCGCTTCATGTATGTGGCCGACCCATACTTCGTTAACACCACCGCTCTGGCCGAGCGTATCGGTAAGGACGCCAACCCCTACGCCTACGACTTCGGTGTAGAGAACGGAACCGTTTCCAAGGGTGCCGTCGAAGCTTCGAAGAACAATCCTGACGTGACGTGGGAGAAGGCCTTCAAGCAGGACTACGGTATCGACGTGAACTTCTTCGGCGACCGTCTGCGCGGTGTGTTCGATTACTTCTACGAGCATCGTACCGACATCTTGGTGTCTAACTACACCGCTCCTTCAGTGCTCGGTTTCACACTTCCCGCAAGCAACCTCGGTGAGGTGAAGAGCTGGGGTTGGGAAGCATCGCTCAACTGGCAGGACAATGTCGGACAGAACTTCCGCTACTGGGCAAAGCTCAACCTCTCTTACAACCAGAACGAAATCATTGAGAAATATGAGACACCTCAGGCATACGACTATATGTACGAGCGCGGCAACCGCATCAGCTCACGTCTGCTCTATAAGTTCTGGAAGTACTACTACCAGGGTGCTGAGGCCGACTACGAGAAAGAGTTCGGTAGCCCCTTCCCCACACAGTTCGTGGGAACTCTGATGCCGGGTGATGCCGTTTATATTGACCTGAACAAAGACGGAAAGATTGATCCTAACGACCAGTATCGTGGTGCAGGCTACACCGATGACCCAGAGTACATCGCCGGTCTGACACTCGGCTTCCAGTGGAAGGGTTGGTCGTTCAACACGCAGATGACTGGCGCATGGAATGTGAGCCGTGTTATCTCCGACGTGTTCCGCCGCCCGTTCCAGGCTGCCAGCACCAATACCGATGGTGGTCTGCTGAAATATCACCTCGACCACACTTGGACCGTCGACAATCCCTCTCAGGATGCTGAATATCCGCGTGCCACATGGCTCAACGGCGACCAGAACTATGCAGGTTCTACGCTCTACGAGAAGGACGCTAAGTATTTCCGCGTGAAGACCGTCCAGTTGGCCTACGACTTTAACCTCCCATTCATGAAGAGCCTTGGCCTCAGCCAGTTGCAGCTTGCCCTGAGCGGCTACAACCTGCTGACCGTTTCGCCCTATCTGTGGGGTGACCCGGAAACACGAGCCAGCAACGCTCCTTCCTATCCGCTACAGCGCTCCTATACGATTAGCCTGAAAGTAGGATTCTAACAACTAATGAAATAAAATAAGGTTATGAAAATTCAACATATATTTTACGCCTCAGCCATCGCCCTTGCTTTCACGGCATGTACCGATGAAGTGAAATTCGGCGACAGCTTCATAGAGAAGGCTCCCGGCGGAACCGTGACCATCGACACTGTGTTCAACAGTGCTGAGTACACACGTCAGTTCCTCACTGGTATCTATGGAATGCAATACTATGGCCTGCCTTTCTCAAATGCAAGTGGTGTTCCGACCAGCCAGAACAGCTATCAGGGCAAACTGGATGGTCTGACAGACATCTACCAGATTCACTGGAACGGCACGGCTATCTTCAATAGCTACTATAGCAATACACTCTCCGCCAACAACGACCCGTTGGTATCCTATCTTAACGACAAGGTGTGGGCAGCCGTACGTCAGGCTCGTCTGCTGATTGCCAATATCGAACGTGTACCCGACATGAGTGCCGAAGAGAAGAACAGCATCGTCGCTCAGGCCAAGTGCCTGATGGTTGCCCGTTATTTCGACCTCTTCAGCGTGTATGGTGGTCTCCCCATCATCGAAAAGGTGTATACAGGTACCGAGCCCGACTATTCGGAACTTCGTCGTAGCTCTGTTGAGAAGACCGTTGACTTCATGGTTGGAATGCTCGACGAGGCCATTCCCGACCTGCGCTGGGCATGGGACGGAAATACTACCGACACCGACGCCTTCAACAATACCGGTCGTTGGACGGCAGCTGGCGCTCGTGCGCTGAAGGCTAAGATTCTGCTCTTCGCCGCTTCTCCGCTTTATAACTCTGATCAGGGTTATTTCGGTGGCACCACTCAGGCCGAACAAGACAGCCTCGTTTGGTATGGTGATTTCAAGCAGAGCCGTTGGGAGCGTGCTGAGCAAGCTTGCCGCGAGTTCTTTGCCGCCAACAACGAAAGCGACCCGCTGAGTCTCTCGCTCGGAACAGGTGGAAAGTTCTACGAACTGACACAGGCAACCGAGAAGTCGGCCGATGGTTATCGTCAGGCTTACCGTATGGGTTACATCTATCAGGGTAGCAAGGAGGTTATTCACTCTACCCGCGTGGCCACCGTCTACGGTTCGCAAGGAACCTACGCTTGGTGGAACTGGGTAGGTCTAGGACGTAACTCTTATTGCCCCACCGTTGAGTACGAGGAAATGTTCCCATGGTCGAACGGTGAGCCCTTCCAGTGGGATGAGGAAAATAGTCAGGCAAAGAATCCTGAATACACAATCTTGAACTCTGCCAACCAGCCTCTCGACGCCGCCGGACAGCTGTTCTATAGCCCCGTGAAGAAGTCGGGTCGTCGCACCATCCAGAAGTATGCCATCCGTGACCCGCGTCTCTATGAGAATGCTATCGTCAACGGTCAGCAGATTACGCTCGACTGGACAACAGGTAAGTCTTCGGGCGACATCTACGAGCTTTGGACAGGTGGTGAGCATGCCGTTCAGACCATCGCCAAGACATCTGGCGAAATCGTCGAGCAGCTCACAACACGCTTTGCTACTGGTTTTGGTACGATTAAGTATTATCTGGGTGAGGAATATCACCGTAAGTTTATGCACTGGGTTTACCTGAGCTACGACGAAATGCTGCTGATGTGGGCCGAGACGTTGGCTCAGACCGGCAACCTGAAGGGAGCGCTGAATTGCGTGAACCGCGTTCGTGCCCGCGTCGGTATGGATCCGATGGAGAAATTCACTCCCGAACTCTCTACCGATAAGGACAAACTGCTCGAGGAAATCCTCCGTGAGCGTGCCTGCGAGCTGGGTATGAGCAACAACCGCTACTACGACATGATTCGCTACAAGCGTACCGACTGGATGACCCGCGAGCTTCATGGTCTGAAGATTACCCGTCTGCAGAACGTGATGGGTGAGTACGTTGAAAACTACTCTCCGTATCTTGGTTCAGACAAGGACAACGGCGTTGCAGAACCCGACCACTTCAAGTATGAGAAGTTCACGCTTCAGAACCGTCGTCGCGTCATGTGGGACCTCGATCCCAACTCGAACGATGTGAAGAAGTGGTTCCTCTTCCCGTTGCCAATCACGGAAATCACCAAGGGATATGGCCTTGTGCAGAATCCTGGCTGGGATTAATTCTTTTTCAGACGAAAGAATCAATGATTTAAAGATTTAAGATTATGAAGAAAAATAATATATTTGTGTTGTCGTTGCTAGCAGGTCTCTGCCTGCCGGCAACCGCACAGCAAGACAGTATTGCGCTGACGGGGAACGCCTTCGTCGACCAGACCATTGACGTAGGCGCTCAGAAGACGTTTAGCCGTGAACAGTCTACATCATCGGCATCGGTGATTACCAGCCAGAACGTAGATAAGCGGACAGCCAAGAATATTGGAAACTCCATCCTCGGTCAGGGAAATGGTTTGATTTCACTCGATGGATCGGGAACCTACTTCGCCAAGAATCCTACCTTCTACGTTCGTGGTCTGCAAAGCCTCAGCACCAGCAACCCGCTGATTCTGGTCGATGGAGTAGAGCGTGAGATTTCTGTTGTAGCTCCTGAGGAAGTGGAGAGCGTCACCATCCTGAAGGATGCCGCCGCTACCGCCCTCTACGGATATAAGGCCGCCAACGGCGCCATCCTGATTACCACCAAGCGCGGTAAATACAATGCCAACGAGATGTCGGTACACTACGACCATCTCATCAACTATCAGACCAATCGTCCGAAGTTCGTCGACGGAGCAACCTATGCTTCGGCCCTGAACGAGGCGCTGGCCAACGAAGGTAAGGCACCCCGCTACGATGCAAACGCTATGGCAGCTTTCCAGAGCGGACAATATCCCTACCAGTATCCGAGCGTCAATTGGGTCGATGAAACCTTCCGTCATCATGGCGTCACCAACAAGGTGGGTGTCGACTTCACCGGTGGTGGTGGCCGTTTCCGCTACTACACGGCCTTGAACCTGCTTTCGGACAAGGGATTCATCAAGAGCCCTAACGAGACTGAGGGCTATTCTACTCAGGATAAGTACGTACGTGGTAACCTGCGCGTCAACCTCGACATCGACCTCACCCCGACCACTATGCTGAAGGTGAACATGTCTGGTTTGCTCAGTGAAGTGTCTCAGCCCGGCAATCAGGCCAACCTCTGGGACAACATCTACAACCTTCCTTCGGCTGCCTTCCCCATCAAGAGTGAGGAGAACAACTGGGGCGGTAACTCCACTTGGGCTGGAACACTCAACCCCGTGGGTCAGTCTACCGACGCCGCCTACTACAAGATTCACGAGCGCGGCCTCTTCGCCGACATGACGCTCACTCAGGACCTCTCTTCTTGGATCGAAGGTCTTGGTCTGTTCCTGAAGTTAGGTTACGACACCTATAGCACACTCTACGAGAACCATAGCAAGACCTATGTCTACGGTTCTTATCCCGCCGTATGGACCGATGGCGTCTTGTCGAAGGGAACCTATTTCTCTGGCGGTGAGCGCACCGAGATGAGCACAAGCTCTGGCACCAGTGCTTTTGCCCGTCGTCTGATTGCTGCTGGTGGTCTGAACTTCGACCGCTCCTTTGGCAACCATTATCTCTATAGCCAGCTGAAGTGGGACTACGACTATCAGCACACCAATGGTGGCAACAGCTCGATCTATCGTCAGAACTATTCTTGGTGGACACACTACGGCTATCAGGGCAAGTATCTGGCCGACTTGGCACTCGTCTATAGCGGTTCTAGCCGTCTGGCTCCCGACACCAAGTGGGCATTCTCTCCCACGGTGTCTCTCGCATGGGTGGCTTCCAAGGAAGACTTCCTCAATGACGTCAGCTGGCTCGACTTCCTGAAGTTCCGCGCTTCGTTTGGTAAGTTGAATGCCGACTATCTGCCCGGTGACGACATGAACATCTGGACCTACTACACCCAGAGCTATTCGGTGAGCGGTGCTTCTGCCTACTACTTCGTCGACGCTACGGCCGCTCAGGACATCTACGGCACCACAACGCTCGGCACAATGGCAACCGTAGCTCCTAGCCACGAGAAGGCCAACAAGTTCAACATCGGTTTCGACGCCAGCCTCTTCAAGGGCCTGAATGTTGAGTTCGACTACTTCTTCAACCATCGCTACGACATCTGGTGCTCGGGTGCAGGTGCTTACACCTCGCTGATTGGCTTCGGCGCACCTTATGTGAATGCCGGAGAGGTCGACCAGAAGGGTATCGATGCAGCTATTGACTTCACTCATAGCTTTGGCGACCTGACGCTGAACCTTGGTGGTAACATCACCTTCGCCAAGACCGAAATCAAGGATATGGCCGAAGAGCCCCGTGCATACGCCAACCTCGTGCAGACGGGCGACCCGCTGAAGTCTACCTACGGTCTGATTGCCGAAGGCATCTTCACCAGCGAAGCCGAGATTGAGGCTTCTCCCCGCCAGACCTTCAACACCGTTGTTCCTGGCGACATCAAGTATCGCGACGTGAATGGCGACGGTCTCATCGACGCCAACGATAAGGTTCGTCTCGGCTATAGCACGACGGCCCCTGAGCTCTTCTACTCGTTCCATCTGGGTCTGGAGTACAAGAAGTTCGGTATCGACGCCATGTTCCAGGGTGTAGGCCGCTATAGTGCCGTGCTCAACACGCAGGGTTACTATTGGGGCATCATCAACAACAGCAGTCTGGCTCAGCAGGTCTACGACAACCGTTGGAGCACCTCCAACAACATCGCTACCGCCGAATATCCGCGTCTGAGCTCCGAGAGCAACGCCAACAACTATCAGACGAGCTCTTTCTGGCTCCGCGACCGCTCTTACCTGAAGCTTCGCAACATCGAGCTCTACTATCACCTGCCCGAGTCGCTCCTGCGACCCACCAAGTTCATCAAGGGCGTCAAGGTTTATCTGCGTGGTGTAGACCTCTTCACCTTCGACCATCTCGACGAAGTGGACGCTGCCTCCTACGGCATCGCCGCCCCGCTCACACGGAGCCTCGCCTTTGGCCTCTCAGTGTCACTTTAATTCCGTATGCGTTACATTCATAGATTATTCAAAAACAAGAAGAATATGAAAATCAAAAATATATTGAGCCTCGCTGCCGCTGCCCTCGTGCTCGCCTCTTGCTCTGACAAGATGGACTATAAGGAATACAGCGTCTATGATGAGGACTTCGTCAAGACCACCTTCGGCCGTTCGGCTGGCATTGTGACGTCGGTCTACAACGATCTCGACTACGATTTCGGCAATTATAGTGGCGCCATGCTGGCATCGGCTACCGACGAGTCGGTATATAGCCATGCAGGTAACGCCATCGAGAAGTTCTATGATGGCGGTTGGAGTGCTTCCAGCAACAACGATGCTTCGCTCTGGACCAAGTGCTGGCGCGGCATCAGCTATGCCAACCTCTTCATCGACGAGTTCCGCGACGAGAAGTTCGAAGAGTATCTCACCGACCTCGACTACAAGCAGGAACTCCATCAGTACCAGAACCTTCAGTACGAGGCACGTTTCCTTCGCGCCTACTACTATTTCCTCCTGGTTCGCTCCTTTGGCGGCGTGCCCCTCATCACCCAGCACATGGAGGCCGACGAGGCCAATGTACAGCCTCGTGTCTCATCCGATGAAATCTTCCAGTTCATCAACTCCGAGTGCGAAGCTATTCAGGACACCATCATCAAGGACTATAGCGATCTGGGCAACATGCAGCTCAAGAGTAAGAACGAGACAGGCCGCGTGAACAACCTCTGCGTTCTCGCCCTCAAGGCCCGCGCCGCTCTCTACTACGCCAGCCCGCTCTTCAACCCCAGTGGCGACAAGGCACGCTGGCTCCAGGCAGCTCAGGCCAACAAGGAACTCATCGACGAGTGCAAGGGTCGCGGCATGAAGCTCTCTAAGGACTATAGCAGCCTGTTCCAGAAGGACAACTGGCAGAACTCTGAGGAGTGCATCCTGGTGCGTCGCATCGTGTCGGCATCCAACTCGTTCGAGAAGTACAACTTCCCCATCGGTCTTGAGAATGCTGGTGGCGGCAACTGCCCCACGCAGAACCTCGTCGATGCCTACGAGATGACCAATGGTAAGGCCATCACCGATGCCGATAGCGGCTACGACCCACAGAACCCCTATGCCAACCGCGACGCCCGTCTGGCCATGACCGTTGCCGTCAATGGCGAGCAGTGGCCCAACGATGTCCTCGAGACTTTCTACGGCGGTGCCAACGCCCAGCCTATTGCCTTCGCTACACCTACTGGTTACTACCTGAAGAAGTACGTGAACAAGAGTCTCACCATCGGTGCGCTGAACGCTACCACCGAGCGTCACCACTGGGTCATCTTCCGTCTGGCCGAGTTCTACCTCAACTATGCTGAGGCTATGCTCAACTACACTGGTAGCGGTTACGAGACGGCCAGTGGTCTGAACATGACAGCTGCCGCCGCCGTCAACGTGGTTCGCACCCGTGCCGGACAGCCCAACATGGCAGCCGACCTCAGTGCATCCGCCTTTGCCGAGCGCCTGGAGAACGAGCGCTTCGTGGAGCTCGCCTTCGAGGGACACCGCTTCTACGACCTGCGCCGTTGGAAGGTGGCTGGCGACCAGAAGTATCGCACCATCAAGTCGATGAAGATCACGAAGACCGCCGACGGTACCTTCAACTACGAAGTGACGAGCGACTCAAAGACCCGCGCATATTGGGACGACAAGATGTACTTGTTCCCCATCGCGCAGGGCGAAATCCTCAAGTCGGGCGTGCTCGAGCAGAATCCCGGTTGGTAAACCTCTCCCGACCTTCTGGCGGAGGCAACCAGCCAAACAATCGGTGTCTCCGCCAGCGGGCCTACGCTAGCAAGTGTAAAGAATAAATGTTAAATAGACAATAAATGTTGTAGTTTACATTTTATTTTGTAACTTTGCAGCGTAAAACAGAATCAAAAAAGAACACTTTAATATTATTACTTACTTTAAAATTATTAGTTATGAGAAAATGTTACTCTTTGTTGACAGCATTGTTGGCATTCTTTGCCATGAATGCACACGCCGACCGTATTCTCTACACCGAGAACTACGAGGCAGGTGGCGTTCCCTCTACTTGGACCATCAACGGTGGTACCGGTAGCATCGCGGGCGACGCAGAAGGAAAGTATTTTTCATTCGCCCTGGGTCAGAGCAACGGCCGTTCGGCCCACTGCCTCTGGGGTGAGAGCGTCTACGACGCCGTAAAGCTCGGTCTTACCGAGTATGCCGTTAGCATCGATTTCCAGTATCAGGCTTTCGGTAACAACCAGTACAATGGCGAGCTGGCCATTTTCTCTGGCGAGAGCTGCGAGAAGACCAATGGCGCCAAGAGCGGCAACTGGGACCCCTATTGCCTGGTTACCTCTAACTGCCTCTTCGACCTCAGCCAGAGCGAGGCTGCCATCAAGGCAATGGAGACCAAGGATCCTTCTCTGTGGTATCTCAATGGCGATGTCGACGACAACATCAACCTCACCGTTGGCACATGGTACACCCTCGTGCTCACCGTTAATGTTGGCACTCGCGAGGTATCTTACACCCTCGACGACCTCGATGGCACCTTCCACAAGGCAGGCACCAAGACGATGGCCGAAGACGCCAACATGTATGCCAGCGGTCTCTATCTGATGAACGCTCGCTACCAGTCGGTTGTCAACATCGACAACATCAAGGTTTCGGTTCCTGGCGACTATGCTAACGTTCCCGTTATCGCCCTCACTGGTCTGAACATGAACGAGCGCACCTACACCATCTCCTTCATGGAGGGTGAAACCCTGCACCTCACTCAGACCGACGGCGTCGAGAAGACCATCGGTTACTACGACACTGGCGATATCCCCGGTGCTTATGTCTACACCACCACCACTTCTGGTACCATCAGCGCCTACACCACCATTGGTTCAATGACCTCTGAAGTTGTTACGATGGACGTAGTGTGCGAGCCCATCCAGCTCCCCATGCCTACCTATTCAATCGTTTCGGCTTCCGAAGGCTACGGCAAGACCTATCAGTTCAACGTCGACAACAGCGCCGTCGAGATGAATCCTGAAATCTTCATGGACTTCAGCTTCAAGTCTGAGAACGGTACCGACGACTTCGTACTCAACAACCAGAACAACGGTGCTCGCGTAGAAGTTCCTTCTAAGGGTACACTGAGCGTCACCACCAAGGCTCTCGGCTATGCCAACGGTAGCGCTACCATCGTCAACGACCAGGAGTATGCCAAGAAGTTCGACATCGACTTCCAGCATATCACCGCCGACGAGCTCCTTGCCAAGGGCTTCGAGAGAATCGACGACCTGAACTCTGCTTCTACCTCTGGTGAGACCAACTGGACCGGCCGTCTGCGCATGTACCTCCAGATCGCTACTGGCGAGCAGGACGAAGAGGGCAACGACATCTACCAGAACATTCCTGTATACGGTTTCACCGAGAAGGATGGCGTAGCCTACGACTACGAGCCCATCCAGCGCTACAAGTTCTACCAGTCTAAGCTCGACTCTTTAACAGCTCACACACTCTTCGCTCCTCTGTACACATGGTACTACAACGATGGCATTACAGCTACTTCTATGAGCGAAGACGGTTCACCTGCTGTCGATGCTAACGGCAACCTCGGTGGTACCACCAACCTGCAGATGAAGCTTGGTATCGGTCTCGTTCACTCTGGTGTTCAGGGCGATGCTGAGAACTACGACCCCTCTGGCGTTGGCTATGGTAACATCCGCATCAACAACACCACTCTTGGTGTTGACGGCCTGACCGACAACGACATCCTCGTTGTTGCCAAGATCGACAACTATGGTGGCGGTTCAATCCATCCTCAGTTCCCCGCAGGCACCGATCCCGCCGTTGCTAAGGAAGAGTACAAGAAGATGAACCTTGGTGGTGTGTTCTCAGTATGCAAGGGTACAGAGACCTTCACGCTCTATCGTGTTGACACAGCCCTCAACCGCGTGCTCGTTCTCACTCCGGGCAATGCCGATGGCATCCAGGAGACCACAACAGACATCGTTTCCGATCACAACGCACCCATCTACAACCTGAGCGGTGTACAGGTGAACGCCAACAGTCTGCGTCCGGGCATCTACATCAAGCAGGGCAAGAAGTTCATCGTTCGCTAAACTTCTTCTGTAAGATTTTAAACCAAATAGGTCGTTAGGATTTATGTCAGATTTGTATTTGTTTTGAGCAGCTTGGTTGCATCGATATCGAAGGCGTAGCGGGCTACGTCGAGATATAGATGTGAACAAAATGCCAAAAGAAATGCCGAGATGACATGAATAGACTGAAACATCAGAAAGTAATCAATCTTCGGCCTAACGACCGATTTGGGTTTAAACTACATTCCCCGTGCTCTATCGGCACGGGGATTTTTATGTCGTGATGCGAGCACCGATGTGTTCTCAGCCAAAAATAGAACTATGCACTATGAACTAAAATCTTTACAAACTATTGGTGTCCGTTAAAAATATGTTCGAGTGATGAGTGTTGATTTAGTTCATAGTTCATAGTGCATAATTCATAGTTTCAAATCCAAAGGATTCTTCACTCTTCACTCTTCACTTAAAGCGAAGCATCCTCTTGGTCGGGATATCGACCCCACCCCTGCCCCTCCCCTGTAAACAGGGGCGGGGAGCATAGGAAGAGTGGGCCCATGAGATCCTATAAAGTCCTATAGAGTCCTATAAAGTCCAATAGAGTCCCATAACCTCCTATCAAACCCCATAACCCCCATCAAGCCCTATAAAGCTCTGGGATACTCTAAGGGCTAATGATATCCTATAAAGTCCCATAAAACCCTATTAAACCCCATAACCCCCTATCTAACCCTATAAAGCCCCAGGAGACTAATGATTGAGGGGAGAACCACTTCCTTCACTCCCCGCCCCTGCTTGCAGGGGAGGGGCAGGGGTGGGGTCAACAA
>JAILAI010000299.1 GCA_024681705.1 Prevotella sp.
CGACAATTTCGATGAGCAAAAGCGCCAATTTCGCTCATCAAAAACGACAGTTTTGTTCATCAAAAGCGCCAGTTTTGCTCATCCCTTGCGAAGGGGGTGAACGATGAAGAAATCAACGTCCAACAATCGGGATTGTAAAAAATCGCACTTTTTTGAGGGTGAATTGTAGGTGGTTTATGAAAAAATGTGTAAATTTGCAAACCAAAGTTCCTCTACTCCACGTAGTTAAAAAGAACTCATGCGCGCTGAGCGCTTCGGAAAGGAGAAAGCAAACTGAATCCACAATTTAAAATCAACATTCATGAAAAGAACCTACAGCTTATTGATTCTTGTACTTCTGGCCACAACAATGATGTGGGCACAAGGAACTGCTGCCCTCGACCAACTGAAGGCAGACCCCAGAAAGGCATACGGCAACGACTACCCGTACTCGCTCCAGCCGGTGAAACTCACTAAGGCGCCACGCGGCTACAAACCTTTCTACATCAGTCATTACTCACGTCACGGCTCGCGCTACTACTGGACAGACAAGCTATACAAAGACTTGGACACCCTGCTTACAAGTGCCCACCAGAAGCATCTGCTGACGCCGACGGGCGAAGCTTTCTATAACAAGTATGTCAACGTGAAGCAAGAACTGATGACAGGTGTGAGCGAACTAAGCCAGCTGGGATGGGAACAGCATCAGTTCATCGCCCGCACGATGTATAACAACTTCCCCGAGGTGTTCAAGAAGGGCGGCAATGTGCTCGCCATCTCCTCACTTTCGGGACGTTGCGTCATCAGCATGTCGGGCTTCTGCCAGGAGTTGGTTCAATGTAATCCGAAGATTGAGATACGCGAGCAGTCGTCGCGATTCACGCTCGATGGCGTAGTTCCTACCGACGGCCAGAACCCAGTGAAGCATAACTACCCAAGAGTGAGACCCCGCTACGAAAAGAATCGCGACAAATTCCAAAGCGACAACTCACTCCCCATGAAAGTGGTGTCGCGCGTTTTCACCAGCACCGAAGGCCTTTCGGCCAATCCCCATCGCATTGGTAGCGACCTCATCAGCCTCTACACCTCATTGCCCAGCATTGGCCATGTGGGAATGATGGACGGTATTGTTAGCGACGAAGAACTTGTTGCCCAATGGGAGGGTTCCAATCTTGGTTCCTATTCGTGGGTGTTTGGTCCGCAATATCAGATGATTCCCATTTTGCAAGACATTCTCAAGAAGGCACAAGCCGCCATCGATGGGAGTAGCGATCACATATCCGACCTCCGCTTCGGACACGATACTTGTATCGGTCCGCTCACCGTTCTGATGGGAATCAATGGGGCCGACAAAGACCCAGAAGACCCCTACGAGGTGAAGAATTGCTATCAGAACTGGCAAACTTGCAAGGCTTCCAACATCCAGTTGGTGTTCTACCGTAGCAAAAAGGCGAAGGACGACGTCCTGCTCAAATGCCTGCTCAATGGCAAAGAGGCGACTCTACCTCTGCCCACCGACAACTTCCCCTACTACAAATGGTCTGATTTCAAGCGCTTCTACACCGAGCGTTGCAACAAATAAAGACATCAAAAGAATCTCCTCCCGCCCTTCTTCATTCCAGGCTGGAGGAGATTTTTCTTTGAGGCAATGAAAGGAGAACCTTACAATTCGATGACTTTCTTCAACAATTCCGCCGTAGGCTCTTGCTTGTCGTCGCACGGGAGCAGATACCAACTGACGGACCACTGAAGCGACTCACCTGGTTTGAGTTCGGTGTAAGCGCCCTGACTCTCCAACTCGATGTAAGTCTGACCTCTGTTGATATACACCTGAATCTCTGCTTCGTCGGGTGCCGGCTGACCTTCTTCGAGGTCCTGGAACTTCTTCACGAGCAACATTCCGTTGTTGGTGTAAGCCAACCAGCCTTTGCCGTCGGCATTCACCTTGCGGTTCTCTTGCGCCGCATCGGGTTGCATCCACACGGCTCCGTCGTGTTCAGCGAAAGGCATCAGGCCCGAAGGGGTGATACCGTCGAGGGGTGCATCGAAGAAGATGAGTCCAGCGTTGGGCACACGCGTAATCTCCCAAGGTGCTACACGACGCGTTTCCTTCCCTTCGTTCACGATAGAATAGGTAACCACGATAGAATGATTGTCGTCGTTGGCCTTGAATTCCTTACGGATGCGAAAGCCGAGCCGCTCGTTCACCTCACTCGTCATGATGAGTGCGTCGTCGGTCAACTCTGCCTTATAGGCTTTCTTGTCGAATTCCATCACGGGTGGCCAGTTCCATTCTTTCTGAGGACTTGTCCAGAATGTACTTCCGAAAGACTCGGGCCACTTCAGTTGCGACAACATCTCGCTATCCTTCAACTTCAGCGACAATATCTTTCCTCCACCCGCATCGATTTCCATCTTCACGTCGCCCGTCTGGATACAATAGCGAGTTTCGCTTTGTTGGACGATTTGTTTGTCGCCACCTGTCTTAGCAAAGGCAGAAGCACTGCCCATTGCCATCAGGCCAATGAGCAGTCCTAGAGATTTCTTCATGATGTCTCGAATCGCTTATTTGGGTTCGTTGAAACCGTTGCCGTTCCACTTCATCACCTTCTCTACAGGCTCTTCTTCACCTTCATTGTAGTAAGTGATTGTGATGTCCTTACCTTGTTCAGGCAGGTCAATCCAGTAGTCCTCTGCCTTCACGCTTGAGATGGCCTGTGCCATAGCTTCGTTCACGGCACCGTCGGGCTTCATCTGCTTGGTCTCGGGGTCGAAATCGTAGAAGGCATATCCATTGGATGCGGTCTCCGATTCACTGGTCTGACGCATCCACACGCCCACCAATTGGTGTCCGTCGTCGCGATTCCAATAGCAGATAACGGTCTTTACATCAAACTGAACGGGGAGTGTGCACGAAATGTAACCGCTCGACATAGACTCATGAATGGAGTATGCCTCCGTCTGCTGATTGGCTTGCGAAGGATTGCCCAGATAGGAAAGCATGTGCGCATTCGGTTCGAAATCTCTGAACTGACGACAGAAGATTCTTGCGAAATCGTGGATGTTGGCTTTGTTGCCCGTAACCTCCACTTCGAAAGACTGAGCTCTCGCGTTCTTTGCCATACCCTCCAGAACACCATCGCCTGGCGCTAAGGCTTCGGCATCGCTTGTTGCTTCAACCTGTTCACCAGCAGGTGCATTTTCCGACGGCCCCGCGGGAGCCTTTTTCTCTCCACATGCCACCAGTCCGAGTACGATGGCAACCATTGCTACTAATGTTTTCTTTCTCATTGATTCTTGTTTTTTTAGTTATTGATGATTATTTCCAAATTCCTTTCAAGTTGTCGTTATAGACTACTCAGCGCACATTCACCACGATGGCATGTTCCTTCTTGATGTACAAATTGTCGTGGGCTGTAGTGAGGATATAGTATCCATCGTCCTCCTGGAACTGGTCTGCCAGAATGGTCCCCTTCTTCACGTACCCATAGTAATTATACGATTCGCCGTCGGCATAGTTGTCCGTATAAATAGGTGTGATGCCGCGATTGGCAATCAGTTGGCGTCGGCCCTGACCGTCGAACCAGGTCATCATGCCGAGATACTTCGTATAGGCCCATCCGTCAACTCTGCCCACCGACACGCGACTCCAGTTGCCACGCTGACCGTGAAGCACCCCATTGCCCAGCCCATGACTGAAGGCATAGACCTTTGAGAGAATAGTCGCTTTGGATGAAGGACTCTTGCGTACATTGACAAAGCCATCGTCAGAGGTGGCATACACGACGGTGAGCACGTCTTGCGCACTCAAAGAACTACATACGACAAGCGTAAGTATTAAAAATGCAAATCTTTTCATGACTGTATATGTTTTGGATTATAGTACTCGTGAATAGTTGAAACATTTTCCCTGCAAAGATACGAATTAGCGGCCAAATCACAAAACGCATGGATGTTTTTTTTCACTTTTTCCTTACCTTCTTACAAACGCCATCCAACGAAAGCGGTGAGTCGGCCACATTTTTTCTAGATTTTTTTCGGCGAAATTGGCGCTTTTGATGAAAAAAATCTAGATTTTTCTCACGCCAACTGCCGTTTCTCGTTTTTTATTATTATCTTTGCACCAAATGAACATGACGAAACAACCGCGATAAGGAGTTACATGACAATTACGACTCCGATATTTCCTTGAAATCATTTATTCATCATAAACACCCGAAATCACCAAACAGCAATGGCAACAGTAGACGACAAGAAAGTGATCTTCTCAATGGTTGGCGTGAGCAAGACCATCCAGCAGAACCAGAAGCAAGTGCTCAAAAACATTTACCTCAGCTTCTTCTACGGAGCCAAGATTGGCATCATCGGCCTGAACGGCGCAGGTAAGTCCACGCTTATGAAGATTATCGCTGGCCTCGACCAGCAATATCAGGGCAACGTGGTGTGGAGCCCGGGCTACTCTGTGGGCTATCTGCCACAGGACCCGCCCCTCAACGAGCAGAAGACAGTGAAGGAAAACGTGATGGAAGGCGTTCAACACGTCTACGACGCACTGGCCGAATACGACGAGATCAACCAGAAATTCGGACTACCAGAATACTACGAGGACCCAGACAAGATGGACAAGTTGATGAACCGGCAGGCCGAACTACAGGACGTCATCGACTCCACCGACGCCTGGAACATGGACGCCAAGCTCGACCGGGCAATGGCTGCACTCAACTGTCCGCCCGGCGACTGGAGCGTTGAAAACTTGTCGGGTGGTGAGCGTCGCCGTGTGGCCCTCTGCCGACTTTTGCTACAGAAGCCCGATGTGTTGCTACTCGACGAGCCCACCAACCACCTCGATGCCGAATCAATCGACTGGCTCGAACAACATCTGCAACAATACGAAGGCACCGTTATCGCCGTCACCCACGACCGATACTTCCTCGACGACGTGGCCGAATGGATTCTAGAGCTCGATCGCGGTGAGGGTATCCCCTGGAAGGGTAACTACTCTTCGTGGCTTGAGCAGAAGAGTCAACGAATGGCAATGGAGGAGAAAACGGCCTCGAAGCGACGCAAGACGCTCGAACGCGAGCTCGAATGGGTTCGCATGGCACCCAAGGCACGACATGCTAAAGGAAAGGCACGACTCAACTCTTACGACAAGATGCTCAACGAAGAGCAGAAGCAGAAGGAGGAGAAACTGGAAATATTCATCCCCAATGGTCCCCGTTTGGGCAACAAGGTGATAGAAGCCACGCATGTGGCAAAGGCGTATGGCGACAAGGTTCTTTTCAGCGATCTGAACTTCATGTTGCCGCCCAACGGCATCGTGGGCGTCATAGGTCCCAACGGAGCGGGCAAGACAACCCTCTTCCGTCTCATCATGGGAATGGAACAGGCCGACGCGGGCACCTTCGATGTGGGCGAAACCGTGAAGCTGAGCTATGTGGATCAACAGCACAAGGACATCGATCCGGCTAAGAGTGTCTACCAAGTAGTGAGCGGTGGGAACGAGACCATCCGCATGGGAGGACGCGACGTCAACGTGCGTGCCTACCTGTCGCGATTCAACTTCAGCGGCGCCGACCAGGAGAAGAAGTGCGGAGTTCTCTCGGGTGGTGAGCGGAATAGGCTCCATCTGGCCATCGCCCTGAAGCAAGAAGGCAACGTGCTTCTCCTCGACGAACCCACCAACGACATCGACGTGAACACCCTACGTGCACTCGAAGAAGGTCTGGAGGCATTCGCCGGATGCGCCGTCGTCATCAGCCACGACCGCTGGTTCCTCGACCGCATCTGCACCCATATACTCGCTTTCGAGGGCGAGGGCAACGTCTTCTATTTCGAAGGCAGCTACACGGAATACGAAACCAACAAGGCGCAACGCCTCGGTCTTGAAGAACCCAAGCGCATTCGCTATCGCAAACTAATGGAAGACTAATTATAAAAGAACCTTATCATGAAATCTCAAAACCATCCTTATCGTTGGATCTTTCTACCGCTTCTGTTCTGCCTGTTCGCCCTCTCGGCGTCGGCACAACAATCACAATACAAGACCATCGTCTACACAAGCGATGAGTTGGCCAACGAAATCAGTCGCA
The DNA here is from genome assembly GCA_024681705.1 of Prevotella sp. Lineage (GTDB taxonomy): Bacteria > Bacteroidota > Bacteroidia > Bacteroidales > Bacteroidaceae > Prevotella. The sequence continues at coordinate 6,072 of JAILAI010000299.1, forward strand.
TGAACGGCGAACGCGATGCCTCGCGCGGCTATCTCGGCGACCTCTTCACCGCCACAAAAGGCTCCATAAAAGGCATTGCATCGGGCTATGTGACATCGTTTTTCGACATAGGCGTCAACGCCATCGGTGCGCTTGTCACCAAAAACGCCCGACATAAAAAGGAGTGGGAAGAAGCCGTAAAGAAGGAAAACGTCTTCCAGACGGTCATCAACTCGGTGTCCGAGATGAGCGATTTCTACGACGACTCTTCCTTCGACGGGGCAATGGATCCGAAAGGAATGCGCTTCGACGGCATCGGATGTCTACGCACAGAAGGCAAAGACACCATGTTCTACGTGTCGTTTCACATCGACAAATCCAAGCTCTACCGCATCATCAACCACTCGAAATTCGAACTCGCTCTCGACACGCTTATCATCAGTCCGCAACATTCCAACCTGCCCAACACACAACTCCACATCCCCTATTCTTTCGAGGAGCGCAAGAATTTCACACTCTCGATGGACATCACCATCTCGTCTTCGTGGATGAACGAAATCGTACAACTTCAGAAGAATCAGGAACTCGGCACCTTCACCATCAATATTCCCGTCGACCAAAGTTTGCTCGATAAAAACGGATTCATGCGATATGTGCGACATGGCGACGACCCTCCTGCCTACCAGGTGATGGGCGAGAGCTTCATCGTTCCGCGTTCCTACATGGGTTTCCGCGACGAGCGCGACAATTTCAAGGACTGCTGGGGTACTGGTGAATACAAACTTTCGGTCAAAATCAAGGAGACTTGCGATGTGACTGAACAATATCGTGCCAACTGGAAACAGGACTACAAGCGGCGCAAGGAAATGGCGCGCGAGAACCAGAAGATGGGCATCGTGGAACAGAGTTGGCAAATAGTGTCGAAACAAAACTGGGACGAAATCGCCAAGACATGGGTTATCACGACGCTCAAGGCACCCGCCCAACAGATTTCATCTGACGTCATCAACAAGCTAGGACTCAGCGAGTAACAAGCATGAAAAGCAGGGCACTGGTTTCTTTGTGGCTTCTTCTGTTGGCCATTTTGCCAACATGGGGAAGAACGGCCACAATGTCGGCCCGTGGAGCAAACGAAATAGCCGACTCCACAGGTCAACTCAGTGCTGTTTTGGCGGAAGCTCGACAACTCTCGCACGAAGGAAAACTGAGCCAGGCTATAGAAAAAGGAACCGCCGCCCTGAATACAGCCCAGAAACATTATGGCGTCAAGAGTGCCGAATATGCGCAGGCTCTTTCCGACCTTGCGGGTTTCTACTCGCGCTCAGGCCGCTATCACGAGGCTTTGCAAATGGGAAACGAGGCGATGAAGATAAGGCAGGAGGTGCTCGGCGAACGCCATATCGACTACGCCAACTCGCTAAACAACGTGGCGCGCTACTATTCCTATCTGGGACAGACGATGGAAGCGGTGAGGATGGGTCGCAAAGCAATGGAACTGAAAGAGGAACTCATCGGGAAAGACAATGCCGACTATGCCAAATCGGTCAGCAATCTTGCGGGCTATTTCTCACGAATGGGCAACTACGCCGAAGCCATCAAACTAGGTGAAGAAGCGCTCGCCATCCGCGAGAAAACACTCGGATCACAGCACTCCGATTGCATAGAATCGCTCAACAATCTGGCAAAATACCACTACTTCAGAGGCGAATATGCCGAAGCAATCGAGCTCGAACAACAGGCACTTCTGTCGCTCCGCTCCTCCTCTACCCTACCACAACCGACGGCCGAAGAGTCAAACGATGCGGAGCCTCCCGTCGCCCTTGCCCCGCTACACGCGACGATTCTGAGCAATCTGGCCGATTTCTACCTGAAGACGGGCAAGCAAGAAGAGGCCATGCGCTACGGAAACGAGGCCCTGCAATTGAGGCACGACGTACTCGGCGACCACCATCCCGACTACGCAGAGTCGCTCAGCAACCTTGCCACCTACCATTATGAGCGCGGCCAATATGCCGATGCTATCGCCCTACAACGTCAAGCCCTGAACCTTCAGCGCCAGTTGCTGGGCGAAGAACACCCCTCCTACGCCCAGTCGCTTTGCAAGATGGCCGTCTGTTTTCTGGCCAACGAGCAAACCGATTCGGCCGAAATCTATGCCTACGATGCCACCAATCGCTATACAAACGTCATCCTGAACACCTTCGCCGACCTGACAGCCAGCGAGCGCGACCTCTATTGGAGAAAGGTGAAGCCTTGGTTCACCAACACCATTCTGCAGATGGCCGAGAAGAGTCCCACCAACAAGATGCTTTCAAGTGCTTTCAACGGCATACTGTTGGCCAAGGGATTGCTGCTGAAGAGCGAGCTGGAAATGGTGAACCTGCTGATGGAAAGTGGCGACAACAAGGCCGTTTCCGACTACAAGGCCCTTCAGGCGAACCGCTCAAGATTGCTCCGCCAGTTTGAACTTCCGAAAAACCAGCGGACGCTAAACACCGACTCACTTCAACGAATCATCGTGAAACAGGAGCGCCGACTGGTGCGCCGGTCGAGAGCCTATGGCACCTACACACAACAATTGCACATCGAATGGGAGCGCATTGCCCGTACATTGGGAACCAACGATCTGGCAATCGAATTCGTGCGCTACCGTTCTACCGAAGGTAAGGGTAAATATGCCGCACTGGTCATCAGTCGTAACGCACGCCACCCCGAGTTCATCCCGCTGATGGACGACGAACAATTGCACGCCATAGGCTCGAAAGAAGTGTACAACACCACCAAACTCTCGGAACTCGTGTGGCAACCGCTGAAAGACCACCTGAAGAAAGCCCGGCGCGTGTACTTCGCTCCGGCAGGCGAACTCTACAACATCGGAATCGAGTCGTTGCCCTTATGGAACGGCGAGAAAGATGAGGTGATGTTTGACCGATGGCAATTCTACCGACTTTCTTCGACGCGTCAACTCGTGCTACGTGCCGCCCCGACCAAGGACCCGCCGACCGCTATCGTCTACGGAGGTATGACTTACGACTCGCAACCTGAGGCCGACCTGTCGTCGACGGCCTCTGACAAGGAATCGGAACTCGCCGCCATACAGGCCGACGAGGACATTTTGAAGGAGAAAAGCGGACTGAAATACCTGCCTGGAACGAAACGTGAGGCCGAGGAAATTGCCGAAGTGCTGCAATCGGATAGTGTGGCAACGACCCTCTGGTTGGCCGAAACGGCATCGGAGCACTCGTTGAAAAGCCTCTCCGGACAGGCGCCCACCATCCTCCACATCGCCACGCACGGTTTCTACTGGACCGAGAGCGACATCAAGGCAACGGCCATCGACGAGCGCCTGCAATTCCTTTCGGCAGACGCATTCCAAGACGATAGCGACAAGGCACTGACGCGTTCGGGCCTGTTCTTCGCGGGAGCCAACCGAACATTACTCGGACTAAAGCGTGACAACCTGAGAAACGACGGAGTGCTGACGGCGCAGGAGATATCGCTGCTCGACCTTCGCGGACTCGACCTGCTGGTACTTTCGGCATGTCAGACGGGACTGGGCAAGGTGACGGGCGACGGCGTGTTCGGTCTGCAACGCGGATTCAAGAAGGCGGGAGCACAGACCTTGCTGATGAGTCTTTGGAAGGTCGACGACAAAGCCACCCGCATTCTCATGACCCAGTTCTACAAATACCTGACCGAAGGCAAAAGCAAGCACGAGTCGCTAAGGCTGGCACAACAATATCTTCGCAACCTACAAGTTGAGCCAACAAGCCGACGTAGCAAACGCGCCATCTCGTCGAGGGCGAAGCGAGCCAGAAAGAATAAGGCGAAGAAAGAATACGAAGACCCTTACTACTGGGCGGCCTTCATCTTGCTCGACGGCATCGACAACAGGCGATAAACCCAATCCCAAGCAGGCATATCGGCATTTTCGCTCATCAAAAACGCCAATATGAATGAACCAAACCGTCAATCTTCGAAAGAGAGATTGGCGAAATGCAAATAAAAAATCTAGAAAAAATTCATCGAAACTGGCGCTTTTGATGAAAAAAATCTAGATTTTTTATTCGAAGGACGCCGCTTTTGATTTTCCATTTAGCGGAATGTCCTCAAAGAAATTCTCAATTCAGCTTTCTGAAATGGTCAGCGTCGATCACACCGAAAGCCGCTTGCGAGCCTCTTCCTGTGCCTCGATCACGCGGTCGCACCACTGATCGAAGTCGGGATCTTCGACCTGACATTCGGGATGACTGAGAATATAGCTGATGCAACGCTTCACGCCCTCGTCGAAACGCACATGAGCCTGGAAGCCCGGAACGGCACGCTTCAGCTTTGTGCAATCAAAAACTACCGAGGCGGCTTTGTCGCCAATCAGGTTGCCCTCCACGTCGTAGGCCTTCGGAGCGACGGCGGCGAGGAACGAAGACGCCACATAGTAAGGTTTGAACTCCACATCGAGCGCTTGTGCTACGGTTGCATAGATCTGGTTCCACGTCAGCGACTCGTCGCTCATAATCTGGAAAGCCTCGCCAATGGCATGCGGATTGCCAAGCAGGCCGATGAATCCGCGAGCGAAATCCTCGTTCCACGTAAGGGTCCAGAGGGAACTGCCGTCACCGTGAACCAGCACGGGCTTGCCCTCCATCATGCGTTTAAGCACCTGCCAGCTGCCATTCAAGCCATGCAGACCCAGGGGTACACTACGCTCACAATAGGTGTGGCTGGGGCGAACGATGGTGACGGGGAAGCCCTCTTCGCGGTAGAGACGCATGAGGAGTTCCTCGCAAGCAATCTTATCGCGCGAATATTGCCAGTGGGGATTGGCCAGTGCGGTGCCTTCGCTGATGATATGGCTACGCACGGGTTTGTTGTAGGCCGAAGCCGAACTGATGTAAACATACTGTTTCGTACGCTTGGCGAAAAGACGATAGTCGCGTTCCACCTGAGCGGGTACGAAACCGATAAAGTCGCAGACAGCGTCGAAACGCATGTCGGCAAGCAGTTCTTCAACGGCCGCTTCGTCGTTGATGTCGGCCAGAATTTGATTGACGCTCGCCGGCACTTCCGACTGGCGGTTGCCGCGATTAAGGAGCCAGAGTTCATGTTCGCTCGTTGCGAGTTGGCGGGTGATAGCGCTACTGATGGTGCCCGTGCCGCCGATAAAGAGTATTCTCATAATAGCTTAATAATGTAAGTTGAAAAAGTTACCCTGCAAAGTTAGCAATAAAATTGAGAAACTACGTCATCTTGTCGTTCAAAAAATGTCTTTTGGGGAGAAAATGCGCGAAAAGAGCGCAGAATTGAAAAAAAACGCTTACCTTTGCAACAAAAATAACTCTTACGCGTTATAATAAGGTAATCATATTAGGAAATGAACAACTATAGAAGCTTTGGTTCATTGCTGGCAGGGTGTCTGCTGGCACTGTTGCTGATGGGGTGTGCCACAACGCACAACACCAACTACATGCAGGACGTTCAGAACGGTCTGCAGATACCCGTGGAAATGACCGATATCAGGCTGACCGACGGCGACGACATTGTGGTGTTTGTGAAGGCAAAGGACGAAGTGCTCACCGAGCTCTTCAACGTATCTACACCCATGGCGCCCACCCAGGTGGTGCACACGGTAGACAAGGACGGTAACATCGAGATGGCAGGCGTGGGCAAGGTGGCCGTAAAAGGACTGACACGCACTGAGGCTGCGGCAGCTATCAAGAAGAAGATCGTCGACATCTATGCCGCCAACGACGCCGTGGTGAGCGTAACGTTCAACAACCTGAGATACTCTGTGATGGGCGAGGTGAACGGTCCTGGCAATTTCGACATCGACAAAGACCAGATAACACTACTAGAGGCACTGAGCAAAGCGGGCGATCTCACCATCAAAGGTCAGCGAGAGAACGTGATGGTCATCAGGCAAGAGGGCAACCAGAAGAAGGTGTACACCGTAGACCTCACTTCGGGAAAGGAACTCATGCAATCGCCTGCGTTCTATATCAGGCAGAACGATGTGGTGTACGTCTCGGCAAACAAGATGCGTCAGCGCGAGGCAACGGTCAACGGCAACAACTGGGTTTCGTCGTCGTTCTGGCTTTCGCTCACGTCGCTGGCCGTCACCGTAGCCGTACTGGTGTTCAAATAAAGGAGAACGAGTTTTCCATTGACTCCTAAAACAAACAACAAAATGACAAACAATCAGGAAACAACGCATAGAAACGAAAGCGTTACATTCAAGCAATACGTCAACGCGTGCAAGAAAAACAAATGGTGGTTTTTGGCCTCACTGGTATGCATCGTGGGCATCGCCAGCCTTTACCTCATCATGAAGGAGCCGGTGTATGAGCGCTCGGCACAGGTAATGATCAAGGAAGACAGCAGCCCAAGTTCGAAACTGACGGCTGGTCTGAGCATGATTCAGGGTATGGGATCGTTGTTCGGGGCCTCGTCGAACGTCACCAACGAGCTCATTGCCATGCAGACGCCGCAAAGCGTCATGGAGGTTGTGAAGCGCCTGCACCTTGACTACGACTACTCTGTTCGTCCATTCCTGGCAAAGGAAACGCTCTACGAGGAGACGCTGCCCATCAACGTCACCGTAAGCAATCTGAAGGACGACGATTTGGCCTACATGAAAATCAAGCTCGAAGGCGGTAAACTGACGCTCTGGAAATTCCGCAAGAACAAGAAGAAATTCTCGGACGAGGTGGAAGGACACATCAATCAGACCATCAAGACGCCCATTGGCGACGTGAAGGTTGAAAAGACAAAATACTACACGGGAAAGGAAGACATGACTATCAGAGTGATGCGTCAGCCGCTCATCCGCAAGACCGACGACTGTCTGAAACGACTAGATGCAGGCATCACAGAGGAACTTGGCTCGGTCATCGACCTCACTTATGAGGATGTAGTGCCGCAAAGAGCGGTCGACTTCTTGAACGAACTCATCCAGGTGTACAACGAGAAATGGATGCTCGACGAGAACCAACTGAACGCCACAACCACTCAGTTCATCGATAACCGCATGGGAGAAATCGTCACCGAATTGGGACGCGCCGAGGACGATCTCACCGACTACAAGATGAAGCATGAGCTTCCCGACATCATCGAGACGACAAAACTGGCCATGAAGACTTCGGCCGAACTGGCTGGTGACTTGGCGCTTTTAGAGAACCAAAAAGCTTCGGCACAATTCATCCTGGACCATCTTAGGGCCAAGGGACACGAGAACGAGCCTCTGCCAGTTAACCTTCTCATCAACGACAAAGTGCTGAGTACGCAGATTGCAGAGTTCAATACGCTCCAGCTCCAGCGCAATAGTTTGGTTGAGAATAGTAACACGTCGAACCCGCTTGTTTTGAATCTCGACAAGCAGCTAGCGTCGATGAAGTCGTCGATTCAAGCAGCACTGACCAATGCAGTTGCCCAAGCCAGCATCCAGATCAAGGGACTTGAGAAGTTACAAAATGAAAGTTCATCGAAGGTGAAGAACAGCCCTGTCTATGCCAAGAACCTACTTTCGACTGAGCGTCAGCGCAAGATTCAGGAAGAGCTCTACATCTTCATGCTACAAAAACGCGAGGAGAATGTGCTCTCTCAGGCATTCACGCCTTACAAGACCCGCATTCTCTCCTCACCATTGGGCGACATCAAACCTGTTGCTCCAAAGTCTTACGTTGTGCTTCCCATCGCCTTCTTGATCGCATTACTTCTTCCCGCTTTCTGGATTCTGATGCAACTCAACGTCAGACAACTGATGCAGGAGGAGTAAGGACCAGTAATCCCTGAGGAGAACAAGTCGATAGATGTCTCTGCCAACGGAGCAAACAACGACACCTGACGACAGATGTAGATTGATAAAGAAGAGCACGGGAAAAGAATGATACTCATATTTGCCTATTTCCTTTTATTCATCGTGGTGAGCTTCGCGTCAAGGGTGTTTGTCAATCCTGGCGTGCGTAAGCTCTTCCAATTGGTGTTTTGCTTCATTCTGCTCTTCGGTTTCTTTGGCTTTCGCGACATTTCGGTACTCAACGACACGTCAACATACTACGGCTACTACTACCGAAACTCGCTCTACACAAGCTATCGTAACGACTCCATTTTCACGTTCAACATCATGGAACGTTTCGAATGGGGTTATCAGGTGCTGGCGCATTTCCTCGTGAAATATGTGTCGACCAATCCCTATACCATCATCTTCATATCGTCGCTCATCGTAACCATTGGCGATCTTTGGTTCATCAGCAAACACTCGCGCGACGTAGCAATGGTGTGTTTCTTCTTCCTCATCGGCAACATTTTCTTCATGCACTATTGTGTCATACGCCAATCGTTTGCCCTCATCATCTTCTATGGGGCCTTCGGCTATCTCGAGAGAGGGAAGAACCTGCGCTACGTATTGCTCATTCTATTGGCGTCGCTATTCCATTCTTCTGCCTACGTCTTGCTTGTTCTGCCGCTGATGATGAAGCTACGCATCAATAAACGCAACGTCATTATCATCCTTTGTGCCAGCCTCATCTTCGGCGTACTGATCTTCAAAATACTGTCGTTGCTTGGCATGCACGACAATCCCTACTACAAATTGGCCATTCAGCGCGAGAGCATCTCACTGGTGGGACTTATTGAACTTGCCATCATGGCCACTGTGCTTTCTATTATGTTGTGGGTTCACAAAGCGTCGGGCACGCAGACCATCGAGAAGCCTTACTTCTGGATTTGCGTACTGGCTCTTGGCGTTTGCATCATTGCGCCGACGTTCTACGGCATTGCACGCGTCAACGAGTTCCTCTGGCCTTTCATCATGGTGCAACTTCTGCGCTACATTGCACCCAGTTACATGCGAGCGACCTACATGCAAGCAACCGCCGACACCACACTTCCCGAACCCTCTTCCAACCGTCGCGGAAGGATTGCCCGCAAGATTGGCGCAATCATGGTGATTGCCATCTTCGCCGGAAAGATGATTGGCGTGAATGCATTCCGTCCCGAATGGATGCATGTGGTGCCCTATCAGTTCTACGACTTCGGCAAACGCTACCACTACTACAACCTCTATCCGCAGGAAGAGTAGCCGCGCGACTCCTATTCTCTCACCTTTATTCAACATCAACCGCATGACAGCCCGTGAACTCATTCAGAAACTGAAGACATCAGACATAGCCCGCCGAATGGCCAGCGGAGCCGTCTGGTCGTTCACGGGAACCGCCCTTGGCAAATTCATCGTGCTGTTGACGGGCATCATCTGCGCCCGTATATTGGGCAAAGAGTGTTTTGGCCAGTTGGGCATCGTGCGCTCTACCATCGGCATGTTTATCGTTTTGGGCACTGGAGGCATCGGCGTCACCGCCACACGATTCATCGCCAGCTATCGCCACACCGACAAAGCGCATGCCGCATCTATCTATCAGCTGTCCACCCGTTTTGCCCTGTTCACCGGTATCGTCGTCACGATTATCATGCTAGCCCTCTCTTCTACGATGGCCCGCCAGATACTTAACTCACCCGAACTCACCCTCTCACTCCAACTGGGTTGTCTCATGTTGCTCGTCTCAATCCTGAATGGTTCGGAGAATGGCACCTTGCTGGGGCTCGAAGACTTCCGTGCCGTTGCCATCAACACCTTTGTTGGAAGCCTTTTCGAATCCGTCTGCATGATTGTCGGTGCCTACTTCTACCAACTGGAAGGAGCCGTTCTGGGGTTCGGAATCGGCATCGTTGCGCTCTATGTGGCCAACTGGATTTCAGTGAGAAGGGGACTTCACAAAGAGGGCATTGCCACCAAGGGATCCTCGATATGGAAAGAAGACTGGAAGATTCTCTACCGATACAGCATCCCAGCCACCCTTTCGGCACTTACAATTACGCCCGTTTTCTGGCTCATCCGCTCCATGCTGGTGCGTAGCGATGGCTACGGAGAACTAGCCATCTTCGAAGCTGCCGACCAATGGAAGGTGATCATCCTCTTCGTTCCTGGGGCCATCAGCCAGATTGCCTTGCCCATTCTCTCCAGCATTTTTGATAAACGCAAATTCCAAGGCACGTTGTTGGCAAACGTGCTTCTCATAGCCGTTGTCTCTGCTATCCTGGCATTGCTCATCGGCCTTTTCAGTCCTGTCATCATGCCGCTCTACGGTCAGACATTCTCCGACACGCTCACATTGTCACTACTCGCCGCCTCTACGGTGCCGTCGGCCGTTTCCAACGTACTCGAGATGTCAATCTACAGCCGCGATAAGATGTGGGTATGTCTCTTGATGAACCTCATCTGGGCAGTACTCACCGTCGTCTTTGCCTACATGTTCCTCCACATGGGAATGGGAGCTGCGGCTTTGGCGCTGGCGGTGTTGCTCTCCTATCTGGCCAAGACGGCCATCATGGGTGTCTATATGTATTACCTCATCAAAAAAGACGCCTCATGACGACAGACTTCACCATAGTAATTCCGGCTTTCAACAAGGTGGACTTGCTGAAACGAGCCCTTGAGAGCACCGTGCAACAGACAGGCGTAAGTTTTGACATCGTGGTAGCCGACGACTCTACGACCAATGACGTAGAGCAATTCATCGGTCAATGGAAAAGCGACATCCCGATAACCTATCTGCACAACCGCCCAACAATGGGCGCCGTACCCAATTGGAACAACGCGCTGAAGGCGGCAACGGGTCGCTACATAATCCTCATGCATCACGACGAGGCGATGCAAGATCCGCACCACCTGCTCACGATTGCTGGCCACATGAACCAAGGTGCCGACATCGTTATCTCGGCAGTCACCGTCTATGCTGGTGGCAAGGAACGTCGGCGTTTGTTCCCTTCCAGTCTCACCAATTTCTTCATACACCACCCCACTCTATTGTTCCTTGCCAACCCCATTGGCCCATGCGCATGCGTTGCCTTCCGCAAAGAACACGTGCAACCCTTCGACGATCGGCTACAATGGTTGGTAGACGTAGAGTGGTACTACCGCATGCTACGAGGACGAAAGGCTGTTTTCGACAAAAGCTTGCACATAGTTTCCATTCACGGCCACGATGGACAAATCACGGGCAATATAGACACAACGAAGGTCTTCGTTGCCGATAAAAAGATTTTGTTCCAGACTTATAGCCAAGTTCCCTTAGTGCGTTTCATGCTCGCACTTCAGCACACTTGTATTGTGTGGCCAAAATCCATCATCAAGAAGATAAGAGGAAAAAAGATATGAGAATCGTAAAAGTGATAGGCGGTCTGGGCAACCAGATGTTCCAATATGCCATGTCGATGGCACTGAAGCACCACTTCCCAAATGAGCGCGTGATGCTCGACCTCAGCTGTTTTCGCGGTTATGCCAAGCATTTCGGATTCGAATTGCCAGGCATCTTCGGCATCGACTACGAGGAGGCTTCGTGGCGCGACATTCTGCGCGTGGCCTATCCCTACCCCAATTTCCAGGCATGGCGCTTCGGTAGCAGACTTCTGCCCCGACGCAAATCGATGCTTTTGGAGAAGAACGACTTCACGTTTGAGCCTGACGCCCTGACACGGACGTCCGACACCTATTACGATGGCTATTGGCAACACGAGGAGTATTTCCGCGACATCAGGCCGCAGATACTCGATGCCTTCCGCTTTCCCGATTTCACCGACGAGCGAAACCACCAGGCGGTAGCGCAGATTGCCAGCAGCAATAGCATCTCTATCCACGTGCGACGCGGTGACTACCTTACCGACCCCTTGTTCAGAGGCACGGGCACACTTGAGTACTACACCGAAGCCATCCGCCGAATGAAAGAGTTGGTCGGTCCGGAACTCTTCGTCGTCTTCTCCAACGACATCGGCTGGACGCAACAAAACCTGGCCCCCATCATAGGAGATGTCCCCATCCTCTACGCCGATTGGAACACCGGCCCGCAGAGTTTTCACGACATTCATCTCATGTCGCTCTGCCGCCACAACATCATAGCCAACTCGTCGTTCTCGTGGTGGGGTGCATGGCTCAACACCAACGAAGAGAAGCAAATCATCGCTCCTGCCCACTGGATGAACGTGAAAAATGTCAGCTCTCCTGCCGCCGACAGTTGGCTGACTTTGTAAGTTGCCGATATTTTTTCTAGATTTTTTATGCCGAAAACGCCAATTTCGATGAAAAAAATCTAGATTTTTTTTCGACAAAGCGCCACTATATCGCTATAATTGTGTAACTTTGCATCCCATAACCTTGCGTTTTACGAAAACAAAAGAGCGAACCATGAAATTCTCAGTCCTGATGTCTGTGTACGAATGCGAGCAGCCTGCCCACCTGAAGCAGGCTCTTGACAGCGTGTTCGAGCAGACGCTACCGCCCACAGAAGTGGTGCTGGTAGAGGACGGACCGCTGACGCCCGAGCTCCTTGCGGTGATAGAGGACGAGCAGCAGCTACACTCCAGCCTCAACGTTTTGTCGCTGAAGGAGAACCAAGGACTTGGGAACGCCTTGAACGAAGGACTCAAGCAATGTCACCATGAACTCGTAGCACGCATGGACACCGACGACGTGTGCAAGAAAGAGCGCTTCGCCCGACAGGTGGGGTTCATGGAACAGCATCCCGATGTCGACGTGCTTGGATCATGGGTCGACGAGTTTGTGGGCGATATTTCTCAGGTGGTCTCCACCCGACGTCCGCCCGAACACCACGATGAAATCGTGCGATTTGGCCGCAAGCGCAACCCCATCAATCATCCTTCGGTGATGTTCCGCCGCGAAAGCGTGGAGCGCGCCGGCGGCTACCAGCATTTCTATCTCTTCGAAGACTATTATCTCTGGGCACGCATGATACAAAACGGTGCCCGATTCCACAATCTGCCCGAGGCGCTACTGTTCTTCCGCATGTCGGGCAACATGTTCCAACGGCGTGGCGGACTCAGTTACGTGCGCACCGAAATAGCCTTTCAGCAGAAGCTTCACCAAACCGGATACATCGGCTACGGCCGCATGCTGAAGAACATTTCCATACGTACCGCCATGCGTATTATACCCAACAAAATGCGCCGTTTCTTCTATCTTCGAGTACTTCGCTAAATGCTTTTTTTTCATATTATGTTGCTATATAGAAAAAAAAGTGTTACCTTTGCACCCGCTAATCTGTAACCGCCCGCTGGACGGCAAAAAATT
>JAILAI010000207.1 GCA_024681705.1 Prevotella sp.
ATTCGTTTGTCGTCAACTATCAGCTCGACAACGGTTTCGCGGAAGTGAGCAGTGTGCATTTTCGTACCAACTACACGGCCGATGGCCACAAGTTCGAAACCACGGGCATGATGTTCAACGTGGCCGACCGCTATTTCACGAGCCGTGGGACATTGCATTTCAACGATAACCTTTTGGACCTCATTGGCCGGAAGGGGCTCGATCGTGACTTCTGGCAACAAAACGAGATAGTGAAACGCACGCCAGTGGAAGAGGAAGCGGTCGAAATCTTCGAGCGCGACAACCTCTTCGGACTGTTCTGATTTGATATGATATCATTCGTATGACTAGGAAACTGAAACTCATCCTCCTGCTGCTCCTTATGGCCGTTTCTGCCAATGCTCAGCACCTTCACATCGATGCGCGAACCATCGATGCGAAGACGGGTGAGAGGCTGCCGTTTGCGTCGGTCTACATCAGCGGACAGAAAAGTACCATCTCAAATGCCGAGGGCGAGTTCGTCATCGATGCCGACTCGGCCGACGTGCTGCGCATCTCCTATGTGGGCTACAAGACCGTTCACCTGCGGGCTGTCGACATTGGGCAGGAGGTGTTGCTTAGTTCAGAAGGTGAGATGCTGGGTGAGGTGGTGGTGTTGGGCACCGATTTTATCATCAAGAAGGCGCTGGCGCGTCATCAGAAGGAGGCGAAGAAGTATGGCAAGAAGAAGTCTAACTTTTTCTATCGGCAGGTGAGTAAGAGCAACAGGCAGTGTACGGCCTTCTTGGAGTCGTTCTTTTCTGCGAAGTCGGCTTACGAACTCTCTGACCTGCAGCTCGTCACGGGGCGTTATGTGTCTGTGGCCAGCCGTCGTACGATGAATCCTACGAACTACTTCACCTTTGCCCAGGTCGCACTCTATTCCGAGCCCGTTCGGCTGATTGGTGCCACGCAGCTCGTACCCCTATGTGAGGACTACAGACGGCATTTTGAGACCGACGTGGAAGTAATCAGCGATGGCGAGCGTCGCATCTACGTGGTCTATTTCATTCCGCGCAATCCTAATTATTGGGCAGTGACGGCCCGCCTCTACATCGATGCGAACACATTCCAGGTGCTGCGCTATCAGGGCTTTGGCAACAACGACCGCGTCTGGCACAGGGAGCATGGCAGCGAGGAAGGAAAATTGACGGAACGCACCATCGAGCCTGCCGACTATTCGTTTGTCATCAACTATCAGCACGACAATGGCTTCACCGAGGTGCAGAGCGTTCACTTTCTCGTTACATACGAACATGCCGGCAACCGATACGAGACTACAGGCATGATGTTCAACGTTGCCAACCGTTTCGTGAAGGGAAAAACTGCGATGTCGTTCTCTGATAATCTCATGAGTGAGATCAGCAAAGGAAAGAAGAACAAAGACAAACACTATGACCGTAAGTTCTGGGAACAGCTGGAGATTGTGAAGCGCACGCCTTTGGAAAGCGAGGTCGTGGAGCTCTTCGAGCGCGACAACCTTTTCGGGGTGTTCTGAGATTAGAAATAAAGATGTGTCAAAAAGAAGTGAACCCCAGAAGTTAGACAGAATACTTATGGGGTTCATTTCATTTTGACATACCTTCCATTTTTACCAAACTCGTTCATTACCATATAGGGACGCGGCTGCCGCGTCCCTATATTTGCTAATGACCAGTTTAATACAAATAAACCTTATAGTTCTTAGCTGAACCCGGAGCACCCTGTTCGGCACGCGGCAGGTACTCCAGCGCCGTGACGGTCTGAACCGAACCGAGGTCGATGACCATGAGGTGGGGGAGGCTTGCGCCGCGAACGGTCTGCCAGTAGGTAGACTCCTGCAGGTCATAGACCTTGTCGAGTGTGTGGTTGCCGTTCTCTTCCTCCGAGTCGGCATACTTGGCAACCCACGGCTCACGGCTCAGACGCTTGCCGTCGGCACCCTGCAGGTAGAGTTCGGCAATGGCAGTGATGTCCTTGCCGTCCTGGTTGGATACCACCTCGATGGCGAGGTAGCGGCCTTTGGCTGCCGACGGGAACTTCACAGTTTGCCAGCCGTTACCGCCGTTGAAGGCTCCAGCCACCACGGGTGTGGCACTGTTCAGGTCGGGCTTGTCGCCGATGTTGTTGTGTTTGTTCGACTTCTCCAGCTGTAACTTGTTCAGCTCTGGCTCAGCTTGTCCCCAAACAACTGCCTCTTTCGGGCCGACGATGTCGAGCACGATGATCTCGTTCTTGCCCTTC
>JAILAI010000053.1 GCA_024681705.1 Prevotella sp.
CTGGAAAATGTCAATCTTGGCACATCCAGGTTTATGATAACGCCAACAGGAAAGTACATCAATAAGTATAATATGACAATCTCAAAAGAACTTGCAGAATATGAATGATATAAGATCAAGTGTTTACGCTCAGAAGGTTGAACTGCTGCTCCGTCTCATTCCGATAGTGATGGAAGAAGGTGTGTTTGCCATACATGGTGGCACCGCCATCAATCTTTTCTTGAAGAACTTACCACGTTATTCCGTAGATATAGATTTAACCTATATTCCATTGGCTGATCGCCAAACAAGTTTGAACGATATCAATTTGCATCTGAAAGCCATTGCAGATAAGGCAAAGAAAGCATTCAAAGGGATGCACATTGTTCCCAACTTCAATACTTGCAAACTGCTGTATGAGTACCGAGGAAAACAGGTAAAGATAGAGGTCAATCAAACCAAAAGAGGTATCGTAGGCGGTGATGTCCAAACATTACCATTGAGCGAGAAGGCACAGGAAGAGTTTTCTCTCTTTTGTGAGGCAAATGTTGTGCCCCTAACTCAATTATATGGTGGCAAGATCGCTGCAGCGCTATCACGTCAGCATCCTCGTGATTTATTTGATGTGAAGTACATGGATATTCCGTTAAGTGAATGCCGTGAGGGACTCATCTTCTGCTTGCTTGGTAGCGACAGACCCATCCATGAGTCTTTTGCTCCACGCCTGATTGACCAGCGGGAAGCAATGGGAAACCAGTTCGCAGGAATGACAGATATTCCTTTTACATACGACGAATTTGAAGAAACTCGTACAAAACTCATTAATGACGTCAATTCGTTGATGACAGAAGAGGATAAAAAATTCCTTATTAGTTTTGAGGCTGGACAACCAGAATGGGACGGATATGAATTTGAGTACTTTAAAGATTATCCTTCCGTAAAATGGAAGTTGTTTAATCTGCAGAAACTGGCCAAGCAGAATCCTCAGAAATTGCAAAAGGAAGTAAAAAAACTTTGTGCTATTTTCATAAAGAATGATTTTTATAAGTATTGTCGGTAAACAAGGATTAAAATATCAATGAATGCAAAAAATCATTTTTCAAGGATTAAAACAAATCTTGAGATTCTCAGGAGAATAGGTGTTAGAGTACCAGATGGGGATTATCTTTGCCCAGAGTGTTTATCACCATTTAATGAATATGAAGTGTCAAAGCTAACAGAAGAAGATGTTCCCCAAGCATCTCTTGGCGGCTCTCGCATAACTTTAACATGTAGAAAATGCAATAGTAATTGTGGTGCTTTGATAGATGTTCATTTGCAAGAGGCTTTAAAAGCTCGTGAACAACAGGAGTTCCTTCCTAATACCGATCGCAAGGTGTCTGTGATGGTAGATGGTCAAAGATTAATTGCAAAACTGGAAGTGGGAGAGAATAAAGACCTCAAGTTGGTTGTTGACACAAAACGTAACAACCCAAAAGTATGGGATGATTTTCGTGAAAATAAACTGGTACCTAATGCCATAGTTGATTTGCATGATGCTCCACTGAAACATCAACAAGAACGAATTGAAGCTGCAATCATTAAAAATGCATATTTGTTGCTGTTTGCACAAACTGGGTATACACTATTAAGCCATAGTTACTATGATTGTTTTAGAAACTTGATATTAAACCCTGATAACAATCAGTTGCCCGTAAAGTTATGGACAATGCAGAATGTTTCATGTCCAGATGGCGTTTTTATGTCAGAAAATGAGGGACTTAAAGGGTTCTTTGTTTCATTTACCTTATCCCTGAAAAAGAACTATAAATTTCTTGTTTTCATTCCGCTCCCAAAATGTGATTATGATGAAATAAAAAAATCTTTAACTAATATCGTACCTGGAAAGAAAATAAGGCTTATTCCATTTGATACTAAAAAAGATTATCTTAAGGATGAAATTGTAATAAAAGAACTACGTAAATGGTGTGGTTTAGATGACTAATAGAAAATGATTCATGATGGTGCAGAAATCAAAACTAGTAGCTCAGACGGGTGAAATAATTCTTCTAAATGCAGAGAATATACTTCCTAAGTATTTTGCAATTAATAAATATTTGGAAAGTAAGTATTGTTCATTAATGCAGCCGCAAAAAGAGTTTTGTATGCAAATAGTATGCATACAGATGTTTGTGAACTATTTCTATTCTGTTTATTTGGTTTCTTTGTCGGGTGCATTAAAGGCTACAGATAGAAGGGAACAATAGGCTCATCTCAAATATGTAAATTCTTACATTATTGAAGGCTATAAAGCTCTTTGGGGCTATAATAAGCAGGGAAGGAGTATGTGGGGTAAATTCATTAAGAATTATCAGTTAGTTAAAGAAAATAATGTTTTCGACAATGATATTGAATCCATCACAAATAGACTTAAAAAATATGCAGATAGTTCTACAACCGATAAGGATGAAAGGGATTTGACTATGCATTATCAAATTGATAAAGGGGGAAATCCTCGCGAATTACTAAAACTTGAGGAAATTACCATTGAGAAAGAAGTTAATCGATATGAACAGTTCGGGATTATCTTTAGAATGATGGGAAAATGCGTTACTGAGATACTGGATTATTACTTGGTTCAAAAGAAAAGGGACAAGTTGATAAAATTACGCCCCATACTTCCACCTCTGTTTTCATTTGATCAATATGTATGGGAAAGTAAATTGGCAGAAATGAATGTGGCAATGACAAGGAATATTGCTAGTCAATCTAAATCTTTTGGCGATTGTAAAGAACAATTATTGAAATGGCCAAATATTCTCAAGAAAATCCAGGCAGAATATAAGATAGGGACTGTCGTCAAATATTAAGATTGTTTATAACTATTTGATTTGTAATGTGATAGAAATTTTGTACCTTTGTATGGAGTAATAAAAATCCCCCCGACCACCCTGGAAAAGTGAAAATCGGGGGAATTACAAATCAATTGCAATGGCAAAGGTACAACATATTTCTGGAATAAGCAAGAGAATTCCGTTTGACGGATTCGATTTTTATGATTTATTTCGTATTACATTCGAAAACAGTGAACTTGGCAGGATGAAACGGTTGCTTCCTCTGCATGAGATGGCGGTTAATTTTGGATTAGTCCCCAAGAAACAAGGGCACAGACGTGGTCCCAAGTCCTACTTCAGTGCCGAAGGCAAGGTGGCCCTGATGTTCCTTAAGATGTATACAGGTCTGAGCGCACCCAAACTGATGGAGCAGCTGAATGGCAATGTCCACTATCAGCTGTTCTGCGACATCTCGCTCAATCCTCTGCGCCCGCTGACGAACTACAAGCTGATAGACGACATCGCAATGGAGCTGGCCGGTAAGCTGAAGATACAGCAGCAGCAGGACATACTTGCAGAGATATGGAAACCCTACATGAAAGACCTGGATACATTCTATACCGATGCAACTTGCTATGAGAGCGACATGCGCTATCCGACAGACCAGAAATTGCTATGGGAGTGTATTGAGAAGTCATATCGGATGATGTGCGAGTTGAGTCAGCGTCTTGGCTTACGCCGTCCAAGGACGAAGTACCTTGACGTTGAGAAGGCGAACATGGGATACGTGAAGCAACGCAAGCACAGCAAGTCTCAGCAGCGGAAGCTGACCCGTCGCCTGATTCATCTGCTTGGGAAGATTCTTGAGGAAATACGCAAGATGATGCGTGAACATGACGGGGAGGAAGGATTGACAGTGCGTGAGCAGTCAACTATTGACATTATAACAAAGGTGTACCGCCAGCAGAAGAACCACTTCAACGGCAACGATCCCAGGGAAAGCATCCCTGAGAGGATTGTGAGTGTCTCCAAACCATATGTCAGGCCTATCGTCCGTGGCAAGGAAGTGAAGAACGTGGAGTTTGGCGCCAAGTGCAATAACATCCAGGTTGACGGAATCTCATTCATTGAGAAACTCTCCTTCAATGCCTTCAGTGAGGGTACCAGGCTTGAACACTGCATCAAGATGCATAAACGTCTGTTCAAGACAGATGTAAAGAAGATAGGTGGTGATACGGGCTATGCCGGTAGCTCAAACCGAAACCTTTGCAAACAGATGGGTATCCAGACATCATTTGTCAAGCGCGGCCGTCCTTCCACTGAGAAGACTGAAAAGGATTTTGTGAGGCAGGAACTTGCAAGAGTCAGGGCTACGGCTATGGAAGGCTCATTCGGGACACAGAAGGAACATTACGATTTGCGTAGGATCAAGGCGAGGACGAAGAAAACGGAGATACTGTACATCTTCTTCGGTATTCACACTGCGAATGCAGTCCACATGGCGGAGCGACTGGCAGAGCAAGAACGGGCAAAAGCTGCATAGAAACAACTCTGACGATCAAGAAATGGAGTCCTCCACAGAGAACTCCCTATCAGTAGTTGCCCAAACTGACAAAAACATCACCAAAATGATGGTAAGACAGCTGAAAACGCAATGACGGCAAGGCTGGAGCCAAAAAACGGGTCAAGGGCAAAGCCTCATGCCGACCTAAACAAGAAGAATTAAACGACAATCCCTAAGATAGATTTATCTGATTGTTATGATATATTACCTACTTCAGAAGCCACGCTTGCTATTACATATATGTCGTTAGATTTATGTAGTACACTTAAACTATATTTCAACTCTTCACTTCCACTTGAGCGAGCTATTGCATTGTCAAGAATGAATATTATTTGCTATTCCATAATCGATAGAGTATACGGATATACTTCAAGGGTTGGCTCTTACTGGGAGAGATACCTAACAAAGCCATATGGGGGGGATAATCTTCCAAATGTTTTATTAGAGATAAAGGATGTAATGGAAACTTGTATAAAAACCAATCTTTACTCCAACGAAAAGCGATTGGCTTTTGTTCATTTGAAGAAAGAAAACTTTATGTCTGCTATTAAGATGATATATACACAAAATCCTTTAAAAGAGATTGAGAATAGTATAGCAATAGTTAAGGTATTGCCAGAAATACAAAGAGCAATAAAAGAGAGTTTGGCTCAGATTAATAAGAATATTGAGAAATGTAACATTAAAAGGTATCAATGGGTAGATGGGTACATAGAGAAGTTTGCACATTACAAAGACAGGCCTGGAATGAACACTATTTATCTCTTCTTGAATTGAAGAAAGGAAATGTGATAGAAGCTTTGGATATTGTTAAGAAAATGGTTATCGCAAACAAATAATTGATACACTTAAAATAAGATATTATTCCATAATATGAATATTATAGACAAACTTCGCCAGTTAATGACTCTAGACCTGCGACAGCCTTAACATTGAGCTGAATGACAAGAGCAAGGCTATCCTGAAGAAATATGAGAACTACAACTTCCCCGGAGACAAGGCCCTGTCTGTCATCACCAACCAGAAGATGAACAACTACCTCCACGAGCTGTTCAAGATGGCCGGTTTTGACGAACAGATCCGTCTTACCTACTACAAGGGGAATGAGCGCATTGATGTCATCAAGCCCAAATATGAACTGATTGGTACCCATAAGGGAAGAAGGACATTCATCTGCAATGCACTGGGCATGGGAATCCCTCCGCAGGTCGTCATGAAGTGGACAGGGCATAGCGACTACAAGTCAATGAAACCTTACATTGACGTTGCTGACGAGATTAAGGCGGAGGCCATGAAGAAATTCAAT
This sequence comes from Prevotella sp., assembly GCA_024681705.1. Lineage (GTDB taxonomy): Bacteria > Bacteroidota > Bacteroidia > Bacteroidales > Bacteroidaceae > Prevotella. The sequence continues at coordinate 5,663 of JAILAI010000053.1, forward strand.
GACTTCTAATTTCTGATTGCAACCTTGAGAAAAAATTATCAATTGAAACTTTTTAAAGTTTTTAGTCATTTATGGATTAACTTTGATTGGGGTCTCAATAAAAATAGTCAATCAAAATATAGAAATATGTGGTAACAGAAAATGTTTACGTTTGATTTATAAAATAGACCAATCCTTTGACTTTCCATTCCCGTTTCAAGAAGTAATGTGTTTCAGATAAAAGAAGTTCTAAAAGGTATTTAAAAGCAATTCGGATTCAAAATCGAGATTATTGGCAAAATCCATATTACCGTACATAATAAATCCAAATAACTGAATAAAACCGAGCCAAATTACCGAATATCACTGATAATTTGACCCACCGAACAAGTCGTTTCACTGGTCATTTTTCCTGCTTCACACATCACATTATTTTAGTAAATGTACAAAGGGTGTACCTTTGCACACTAAATAATGCAAAGTGATGATGAAGAATCTTATTTATTTGACTGTCGCAACATTTGTTCTTGTGAGTTGTCAGCAGCAGAATAGTAAGGAGAAAACTGATGGACACTTTGAGACGATGAAGGTCACAAAGCAGGATATCACCTTTCATGAAACGTATCCGGCCTCTGTTGAAGGTAGGCAGAGTGTCAAGATTATTCCACGTGTGGAAGGCTATCTTCTAGAAATCAGAGTGAAAGAAGGACAGCATGTAAGAAAAGGACAGGTGCTGTTTGTCATCGACCAATCTTTCTATCAGGCAGAGGCAAAAGCAGCTGAAGCAAATTTGGCAGTAACAAAAGCAGCTGTAGAGAATGCCCAACTGAACTACGATAGTCGCCATAATCTTTTTAAGAAAAATATTGTGTCTGACTATGATTTGCGCACGGCGGCATCTAATCTTACAATGTCGAAGGCTCAGGCAAAACAGGCTAAGGCGCAACTTGAAAGAGCCCGCGCCAACCTTTCCTATACTGTGCTGCGTAGTCCATCGGACGGTATAGTAGGCAGTCTGCCGTTCCGTGTGGGCGACTATGTAGGACCGACAACTCAGGAAGGATTAACTACTGTGGCCGATGCCAGAGAGATGTATGTGTATTTCTCACTAACCGAAAGCGACGTGATGAACCGTATTGCAAAGCATGGTTCTCTTACGGAGGCTGTTGAGAACTTCCCCACAGTCAGTCTCTTGTCAGCCAATGGAGATACCTGTGCAGCGAAGGGACGAGTGGAGAGCATCAGCGGTGTCGTGGAGCGCCAGACGGGAGCCGTTTCGGCACGTGCCGTTTTCCCAAATGCCCACGGCATTTTGCTCAGTGGAAGCACTGGTCGCCTAATTATCCCTCATGAGATGAAACAAGTCATCGTCATCCCTCAGTCGGCCACGTACGAGATACAGAACAAGATCTATGCTTGGCGCGTTGTCAATGGTTTGGCGCAATCCGCCATCATCACCGTGCTGCCCATGAACGATGGTCAGCACTACGTTGTCACCAGTGGCCTTAATGTAGGCGATGTCATCGTGGCCAAGGGTGCAGGTTATGTGAAAGAAGGACAGGAAATTTAGTAGAGAGTTTAGAGTTATGAACGAACAAGAGTTTGCCTCGGCCCCGATAGGAAGTCTATTTGTACGCTGCACCGTGCCTGCGATGGTAGGCATGGGCTTCTCCTCTATCTACTCCATCACCGATGGTATTTTTGTTGGCCACTTCATCGGTCAGGAGGCACTAGCGGCGGTCAATCTCGTTATGCCCATCATCATGATCATCACGGCACTGGCCGATATGATGGCAACGGGTTCCTCTGTCCGCATATCCATTCTCTTAGGGCGTGATGACCACAGCGAGGCTTGTCGTGTATTCACCGTCTGCCTGGGGTTGATCGCGTCTGTTTCCACTGTCTTCGGACTGGCAGGTTTCCTGCTGACCCGTCCACTCATCGGTCTGATGGGTGCCGACGGTCTGACGGCAGACTATGCAGTGGAATATCTGCGCATGTTCTCTCTGTTCATGCCGCTTTGCTGTATCTATTACTCCACCGACAATTACCTGCGCGTCTGTGGACGGGTGAATCTGAGCATGACCATCAATATCTTCTCATCGTTATTGAACATCGCGCTCGATGTGCTGCTTATCGTCGTGCTCCATCAAGGGCTTTGGGCAGCAGCACTGGCCTCGTGCCTTTCCATGTCCTTAGGAGCCGTATGGTCATTGATGCCCTTCATCCGCAGAAAGTTGCCACTTGTGTTCACAAGGGGCACTATCTCCTTACGTCAGATGCAGCGAATCCTTATCAACGGTTCATCGGAGTTCTTCGTCAGCATCGCAGGCTCATTGATGGCAGTCGTGATGAATGTCGTGCTGTTGCGTCTCGGCGGTGCTACGGCTGTTGCCGCCATCGCAATTGTGGAATACGTCGATAGCCTCATGGGTATGGTCATCCACAGCATGGTCGATGCCCTGCAGCCCACCGTCAGTTATTGTTTCGGCGCAGGACTGTTGCAGCGCATGAAACGCATCCAACGGACGGTAATGGCTTCCTCGGCGGTACTCTCGCTGCTGGCCATGCTGTTCCTGCTGTTCGGCGGAAGATTCCTGCTGCCTTTATTCATCAAAGACGGTGACGCGGCGCTCTACAACATGAGTTTACGAGCCATGCAACTCTTTGCACTGAGCTATCTTGTCAGCTGGATTGAGCGTACCCTCTCAGGCTATATGACCGCCGTGGAACGTCCTTGGCACTCGCTGGCCATCTCGCTGCTTTCCACATTCTTGTTCCCGCTCATGTGCATGGCCATTCTCGTTCCTCTCTGGGGTCTCGATGGGGTATGGCTACTATCCTTCGTTGCCGGTGTATTCGGAGCCATCGCTTCCATCCTCATCGTCCGCCGAGTTCGTTTGGAGACTCCCGTACCACCACAGCCAACCATGCTGTTTCACTCTACGATATCGTTTAATTATCGACGCAGGAAATAAGGACTGTCAATTATGAAAATCAAGACATTTATAGATAGACCCTTACTTTCCATCGTCATCAACGTAATGGTGGTGGCGGTGGGCATTATCGCACTGACACGACTGCCGATAGAGAAATATCCTGATATTGCGCCGCCAACTGTCTATGTGTGGGCGTCCTATCCAGGGGCGAGTGCCGAGGCAGTGCAAAAAAGTGTATTGGCACCACTGGAGCAGGCCATCAACGGTGTAGACAACATGACCTACATGAAGTCGTCGGCATCCAACGGCTCGGCCTCCATCAACATCTTCTTCGAGCAGGGCACCAATGCCGACATGGCTGCGGTGAACGTGCAGAACCGCGTGGTGCAGGCACAGGCGCAGTTGCCCGCCGAGGTGCTGAGGATGGGTGTTGCCGTGGAGAAACAGCAGCCAGGCCAGTTGCGCATCCTCGCCTTGGAAAGTCCCGGCGGCACCTACGACGAGAACTTCCTCTCTAACTACTTCTACAATAACCTGCGTCCCGCCATTCTGCGCATACAGGGTGTGGGCAAGTGCGAGGTGTGGGGCGGACAGTATGCCCTGCGCATCTGGCTCCAACCCGACGCGATGGCCCGTCACGGCATCGTGCCCAGCGACATCACGACGCTCCTGGAAGAGCAGAACGTAGAGGCGAGCATCGGCTCCATCGGTGAGAACACGAAGAACACTTTCCAATACACCCTGCGCTATACAGGTCGCAAGCAGGAAGTGACAGAATTTGAGAATCTGGTGCTCGTGTCGAAACAAAGCGGCGAGGAACTGCGCCTGAAGGATGTGGCTGACCTCGAACTTGGGCAGTCGGACTATGCCTACTCCAACCGCATCAACGGTCATCCAGGGGTGATGGGCAGCGTCAGTCAGGTGGCTGGCTCCAATGCCACGCGCATCAATCAGGACATCGACCTTCTGCTGAAAGAGACAGAGCAGACGTTGCCCAAGGACATCCACATCGTGACGTTCGACAATACCAACGACTTTCTCTTCGCTTCCATCCGCGAGGTGGTCTTCACACTTCTGCTGGCCATCGTGCTGGTGCTCTTCGTCGTCTATCTTTTCCTGCAAGACTTCCGTGCCACATTCATCCCAGCCCTCGGCATCGTCGTGTCGCTCGTCGGCACCTTCGCATTCATGGCGGTGGCAGGGTTCAGCATCAATATGCTCACATTGTTTGCCCTGGTGCTGGTGATAGGCACTGTGGTCGACGACTCCATTGTGGTGGTCGAGGCCGTACAGGCACGTTTTGATGCTGGCTACCACTCCTCGCATAAGGCAACTGTCGATGCGATGGGCGGACTGACGACTGCCCTCTGCTCCACAACGCTCGTCTTCATGGTCATCTTCATCCCCGTGTCGTTTGTCAGCGGCACATCGGGCATCTTCTACAAGCAGTTCGGCCTCACGATGGCCGTTGCCGTGGGCATCTCGCTGCTGGTGGCCATGACATTGGCTCCTGCTCTTTGCTCGCTGATTCTGAAACCCAGGAATGACAAAACGAAGTCTTTCTCATCGAAGGTGCGCAACGTTTACGAAGTGGCCTTCAAGGCGCTGCTTGGGCGCTATACAAATGTGGCTATGGTCTTCATTCGCCACAAAAGACTTGTCCCTGTTTCCATCGTTGCGGCTGCTATATTGTTGGCGCTCCTGATGCGTGTCGTGCCTACGGGCTTCGTGCCCGATGAGGACATGGGGTCACTGATGGTTGACCTGAGCACGCCGCCGGGCTACACGATGGCGAAGACAGAGGAGGTGATGGTGCGACTGACCGACCAGATACAGCAGTTGCCCGAAGTGGAGTCAGTGGGCGGTGTCGTGGGCTTCGGCGGTGGCAACAGAGGCATGGTGCAAGTACAACTGAAACCCTGGGGCGAGCGCAGAGGCAGCGGCCATACATCGTGGGCTGTCAGCAAGCGCATCAACAAGATACTGGCCTCTGAGCACGAGGCCGAGAGTTTTGCCACGTCGCCGGGCATGATCGACGGCTACGGGCGCGGCGGCGGCTTCGAATTATCCATCACCAACAAGAACGGAGCAGACTTGCGCACATTCTACGAAGTGAGCCAGCATTTTCTCGAAGCACTGAACCAAAGGCCTGAGTTGAACGATGCCTATTCCAGTTATTCCATCGACTATCCGCAGTTTCGCGTCGATGTCGATGCCTCGCGCTGCAAGAAACTCGGTGTGTCGCCATCGGCCGTTCTGAACGAGATGGGGGCTTTCCTCGGCAGCAGTTATGCGTCCAACTTCAATAAGTACAATCAGGTCTATCAGGTCACCATGCAACTACGTCCCACCGACCGCGCCGACCTCCAGTCGCTCGACCGTCTCTTTGTACGTTCCAATGATGGTGCGATGCTTCCTGTGAGCCAGTTTGTCACGCTCACCAAGGAATACATGCCTCAGTCGCTCGACCGCTTTAATATGATCAGTTGCATCGATGTCAGCGGTAGCGTAGCGCAGGGGAGCAGCACGGGCGATGCCATACGCGCCATTCAGGAAGTCGCTGCGAAGGAACTGCCTGTGGGCTACGGCATCGAGTTTGGCGGCATCACCCGTGAGGAGAACCAGACATCTGGCAACATATTTATTATCTTCATCATCTGTGCTCTTTTCGTCTATCTGATTATGGTGGCGCTCTATGAGAGCCTCTTCATCCCTCTGGCCGTCATCCTCGGCGTGCCTTTCGGACTTTTGGGCTCATTTCTGTTTGCCAAGATTTTTGGCATTGAGAATAACATTTATCTTCAGGTGGGACTCATTATGCTTATCGGTCTGCTCTCGAAAACCGCCATCCTGCTCACTGAATACGCCACGCAGTGCCGCCACGCAGGTATGTCGCTCAAGCAGAGTGCTTTCTTTGCCGCCAAGATGCGTCTGCGTCCTATCCTGATGACATCATTGACGATGATTTTCGGAATGTTGCCCCTGATGTTCGCATCGGGCGCAGGAGCCAACGGCAGCCGTACGGTAGGAGTAGGCACCGTCGGCGGCATGCTCCTCGGCACCCTCGGCATCCTCTTCGTCGTCCCCGTCCTCTTTGTCCTCTTGCAGACGTTGCAAGAACGGTTCAAGCCCATCGAGTTCCAATCCTCCGACGACCCACTGATTATCGAAGAACTAAAGAAGATAGAGGAATACACCCAAAAGAAAAATCAGCATCATGAATAAGATCCTATTGACATTGGTTTTATGTTGCACGACCCCGTCGGCCTCTGCACAAAAGGCTGACCTAACAGCATGGCGCAGCGTCTTTACTGACCCGCATTTGGGGGTGTTGATAGAAACGGCAATGGAACACAACGCAGACTTGCTGAATGCAAACCTAAACGTAGAACAGGCTGATGCCGGGTTACGGATGGCACGACTCTCTATACTGCCATCATTGACAGTAGGTGCGGATGGTTCGTTGTCGAAAACCAATGGAGCGGCAACGACGAAGACATACAGCGTGCCACTGACATTACAGTGGGAGGCGGATTTGTCCGGACGCTTGCGTGGCGAGAAGCAGGCAGCATTGGCCAACTATTGGAGCACGGCTGAAACGGAGCGGGCGGTGCGACTGCGGCTGATAGCATCGGTAGCCACACACTACTATACGCTGGTGATGATGGATGAACAGCTTAATGTGACACGCCAGAGCATGGACAACGCGCTTCAGACAGTCGAGGTGATTGAGGCCCTGAAAGAGGTGGGCATGCAAAACGAAGCCGCCGTCAGTCAGGCTCGTACGGCTTATCTCAATATCGCTGCATCCGAAAAGACTCTTTTGCAACAAATTAAAACAACGGAGAATGCACTGATTGTACTCATCGGTGAGAAATGTGACAGCATAGGCCGCACTACGTGGAACAACACGGATATCTGCATCGCTGATACAATGCCATATTCCATTGAAACACTTGCTAACCGCCCAGATGTGAAAGCTGCGGAATACGTATTGAAAGCGAAGATGGCACAGGTGAATGTGGCACGGGCTGCATTCTATCCCCAACTGACAATATCCGCATCGGCAGGATGGACGAACAACGTGGGTGAAATAGTGAATCCCGGTCAGATACTCCTCAATGCCATCGGCTCGTTGGTGCAACCTCTGTTCAACAAGGGACAGAACCGTGCAAACCTCCGCATCGCCAAGGCACAGCAAGAACAAGCAATGGTGGCTTTCAACCAGTCGCTTCTGGTGGCTGGTGGCGAACTGAGCGACGCACTGTCGGCCTGTCGGCTGAGCCGGGAACGACTGGCGCTACGCCAGCAAGAAGTAGCCGCAGCAGAACGAGCCTACGAGGTGAGCAAGGACCTGATGCAGAACAGTTCTTCGACTTATCTCGAAGTGCTCACCGCCCAGCAGTCGCTCCTCCAGTCGCGCCTCTCATTGGCCACCGACCGCTTCGACCTCATTCAAGGGAAAATCAATCTGTTCAAAGCCCTCGGTGGAAAAATAGAGAATAAAACAAGATATGAAGAAAGATGAAAAAGATTGTTTTTTTGATTGCAATGACATTGCTGTGGAATGTCAGTTTGATGGCGCAGAATGCGTTTGAAGTGAGTGGTACGATAGTGGACAAGACGACGGGCGAGGCTATCATTGGTGGTTCCATCAAGTTGCTCTCGCTGCCTGACAGTGCTTTTGTCACAGGTGCTACAACTGGAGCACAGGGCGAGTTCAGCCTTACGGACGTGAAAAAAGGAACGTATGCGCTGAAGATATCGTATGTAGGTCTTGCGACAAAGTGTGTGCCCCTCGACCTTACGGAACAGAAGAAAAAGAAGGTGGACATCGGCTACATCACGATGGCTGCGGATGCCATACAACTGCAGGGTGTGGAGGTAACGACACATGTGGCCAAGGTGGCGGTATCAGGCGACTCACTGGTATATAATGCGGCGGCCTACAGGGTGCCTGAGGGTTCGACGCTGGAGGCGCTGGTAAAGCAGTTGCCTGGCGCAAAGGTGGACAAAGAGGGCAACATCACCATCAACGGCAAGACGGTGAGCAAGATTCTTGTCGATGGCAAGGAATTCTTCCTGAACGACAAGGAGGTGGCGATGAAAAACATCCCCACAGAGATGATTGACCGACTGAAGACTTACGACAGAAAGAGCGACCTGAGCCGTGTGACGGGCATCGATGACGGCGAGGAGGAGACGGTGCTCGACCTGACGGTGAAGAAAGGTATGAAGAACGGCTGGTATGGCAACGTGAACTTGGGTGCTGGTACGAGGCACCGCTATGCCGAGCGGTTTAATGTAAACCGGTTTAACGACGATTTCCAAGCCACGCTATTGGGTAGTGCCAACAACGTGGCTGACATGGGATTCGGCGGCGGTGGCGGTCGCTGGGGCGGCTGGGGCATGGAAGGTCTGCGCAGCAGTAAGGAGATAGGCGGCAACTTTGCCACAGCAAAACCGAAATTGGAAACGGGAGGCAGCGTGCGCTATCGCTATGATGGCAGCGACAACGAGAACACGTCGTCAACTGAGTATTTCAATGCCTCGTTGGCTAAATACAGCGAGGACTATAGCAAGAACCTGACGTCGAACCGCCGGCTGACGGGTAACTTCCGTCTGGAATGGAAGCCCGACACAATGACGAACATCATCTTCCGACCAGACCTGACCTATCAGCAGAACAGGGGAATGGGCCACAGCACGTCGGCCTCGTACAGCGCCAATCCCAATGACAGCATCGTGAGCCGCCTGGCTGACATCCTGGTGAACGGCAACGCCAACCGCAACCAGAACTACAGCACGAGCGTGAACCTGAAGGGGGAACTGCAGGCCAACAGGAAACTGAACAACCGTGGACGCAACCTGACGCTGCGCGTGGTTAGCAGTTTAGGCGATGGCAGCAGCAAGCAACTTTCGGCGGCAAATATCACGTATAACAATGTGGGCACCGACCAGCAAAACAACCGCTACTACGAGACTCCCACGAAAAATTACGGCTTGCTGGGACAACTGACCTATAGCGAACCCGTTGCCGACCGCACCTACGTGCAACTGGGCTATACCTACGACTATAGTTACAGCAAGAACGACCGCCGCGCCTATATCTACGACAGCGATGCTTACCAGACGCTGCAGCAGAGTTTGGAGCAGAAACGCTACGACATCGACGCCGTTCTGCACTTCATGGAGGAGATGAACTACATACTCAACGGCACCGACTCGGCAGCCAACCGCCTGAGCCAGATCTCGGAATATCGCAACTACAACCAGACCATCAACCTGAGTTTCCGACGGGTGCGCGAGAACTACAACTTCAGCATCGGACTCGACTTTCTGCCGCAGCACACCACGCTCAATTACAAGTATATGGGCAAGGAGTATCCTGAGGTCACGAGAAAGGTATTCAACATCGCGCCACGCGTCAACCTGCGCTGGAACTTCGACAAACAGACGAACCTGCACGTGCGCTACAACGGTCGGACGCGACAGCCCAGCATGACCAACCTGCTCGACATTGAGGACGACTCGAACCCTCTGGTCATTACCAAGGGTAACCCAGGACTGAAGCCTTCGTTCTCGCACACCGTCTTTGCCAACTTCAACAGTTACAAAGCCGAGCAGCAACAGGGCATCTATTCGTGGATGTGGTTTAACGCCACACGCAACAGCATCGACAACAAGACCACCTACGACAACCAAACAGGCGTGCGCACCACCATGCCGATGAACATCAACGGTAACTGGAACGGCGGTGGCGGTGTGGGATTCAACACGGGACTGGGCAAGCAGAAACTCTTCAACATCGGCATAGACCTGGGCGGTGACTACGCACGCCGCGTGGGATTCTATAACAACGATACCGACGATACCGACACGAAGTCTGTCACACGGAGCATCAATCTTAACTCTGGCCTCGAGTTCTCCTACCGCAAGAATCAGTTGAACATCATGCTCAACGGGCGACTCGACTATGCCAACTCGAAGAACAACGTCAACGACATGGCGAACATGAACACCTACGATTTCTCTTATGGTGCTGAGTTTGAATGGACAGCTCCCTGGGGCACTTCGCTGAGTACCGACATCGGCATGAGCAGTCGCCGAGGCTATTCGCAGAGCGCCATGAACACCAACGAACTGCTGTGGAATGCGCAGGTGAGCCATTCGTTCCTGCGTGGTCGCGCCCTTACCGTCATGCTTCAGGTGAACGACATACTGGGACAGCAGACGAATATCAGCCGCGAAATCTCGGCCCTGATGCGCACCGACTCGCGAAACAATGCCATCTACCAGTACGGCATGCTGCGTGTTGTCTATCGTTTCAACATCCTGGGTGGCAAGAACAACCTGAAGTCGAAAAAAGAACGGGATGAATGGGATGGCGACTGGGGCGGATTCGGCGACTGGGGCGGTGGATGGTGAGTGAAGAGTGAAGGCTCGACCGTAGGTCAAACGCGAAAAATTTGCTGCCGATATCCTTATATCAAAATAAAATCGTATATTTGTCAACAAAATGAAGATAAGAAGAATCATACATGGAGTATTCCTGGTGCTGGGGCTCTCAGTGCTGGGGCTGTTGTTCTACTACCTGATGTGGCTGATTACCGACGAGGATTTCAGGGAAATACTGAAACAGGGCTGGCCTTGGAACTCGTGGATGGTGCTGGTGGATTATGCCGCCTGCTGTCTGTTTACGATAGTAGTGACGCTCTACTACTGGCGGTCGCGGGAAAAGGCTGAGCGCGAACGCGACAAGTTCCGCCTACAGGCATTGGAGAACCAGTTGAGTCCGCATTTCGTGTTCAACAACTTCAGCATCCTTGCCTATCTCATTGAGGTAGATCCCCAACGGGCATTTAGTTATCTGATGAACCTCTCGAAGGTTTATCGCTACACGCTTTCGCATCTGGACCATGAGATGGTGACGCTGCAAGAGGAACTGGAATTCCTCGACCGTTATCTGGCTCTTTTGAAACAGCGATTTGGAGAGGGTATTCAGGTAAGGATAGCCAACGAGGTGACTAAGACACAAGGAATGCTGCCCCCTGCCTCCTTGCAGATGCTGATAGAAAATGCTATCAAGCACAACGAGCACACGAAGGCGAAACCGCTCGTCATCGATGTGACGTGCGAAGGACGGCGCATCAGCGTGAACAACCGAAAGCAACCCATCGCGACCGCAGAGAGTACCAACGTCGGACAGCATAACATTGTGGAGCGTTACCGTCTGCTCACCTCGCAAAAGGTTGTGATTCGTAACACTAATGATGAGTATTGCGTAACCATTCCGCTAATCCCCATTGAACGATGAAGATACTAATTATAGAAGATGAACAGAGCAGCGCTGACCGCCTGCGGAGAATGCTCGAAGGTGAACACGAGATTGTGGGTGTATGCGCCAGCAATGCCGAGGTGAAGACGTTCTTTGCCGAAGGTGCCCACCATGAGGTGGAACTCATTCTCAGTGACATCCAGTTAGGCGACGGTCTCAGTTTCGAGTCGCTGCTAACGGTACCCGAAACCATCCCCGTCATCTTCACTACAGCCTACGACCACTATGCAGTGCAGGCATTCCGTTTCAACAGCATAGACTATCTGTTGAAACCTATCGATAGCGAGGAACTACAGGCAGCTTTGGCAAAGGTGAAACCAATTGCCAATTCGACCATTCCCGAGCAAAGTTCGTATACCAGTAGCCTTTCTACGACCGATACCATCGCCCAACTGCTGGAATCCTTCAAGAATCAAACCATCCGCTATCGTGAGCGCTTCCTGATTCCCCATCGTGCTGACGAGTTCCTGATTATCCCTGTCTGCGACGTGAGCCACATCACTATCCGCGATGGCATTGTGCGCCTCTGCACAATGGAGGGCAAGCATTACTCCCTAAATATGACACTCGAAGAAGTAGAGAGCCAACTCAACCCACAGCACTTCATGCGCGTCAACCGGCAGTATATCATCAGTGCCACTGCCGTACAGAAACTCTCTACCTATTTCCTTGGCAAGATGCGCATTCACATGACCGCCGCTCCTGATGAGGAAATCATCGTTAGCAAAGATAAGGTCGCCACCGTCAAACGCTGGTTGGATTCCTAAAATATAAATGTTTGTCATGAAGAAAAACGGAACGACAGTTAGACTCGTCAGACTTGAAGAGGAACATACCATCGCCTTCAAGGAGGAGATGCAAGAGGCTTTTCAGCATGGTTTTCAATCACATTTTCAGGAAAGCGATAAACAATACGGTGATGTCAATCAGTGGCAAGTGTTGCCCGACAAGGATTTCTATCAGTCATTGAATGCTGAAGGTGCTGTAGCCTATGAGGCAATAGATGCTGCCGGACAGCGAAAGGGGGGTGCCATCATCGTCATCGACGAAAAAAGACATAAGGGCGAACTTGCATTCCTTTATGTGAAAGTAGGCGTTCAGAGCAAGGGTATCGGTCAATCCATCTGGAGAACCATAGAGACCTCGCATCCTGCCATTGAAATATGGGAGACCTGCACTCCTTATTTCGACCGTCGCAACATCCACTTCTACATTAACCGTTGCGGTTTCCATGCCGTAGAGTATTTCAACCAACATCATCCCGATCCCAATATGCCTGAGCAATTTGATCAAGATGATGGGCTATTTAAGTTTGAGAAGAAAATGAATTCTTGATCTTTTTACTTATAAATGAGGGTATTCAATTCGTAGTGTCGCATGATGCCCCGTTTTGCCGTTTCAGTTATTCTTCTTAACTTTGCGCAAAAAATGAAGTACAATGTGGTTTTCTCGGCAGAGAGCAGAAAAGACAAGAAAAGCGGCAGCATTATCACAAAGGACGTACCCATCCGCATGAGGGTGTCATTTTCGGGCCGCAGGGTTGAGATGAGTACAGGTCTGAAGTTTGATGTTGACGTTTGGAATGACATCATGTCACTCAGCAACAAGGACAAAAGAAATCAGGTGCCGGTATCCAGAAGGCACAGAATTGACGCCCTTCTCTCGGTAAAGGGTACGGACATCCATTCTTTACAGAAAAACCTGAGGGAACTTGAAAGCCGCGTTGACGGCGTATTCCATGTATTTGAGGCATTGGGGAAGACGCCAAGCGTTGAAGATTTCAAAGGCTTTTACGACAAAAAGATCGGAATCACCCTGGATGGCAACAATAATATCGTGCCATCGAACGATTCTTCAGCGAAGACGGCGGCCTTTTGGGCAGCTTTTGACAAGTTTGTGTCCATCAAAAGCATAGAGTGCAACTGGGGCCATACTTACATTGAGAAGTATGACAAATTGAAGAAAACGCTTTCGAAGTTCAGAAAAGACATCTGTTTCGACACTTTCACCGACAGGGGCATAACAGACTTTATCATTTTCCTGAACAAGCAAGAAAGGAACTGCAACTCAACCGCCTCAAAGAAATGGAGCGAGATCAAGCGGTTCCTGAAGTGGAGCTACGAGAAGCATTACAGTTCCAACCCTGCAGCCAGTACTTATGAACTCCACATGAAGAGTAACAGCATGCCTGTCATACACCTGTCGCTAGAGGAACTACAGAGACTCAAGGAATATGAATTACCAGAAAACTGTTCAGGGCAGGAGCTATCCAGGGATATCTTCCTTTTCTGTTGCTTTACTGGAATGCGTTTCTCAGACGCCGCAAACCTGAGATGGGAGAACGTCAGCGAAGGACTCATTGAGTTCGTTACAATCAAGAACAACAAACGCCTGAGGGTTGAGCTGAACGATCACAGCAGGGAAATACTGGAAAAACACAGATCCATGATGAAGGAACCTAAAGGGAAAGTCTTTCCCTACAGGTCAGACCAGCAAGTGAACAATGACCTGAAAAAAATCTGCCGTAAGATAGGCCTTGATGAACAGGTCAACATTGTCAGGTACATTGGAAACAAACGTTTCACAATTACAATGAGGAAATGTGATGCCATTTCCACACATGCAGGCCGACGTACTTTCATCTGTCTGGCCATTGAACTTGGCATTCCACCTGTAGTCATCAGGGAATGGACGGGACATTCCACCGACAAGGCCATGAAACCGTACATAAGTGTTACGAACAAGAAAAAGGCCAGAGAAATGAGCAAGTTTGACTCATTCTGATTGTGTTTTGGGGTGTAAACGTGGGTGGGAATTGACGACCTAATGCATTGGTTCCCAGCTGTTTAGAAAAACGAAACACCCAAAGTCACCTTTTTTTTGGGTGTAGCTTTGGGTGTAAATCCTTGTAAGTCGCTGATAATCAGCACTTTTGGCGGAGAGAGAGGCTGCGCTGAACGGATTCGAACGGAGAACCGACATTTTTTTATCCCCGTTCAGGAGAAGGAAAAAATATCTTCCCAGTTTACCTTTGCTCTCTATATCTGGTTATAAACCAAATTTGTCTTTTTTTACTTTTGACATGCAAATATACTATAATATATTGGAATTTGTTATCTATTTCTTAACAAATTAATTGTATTTCACTAATATTTTCAGAAATTAAGCACTTTTGCTCATTTAGTCACATTTACCTCAATTTAGTCAAAAACACGCAAATATTTTTACTAATCGGCAAAAATGGCATTTTGTGGTCTCAAAAAAAAACCTTAATTTTGCGAACGCAATGGGATTGGCTTGCCGAGGTTATAATGACCAGAATGTGGACGCAAACTAGTGGGGTTCCACAACATTATTAACCAGCAATGCTGACACAACAACACTTCAAAATGCCTTAAACAAAGGTAATTTGAGAAGTCGTTAACATTTGCTAACATCCTAACCAGAACTGGATATCGAAGGTTCAAAATCCCTGCTATTTCATCGGCAATTTTGTTCGTTCTGCCGCGAACAATGAGTTCGCCAAACAGCGAACGCTATTTTTGCCGCCATCGGCAAAAAATGGCACTTTTCAAGGTGTTGTGTGCGCAAACACGCAATATTTTGTAAAGAAAATCGTAAAATTTGCCGAATTTGAGGATTTTGGACCTATTTTTACGCAAAAGAGCGAACGCATTCCGCAAAAGAGCGAACGCATTCGGCAAAAGTAGAAGAGTATGTTCCCCCTTTTTTAGCGAACTTACCTTTGAAGTGAGAAGAGCAAATCTGTCTGATGAAATATGCGACTGTACATTAGTTTAACCTTTTAAAAAAAGTAAAATGATGGAGATTAAGAAATCAGTCAGATTCCGTTTGATGTCTCGCAAGACAACAGACAATGTTAGTGGGAAAAGGGTGTCCAAGAAGAGGAACCTGCTCATCGTAATGACAGTCAGGTATTGTGGCAATCGTATAGGACTGTCCACAAATCTGCATATTGACGAGGAACTCTGGGACGCAAAGTGCCAGCGGGTCATAGGTGACAACCTTTCCATGAGAATGTCAGAAGCACAGATCAACTACACCCTCGAATTGCTGAGAAACGGTGTTAGCAGTGTAATGCACAAGTATGAGTTGTTCAATATCATACCTACCGTAGAGCAGTTCAAAAGATCATTTGAAAGTTACAGAATTTCTTTTGGACAGGCAGGTTGTGGAGTTCCATCTACTCCTGAAGTGCCGGTAAACTCAATGCCTGCTACTCCACCCTATTACCAACCCATGCCTTATATGCCACAACAGATGCAGATGCAAGGTGCCTACCAACCAGGCATGTACCCTCAGCAGCCTGCCTATCCTTCCTACGGCTATCCTTTTCCACAGCAGTATTCTGAAGGGGTGAGACTTGAGAACATTGAAAATGCGCACCCAAAACGGGCTGGAATTGCCCCAAACGTCACTTTTAACAAAGTTTTAGATTTCGCTCAAAAAGACGCTGATTTTTCTCCCAATGATGGTGATTTTGATACGGATGATGATTTCGTGGAGGATAACAAGTCTGTTGAGCCTGTGGGGAAGGTAAATCCCGTCGATGGAGTTGAAAAGGACATCTGGTGGGCACTTGAAGAATTTGTCTCTGTCCTTGGAAAGCAGAATGAATGGACACATTCAACTTATGAGAAATTTGATGCGATGAAGACTCATCTGGAGAGATTCCGTGAAGAGCAAAGAAAGCAGCTTAGGAACA
Organism: Prevotella sp.; assembly: GCA_024681705.1. GTDB lineage: Bacteria > Bacteroidota > Bacteroidia > Bacteroidales > Bacteroidaceae > Prevotella. The sequence goes on from JAILAI010000053.1 coordinate 21,645, forward strand.
AGAAATTCGACCTCTCGTTTTCGTATTTTGACGAAGAGGGACTTCTGAATTATCTGGAGTTCCTGAGCAAAGTTGAGAACATGAAGAACACCTCAGTCGACAAACAGCTCGATTTCCTTAGATGGTTCCTTCGCTGGACACTTGCCAAGCGCTTCCATAATGTGAATGACTTCGAGACATTCCGACCGAAACTGAAGAAGACGCGCAACAGGGTCGTATTCCTTACAAAGGAAGAGCTTGAAAAACTGAAGCGCTATGTAGCACCTGACGACAGGAAGAACCTGGAGAGAGTTAGGGATGTCTTCCTTTTCCAATGCTGCACGGGACTCCGTTATTCCGATGTATATAATCTTCACCGTTGCGATGTGCACGAGGATCATATTGACGTTACCACCATCAAGACCAACGACACCTTGCGCATTGAGTTGAACGAGGAAAGCAAGAGTATTCTTGACAGATACAGGAACATCACATTTGACCAGGACAAGGCTTTGCCCGTCATTTCCAACCAGAAGATGAACGACAGCCTGCATGACCTTTGCAGACTTGCCGGCATCAATGAGTTGGTGCGCAAGACTTACTTTAAGGGGAAAGAACGTATTGATGAAATCAAACCCAAGTGGGAGCTTGTAGGTACCCATACAGGTCGAAGGACGTTCATCTGCCATGCCCTTTCAATGGGCATTCCACCCGAAATTGTCATGAAATGGACAGGACATAGTGACTACAAGGCAATGAAACCCTATATCGATGTGGTAGACGAAATCAAAGCAGAGTCAATGAAGAAGTTTGATGCTCTGTTTGGCCATAAGAAAAGTAAGGAAGCCAAATAGTCATAGGAATAAAATACGAAAGTAGTTACTCTATTTTAGGGGGGTGTATTCTCGGAATCTCCGATACCCCCCTTCAAAACACTTTTAAAAACTATCATAAGGTAAGTAGAATACTCAAAAACTGAGGGAGAAAACAGAAAAAATGGAACATTTAAAATATTCTTACTTTAATAGTTGAAAGAAGTTGACAGTTGAAAACGCATAGTGAATTTCAATTTGTCAACTTCATTGTTTTCATTGCAGACATACTTTGGTAAATCGCACTCCCAAATTGTATTTTTCGTTGAATGTACTATAATTCCACGAAAAAGAAATAATCCAATCAAATAATTTGGCATAAATCGAAAAAATCCAAAGAAATATCTTTGATCTTTCAAGCAATAGAATTAGCCGCTGTCCTGATTGTTTGAAGGACAGCGGCCCGCCAGAATTCCTTGCGGAATCATGAATAAGATAGAAGGAGCGACTTCTTTTGAGGCCGCTCCTTTTCAGTTCAGATTCTTCCCCGTTCCCGGTAACTGTAGTAATTGCCGTCAGTTATTATCACATGGTCGCTGAAATAGATTCTCATAGTGTCGCATGCCTTCTTCACGTTAGCGGTAAGTTTGTCATCCTCTTTGCTTGGCATGACATTGTTTGAAGGATGGTTATGAACGAGGACGATAACGGTAGCATTGTTCAACAGGGCATTCTTCATGATTATCCGAATATCCACAGCGGTTTCCGTGATGCCGCCTTGTGAGAGTCTCACTTGCTTGATAAGTTTGAAGTTCTGATTAAGCAGTAGCACATGTGCCTCTTCATGGTCTAAGTCCATCATTTGAGGGTGCATGATATTGTAAACAGCCGTTGCAGAGTTGACATCGCTGCATACCTTGGCGGATTCCAGTTGTCTGCGTTTACCCAGTTCGATGGCTGCCATCAGCCTACATGCGGTGAAGTCTCCTATTCCGTCAATCTCCTTCAGTTCGTCAATAGTGGCTTTTCCGAGGTCATTCAGGTTGTTCCCGAAAGAATAAAGTGTCTTTCTTGCAATGGTCAGTGCATTCTCCTTGCTTGTTCCGTTGCCGATGATGATGGAAAGGAGTTCAGCGTTTGTCATGGCTTCCGTTCCATGCTCCTTCATCTTGTAGGAAGGGCGGTCGCAAACTGCCCATTCCTTCATGCTCATGTTGTTGTTTGTCTCCATGTCTTGAATGATTTTAGTTGTTGTTCTCAATGTTTATCTCTCTCAGTTCAAAATCCACGCTGATGGAAAATCCTCGATAATATACCTTGTAGCCGATAGCCCGGTATATAGGTGCGTGCAAGATGTTAATCCAAATAGGGTCATTATGGTAAGAACCTTTTATCCCCACTTTGTCGAAGTTGAAACGAAATGCGCTGATGGCATTCACGATGGCGTTTACTGCCTTTGTCTTTTCTCCAATAATTTTCATATCCTTTATGTTTTTAGTGATAGTATCTCTTTGTATGTGCGAGGAACAAAGCGCCAATGACTTTGCCACCTGCAAGTTCGATGCGTTCCTTGAATCTGTCTGCCGTTTCCGAAGTGGTCACCAAATCATCGAATATCACCACTCTCTTTCCTTTGAAATAGTCCTCGTCAATGACCACGTTATAGTCAGCGAAGTCGGAAACGATGTGTTCACGTGAATTGTGTTTCTTGGTCTTCTTGCCGTATACATGCACATGGTCGAAAGCATTGTCAGCTCCGCAAAGCTCGCAAACCATGGCGGAGAATTTCTTGTATCTCCTTGCCGTTGCATATGCGCTGCTTGCTGGGATGCAGCAGAAAACCACATCATTGCTATTCTTGAAGGAAATAGCGTTTCCCACTATTCTTGCCGCCTTTTGCTTGGCGTAGTTCCTACCGTCCTTGAAGTCAAGAATGAAGTTATGAGTCATCTGCTCTTCAAAGGTTGCCTTTCTGAGAAGTCTGTTGGGCAAATATGTGTAAAATGCGAACTTTATCATGATGCTTGTTGTTTTTATCGGATTTCCTTGAGGGGGAAGACTTTTTCTTTTTTTGAAGTCCGGCTCCTGCAATGGAGTTTTTTTTCATCGGCACATCCTGTCGGGGTTGAGACTTTTTCTGTGCTGGGAAATGTGGGTCCGGAGCAGATGACAAAGGCAAGGAATTTTCTGGCAATTTTTACGGAATACCACTTTTGCAGACAAGGGCGGCAAAAGTGGAAGGCTGCTGGAAAAATTGTATGGAAATAACAACGTGGTACTTGCTGGGTCATGAGGACACGCTACCTTTGCACTGGAAAAGCTCATTCAAGATCCCCGACAGGTTTGCCAGGAATCCAATGATGCGACATTGAAGAAAAAGAGACGGACACGATAAAACCAGTTTAAGTTTCGACAGAAAGAAATGCTGTTATCGTTATGGTACCAACCTTGTGAAAAAAATAACAGGATTTTTATAGTCTATCTAACACCATTTCAATGAAGTTGAACTGATCTTATCATCTTATATAACATAAATATAGGTTTCAAAAAATAATAATAAAAAAAATGCTAATTTTTTGAAGGTGTGTCACGTTATGAGACAGGATAAGTTTATATTTGCAGAAAAATCATCATAAGGTTGTTAAAACTATAATCAGATAGATATGATAACAATTGAGAACGCACTTCGATTAGCCATAGAAGCACATGAAGGTCAGAAAGACCTGGATGGAAAGCCTGTGATTCTGCACCCGATGACTGTGGGGCTGGCGGGTAACACCCGTGAGGAAATGATTGCCGGTTTTCTGCATGACGTGGTGGAAGACACTGATTTCACATTTGATGATTTGCTGCTTCATGGCGTTGACGAAAACATCGTAGACGCATTGCGACTACTCACCCATTCAAGTGACCGGAGCTACGAGGAATATGTCAAGGATATAGCTATGTCAGGCAACAGCATAGCAATCCATGTGAAATACAATGATCTGTGCCATAATCTTAAACGAGGTAGGGCTGGAGGATATTGGGATATAGTTGCAAAACATGAGAAAGCATTGGCTGTGATAGAACCATTAATATGATAAAGATATGAAGATACCTACATTATTCAAGGAATACATCTGGTTGATCGAGACCATCAGCAAGGCAGGTAGAATCACTTTTGCTGAGATAAACCAGTTGTGGAAACAAAAAGAAGAAAGTGGCGGTCTGGAGTTTTCCCGTAGCACTTTCAACCGCCATCGTGATGCTATATTAGATATGTTTGGAGTCATCATCGAATGTGACAAGAAAGACGGTTACAAATATTATATTTACAATAATGAAGTTTTACATGAAGACAGTGTACAGAACTGGCTTTATTCAACACTCAGCGTCAGCAACATGCTCGATGAGAATGTCGGCCTTCAGCATCGCATCCTATTGGAAAGCATTCCTTCTGGAAACCTTCATCTTCAACAGATTATCAAGGCTATGCGA
>JAILAI010000055.1 GCA_024681705.1 Prevotella sp.
TTGTTCGGTGTGGGAACGCGAGGCGGGGTGAGGGCTAGATAGCGTTGCGGGCCTTGAGTTCGAGGTATTTGTTGATGACGGCAACGGAGAGGCGGGAAGGCGAGGTGAGCAGAGCGTAGATGCCGTTTTGCTTCAGGGTGCTCACGATGAGACGCTTCTCGTATTCGAATTTCTCGGCGATGGTGCGCTGATAGAGCGTTTCGGTGTTGTCGATTTGTGCGGAAGGGTTGTCCGAAGGCGCGGGATTGGCGAATGCGCGCAGGTCATCATCCTCAAAGAAAACCACCAGCAGGCAATGGTGTCGTGCCAGTTGATAGAGGTAGCCCATCTGGCGACGCATGGCCGACATGGAGCTGAAACTGGTGTATACCACTAGCAGAGAGCGGCGAGAAATGTGGCGGTTCACGCCCGTACAAAGGGCCGAGAAGTCGCTTTCGCCGAAGTCGGTCTCCTGACTATAGAGCGTTTCCATGAGCGTCTGCATGTGATTGCTTCGACGATCGGCCGGCACAAAGCTATCGAACTGTTCGTTGAAGGTGATGAGGCCGGCGTTATCCATCTTGCGCATGGCCACGAACGAAAGCGCTAGAGCGGCATTGATGCTATAGTCGAGCAACGTCATGCCTTGGAAGGCCTGTTGCATGACGCGTCCCTTGTCGATGATGCTATAGATGCGTTGCGAGCGTTCGTCCTGGTAGATGTTGACCATGAGCTGGTGGCGTCGCGCCGACGCTTTCCAGTTGATAGCGCGGTAGTCGGCATCGGGTGTGTATTCCTCAATGTGCTCAAACTCCGTCTGGTTGCCCACGCGACGTATGCGCTTGGCGCCCGTCTCTGTCAGGTTGTCGCTGATGGCCAGCAGTTCGTATTGCCGCAGGCGTAGGAACGATGGGTATACCGCCACGTCGACGGGTTCGCCCTGCGTGTAGCGACGCTCGACCAACGAGAGTTTTGTCCTGACAAACACGCGGATGCGTCCGAAGTTATACACCCCGCGACGCGTGGGCCGCAACCGGTAGACCAACGTCGTGTCCTTGCGACCGGCCAACGGAAAATGGTAGGATATGTCGCGCCGTTGGAAGATGTAGGGCGCCTCGTCGATGACCTCGACCTTCGTGGCAAACGGGTAGCTGCTCTCCAGACGGATGCGGATGTCGTTGTCGTCGCCGTTAGACAGGCGGTTTCCGACGATTCGCTCGGCCCGCATGCCCTTCCGATGGTAGAGCAGGACGAAGTCGGCCAGCGTGAGCAATGCCAGGACGCATAGCAATGCGACGCCAATGTAGAACAATGGCGGCACGTAGTGGCCGGCGGCAATCAGTAATACCAGCACGGTACCTGCGATGTAGAAGCGGTTGGTCAGTAACAAGACTCTTTTCTCTTAACGGTGGTTGGGGTTGATACTTTTGACAAGGTCGGGCGCGAGTCGTGATGTCATCGCACCTTATTCTCTGGGATTGGCAGGTTGCACGTTGGTGCTATTTGGGTACTTCTACCTTATCAATGAGGCGCAGGGTGACCTTCCAGGGGTTGTAGCCCTCCATCTCGGCCTCTGCGGTGAGGATGATGCGGTGGTGAAGCACGCAAGGCGCCACGAACTTGATGTCGTCGGGGCTGACGAAAAGTCGTCCCTGCAACAGGGCGAAGGCCTTCGATGCCTGAAGGATGGCGACGGCGGCGCGCGGCGAAGCACCGAGGAAGACGGCGCGGCTCTGGCGCGTCTGTTGGACAATCTGCACCATGTAGCGCAATAGCGATGGATCTACGTACACTTGTTTGAGCATGTCTCGCATCTGTAGGATGTCGTCCTTGCTGACGATGGGTTTGATGCCATCGAGGGCGGTGAGACGCGTGTTCTGCTGGTGTCGCTCGAGGATGGCCACCTCTTCGTCCAACGTTGGGTAGCCCATGGAGATTTTCATGAGGAAGCGATCGAGTTGTGCCTCGGGCAGTTTATACGTACCCTCTTGCTCCACGGGGTTTTGCGTGGCGATGATGGTGTAGAGCGGACTCATGGGATGTGTCTCGCCGTCGATGGTGGCCTGTCGCTCTTCCATCACTTCGAAGAGTGCTGCCTGCGTCTTGGCTGGCGCGCGGTTGATTTCGTCCACTAGCACAAGGTCGGCGAAAATGGGTCCGGCATGGAAGCTGAACGTGCCGCTCTGCATGTTGAAGACGTTGGTTCCGAGCACGTCGCTCGGCATGAGGTCGGGCGTGAACTGCACGCGGCTGAAGTCGGCGCCGATGAGCTTCGATGTGAGCCTTGCCAGCAGCGTCTTGGCCACGCCGGGCACGCCCTCGATGAGCACGTGACCTCCGGCGAGGATGGTTGTCAGCAGCAGGTCGACGGTTGTCTGCTGGCCCACGATGACCTGTGCTATCTGCTCGCGCAACGCATTTGCTTTCTCTGCAAACACCTGCAACGATTCGGGTGAGGGATTGGGTGAGTATTCCATATGATTCTATTGGGAATTGATTTTTTCTTAATGGGTTGCCTGAATGATTTGGTTCATTTTCTCTACGTACATGTGGAGAATATTTGTGTCGACGGGTTGCTCCTCTTTCACCAGCTTACGGATGGCGGTGATGTAGCCGCGTATCTCGTTTTCGCCTATCGCCGTCATCTGGGCGATGCGCTGGAAGTTGTCGCTATCGTCTTCGGGATTGTCGATATCTACAAACAGCTCACGTCGCAGATGCTCGGCGAAATAGTTGTATTTCTTTTTCAGCAAATCGGCGTGGTCGCCTTTCTGGAAATAGAGCGTTCCGATGAGTTGTGCGAACTCCAACTGGCGGTTTTCAGGGTCTTTGATCACCGGGATGGCGCGCTGGCGGCGGCGCAGGTGGAGTATCATGTAGAGCAGGATGAGCGCCAACGCCAGGTAGAGTGCCCACTGGAGCGGTTTGTTCATGATGAAGTAGCTCAGTGGTGTCTCTGTCTCGACCACAACTCCATCTTCGTTTATACGTTCAACGGTGTCGGTAATGCGGATAGTGGGCCGACTGGTGTCGAGCAGGGATAGCGTGCGAAGCACCAGTTGTGCGTTTTCGCCGTGTAACATTCCGTAGTTGGTGAAGAGCAGTGGGTATGAGACGAGCACTATTTTTCCACGACCGTAGCGATGGCTCATGATACATGCTTTCTGCATGTCAGTCTCATGCATTGCTTTCTCGTGTTCGATGTCTATGGATTTTTTATCTACGCTGTCTACAACAACGTAGTAATCATCTGCGCCGTATTCATCGCCTACGAGGATTGCTTCTTTCTTCCAGGGATCCTTGTCGTTGTTGTCAAAGGCGAAAGTAGTGCTATAGAGGAGACCGCTGTTCACGATAAAATTCCGCTTGCCGAAAGAACCGCCTTTCTGCCACTGGATAGTATCGACAACCGATTTTTCTTGTATCATTCGGCGCAAACTCGTCTCACTATAGCTTTGCCAGTCCACTGAGAAACCGAGCGTGTCCATGAGATGATAATGGAAACTGTTGGCAGCAATGCAGACATTCATGCCACTGTCTACCATCTCGAGCAGGTCGTCAATGCAATCTTCAATTAGTGTGAAGGCGCTTTGGGTGAATAGCAGGTTCGAACGTCGAGCTGCACTGTCGGTCTTTATCTGGTGCCAAGAGAGGTTCTTCACGCTGTAGCCTGCTGGCAGGGCCTGACGAAGCAGACTATCGGAGACATAGCTGCCGAAAGGATTCTTGTCGTGTGCGCCGTAGGTGTTTACCCACGAGAACGGCTTGGGGCGCATCAACTGCGATACGATGACGATCAGGAGGAAGCCGACGATGCATAAAATGTAGATGTTACGTCCTTTCATGCCTCACCTCCTTTCTCTTCGGTTGTCGCTTGAGCGTCGGTTTGCGTCGGCGTTGTGGCTGTTGTGGTAGTCTTTTTCTCTTCGATATGTCGCAGAATAGACTTCTGCAACTGCTCCATCTCGTCGCACATGGTGGCCGTTGCCGTGCCGTTTCCGTAGCGTATGAGCAGGAAGTGCTGGGTCATCTCGCGGAACGGAGCGACGGGAAACTCCTGCGTGTATTGCGTCGGAGTCTTGTAAGGTTGCCACTTGATGTGCTTGTTGTCCGACAGATGGCGCAACGTCTGCAGGTAGATCAGTCTCACCATCTGATGATAGTTCTGCTTCTGGCGCGCCTCTTCGATCATCTGTTCGAAGTCGATGCCATAGATGTTGTCCTCTTCCAGCGAGAAGCGTTTGTCGGCTTCGTCCTTTTGGGCGAACAACTTGGGCTTCAGCTTGAAGAAGAACCACACGAGCAAAACCACCAAAGCTATAGCGCAGACGACGTTGATGAAGTCTTGCGTTCCGTCGGGCATATTTCTGGGCGTTATCTCTCTTAGGAGGTTGTTCAGCCCTTCGATGAACGATTCCAACAAGTTCTTGGTGGGATTCATCACCTCGCGGTCGTAGTCGAAATTCTCGTTCTGCCGCCATACATTGATGTAGGCGGTGTCCAGACGGAGGGTGTCGGTGGCGATATGTTGTGCGATTCCGGGCATGAGGTTTACTATGAGGGTTAGACCAGTTGGTCGAAATTGTCGATGTCGGTACGGAGCGGCTCGTTCATCTGCTCGAAGTTGTCGATGTCGCGCCTGTTGGTCAGGTTGTCTTCCTTCTCAACGGTGTGGCTGTAAAGATAGGCCGAACCGATAATCAGGATGGGCGTGAGTAGATAGTTCACGAAGGTGTAGATGCACGAACTGAAGTATCCGAGGATGGTCATGAGCGGACCGTTGGCGAAATTATCTCCATCCAAGCCGAGCATGGTCTTCACGGTAATGAAGATGCTCATGGGCATGCTGATGATGCCGCTGATGAACTGTTCGATGATTGCGAGCAGAATCGTCAGCGAAACGATGAACCAGAACGACTTGAAACCGAGGCGATAGCCGCGCATGAGTGCTTCGGAGAACGGGCATTCCTCGAAGACGTAGAGCGGCGTCACCAGATTATAGGGCACCAAAAACACCGCGCCGACAATGAAGATGATGAAGACAAAGAATGGCGCATCTATATTTATCGACCCCGCAATGAGCAGAATCACCGCTACGGCAACGATAACAGCGAATGCGAACGAGGTGAACACACGTCGCAGAACGGGCCACAACAGCGGCTTTATATCGGCGAAAGTGATGCCCTCAAGTCGGTTATCTCGTTCGTCGTAGAGCTTCATCAGGATGTAGGAAACGGCCGAAACGACGAAGTAGCCCACTAAAGCGAAAAGAATGGTAAGTACGTATGAGCGTCCGATACTAGCTAGAAGTCCATCGGCATTGGTAGCTCCTTCCATATTGGAAAAGCCGGTCATGTAGGATTCGAGAAACGATCCCATCGTCGCACCTTGCAAAAGAACGACGGGCAGCACCAGATAGGTGATGTAGCGCATCAGCGGCTTCCAGTTCTCGCGGATGAAGTCGAACGTGACGTTAATCAGTTCGCCAAAGTTGCGCAGCTTGTAGAATTTTATTTTAGGTTTCAGTGTCTGAGGCCTCATATCAGAGATTCTTTTTCGTTGTTATTGGTGTCGGTATCGTGCTTCGAACGCCTTCCGTAGAGCCACCAGGGCCACCATACAAAGTAGAAGATGATGAATGCCAGCGACAAGAGGATGATGAGCAGTCGTACGCTATCGTAGATTTCGGTGTGGCGGGTGATGAAGCTCTCGATGAATCCAGCAATGATGAAGAGCGGGACGGTGCCCACCACAATCTTCATTCCGCGAACGGCTCCGCGCCGGAACGACACCATACGCTTGTAAGTGCCGGGGAACAGGAATCCGTTACCGAGCGAAATGCCAGCCGCACCTGCCACGATGATGCTCGAAATCTCGATAGTGCCGTGCAACCAGATGGCCAGCGAACTCTCCCAGAGCAACGAATGCTGATGGAAGAACTCCTGGAATGCGCCCACCATGATGCCGTTGTAGAAGAGCATCAGACCCGAACCCACTGACGTGAACAGCCCCATGACGAAGCATCTGAACGAAACCATGATGTTGTTGAGCGTGATAGACAGAAACATGCCCGTCTCGCCCTCGTTGCCATACACGCCCATTGGCTCACCTTTGGCGATGTTGTCGAGCGTCATGTCCACATATCCGTCGCCCAGGATGAGGCGCGGAAATTCCGGATCGCCGATGGTAGACACCACGCCTATCAGTGCACTCACCACGAAGATAATCAGTGAGACGAGCAGCAGTTTACGCGCTTCCCACATGGTCTGTGGAACCTCGTGCGTCCAGTAGGTGATGATGCGCGACCGCTTCTCGCGCTTGTTGCTGTATATCTCGTTGTGGAGCGCCCCTGCAAGATTGTTCAGATAGAGCGTAATGCGCGAAGTGGGGTAGTGCGTCTGGGCAAAAGCCAGGTCGGCCGTCAGCTCCGTATAGGCTTCGGCCAACTCGTCGGGCGTCATGTTTTCGGCGTTGTCGACGGCAATTTCCATATTGCGCCATTTGTCGATGTGGCGACGTATGAAATTCACTTCTTTCATGAAGGGCGACTAAAAAAATTAAATTTTCATGCAAAAGTAAGAAAAAATAATTAGAAAATCGTTATCTTTGCAGAAAAATTACCGAAAAATAGATGGCGGACAAAAATATCGTGACCGGACAGTATGTGAGAATCGCCCAGACGCCAGCCAGCATCTGGGAACGCATTGTGGCTCGCATCATCGATTACGTCATCGTTTTCATCTACTTGATTGGGTATTTCTATCTTCTTGCGAATCTCGATTATAGTTTCAGTTCCAACATGGAGATTGTTTTTGGCTTCATTCTATTCCTTCCAGTTTTGCTATATGATTTTCTATGGGAGACGTTCAACAATGGCCGTTCTCCGGGAAAGTTTCTGCTTGGTATGCGCGTGGTGAAAGCCGACGGCTCGATGCCCGGTATGGGTGCCTATCTGATGCGTTGGTTGTTTTCCTTAGTGGAAGGTCCCATGATGGGAGGCATCGGCCTGTTGCCCATGTTGCTGAGTGAGCAAACGCAGCGCTTTGGCGATTTGGCCGCCGGAACGATGGTCATCAAGAAGGCAAAGTATCATGCGCTGGAGGTGAGTCTGGAGGAATATAATTACCTCACACCCAATTATCGTCCTTCTTTTCCGCAGGCCGCCGACCTGAGTGAACGTCAGGTCGAAGTCATCGACAACACGCTTAGTAGCTTCTCTTCCGACCGCATGGAACGCATCTCCCTGCTTGCGGTAAAGGTGAAACAGGTGCTTGGCATCGATATCCCCACCAACGACGAGCGCTTCCTCTACACCGTGCTCCACGACTACTATTATTATGATATGACTGAGAGCGTGTAGGGAAGGGAATGTTATTTTCTAGGAGTTCCAGAAGTTTCTCCTTAGAGTTTTAGAGGTCTTTCTCAGGAGTCTCAGAGGTTTTTTCCAGGAATTTCAGAATTAATAACCCCTGAACTCCTCAACACCAATAACTCCTGAACAATATTCTCTCAACCGACCCAATAGAAAAGGTCACACCCCGATGTCAGGGTGTGACCTTTTTGCATAAAATATTTAGCGCCTAATATTTTTATTTCAGCTTCGTGTACTTGTACTTGCTGGTGCATCCGAGCTCTTCCTCGATGCGGATGAGCTGGTTGTACTTAGCCATACGGTCGGTGCGGCTGAGCGAACCAGTCTTAATCTGACCAGAGTTAGTAGCCACAGCGATGTCGGCAATAGTGGTGTCCTCGGTCTCGCCCGAACGGTGAGAGGTGACGGTGGTGTAGCCGTGACGGTGAGCCATCTCGATAGCGTCGAGAGTCTCGGTCAGCGAACCAATCTGGTTCACCTTGATGAGGATGCTGTTGCCGGCGCCCATCTTGATGCCCTTCTCCAGGAACTTCACGTTGGTCACGAACAGGTCGTCGCCCACGAGCTGGCACTTGTCGCCAACCTTCTCTGTCAGCTTCACCCAGTTCTCCCAGTCGTTCTCGTCGAGACCGTCCTCGATAGAGTAGATGGGATACTTGTCGATGAGCTCTTCCAGATATGCAATCTGCTCGTCGGCAGAGAGCTTCTTGCCGTTAGGATCCTTCTTCTTGCCGTTCTTCAGCTGACGATAGTCGTAGAACCACTTGCCATCCTCGCAAACAGCGAACTCAGAAGCAGCGCAGTCCATAGCGATGCGAACGTCCTTACCCGGCTCGTAACCAGCAGCCTTGATGGCCTCCATGATGGTGTCGAGAGCGTCCTCGATGCCGTTGAAGTTGGGAGCGAAACCACCTTCATCACCAACGGCGGTAGAAAGTCCGCGAGCCTTCAGCAGCTTGGCCAGGTTGTGGAACACCTCAGCACCCATGCGAACGGCTTCCTTGATGCTGGTAGCACCAACCGGACCAATCATGAACTCCTGGAAAGCGATGGGAGCGTCAGAGTGAGCACCACCGTTCACGATGTTCATCATCGGCAGAGGCATGGTGTAAGAGTTGCAACCGCCAATGTAGCGGTACAGGGGGATGTTCAGAGCCTTGGCGGCAGCCTGAGCGGCAGCCAGCGAAACGCTGAGGATAGCGTTGGCACCGAGCTTCGACTTTGTGGGAGTTCCGTCCAGTTCAAGCATCTTCATGTCGAGACCGCGCTGGTTGAACACGCAGTCGCCCTGCAATGCGGGAGCAATGATATTGTTGACGTTTTCAACGGCCTTCAGCACGCCCTTGCCCAGATAGCGGCCCTTGTCACCATCGCGGAGCTCGAGAGCTTCGTTCTCGCCAGTGCTGGCGCCAGAGGGTACAGCAGCGCGACCCATCACGCCGTTTTCCAACGTTACTTCACATTCCACAGTGGGATTACCTCTTGAGTCGAGGATTTCTCTTGCATGAATCTTCTCAATCTTCATAATTTTTCCTTATTTTTAAAAAGAATCGGTTGTTTATAAATTTCTGCAAAGATACTGATAAAACACTGATGGCGAAAACTTTGTGCCATCTAATTTCTGGTGTTTTAATTATTTTTAATAGAAAGCAATCGGCATGGCGCCGCTTGTTGTCGTGTTTGCTTATTCCACTTTGCAAAACGGCATGAAAACGGAATGCCCGTTCGCCGATTGAAGGAAAAAATGAAGTTTTAACACTTGCGAGTGTCCTAAATGTTAAAAAACGGGTCGAAAAACGCTCAACTTTTTAACATAAAACTACCCACATATCTATCCCCTTTTTGCTATCTCCGAGATTACAATCGAAAAGCCGTCTGAGCAAAACTGCCGCTTTTGATCATCGAAATTGGCGCTTTTGATGACCGAAACTGCCGCTTTTGCTCATCGAAACTGCC
>JAILAI010000041.1 GCA_024681705.1 Prevotella sp.
GACAGACGTTCGTAGCTGTCGGCACAACTCGATCCGTTGAGCAAGTCGAACTCCTTCGGGTGCGGCGTCATGATGATGTTCTTTGGCAACTGCTGAAGCCAGGCGCGATGGTTGGCCAGGATGTTCAGCGCGTCGGCGTCGAGCACCACAGGGCATTGCGAGCGCCTGATCTGCGAGATGACGGCGATGGCGGTGTTCTCCTGCTGGCGCAATCCCGGACCAATGCATACGGCATCCATGTCCTCGGTGTCGACCGTTTCGTTGAAGTAGAGCTCGTCGCGGTCGATGCTGACGATGGCCTCGGGCACACTGATCTGTATGATGTCGTTGTTGCGACGCGGTGTGTGCACCGTCACCTTGCCCACACCACATTTCAGACAAGCCCTCGAGGCCAGGATGGAAGCCCCAGCCATGCCGAAGCTGCCTGCCACGATGAGAGCGTGGCCCATGTCGCCTTTATGCACGAAGGGATCGCGATGGAGCAGACGCGGACGAACATCGTTCTCGTCGGTCATCGTGTATTGCGCCTCTATCTTCTTCGTTCCCTCCTCGCTGAGACGGATGTCCAGGATGCGCAGCTCGCCGATGAACTGCTGGTTCTCTGGGAAGAGGAAGCTGAGCTTCTTCTGCTGGAGCGTCAGCGTCAGGTCGGCGCGGATGATGTTTGCACGGATGTTATAGGTGTTGTCCTCGGTCATGAGTCCCGATGGGATGTCGATGCTGACGATGTACGATGGTGACTGGTTGATGTATTTCACCAATGAGGCGAAGCCGCCGTTCAGCGGTTTGTTCAGTCCCGACCCGAAGAGTCCGTCGATGACCACCGTCTGTGCTTCCAGTTGTGGCGGATCGAATTCTTCCTTCACCTCGATAAAGTCCTTTATCTTATGGCTTTCGAGCACCCGCTGGCGGTTGATGGTACAGTCTTCCGAAAGCTTTCCGCCGGTGTTGAACAGATAGGCCGACACCTTGTAGTTCTGATCGGCCAGCAAGCGAGCCACTGCCAGCGCGTCGCCACCGTTGTTACCCGGTCCGGCGAACACCACGAAGGGCGTTTGCACCGACCATTTCTCGGTGATGGCGCGCGTAAGCGTCTTCGCCGCCCGCTCCATCAGGTCGATGGAACGGATGGGTTCATGTTCTATCGTATAGTGGTCCAGCTCATGTATCTGAGCACTTGTAAAAATTTTCATCACTGCAAAAATACAAAAAATCCACCGAACGCATTCCCTTTTGTGCATTTTTTTTCTGTTGCCGCTCTATTTTTGCATATTTTCACGAGAAAGACAGAAGAATTGTGTTATCTCACACTTCTGCGGAAAGATGTTAGACATTGCAGAAGTTCTTAGCAGGCAGAGCGGCAAGGCCAAATGACAAGACTTCAGGCGTCAGCATCATTTCCTCTATGGAAAAATGAAAAATCTTCTTCCGAGTGGCCCATAATTCAAGAATTATTTGTAAATTTGCAAAGAGAATCGCAACCGAGTTATTCAATCATGACTATATGTGCGACGAAGCCTATGTCCTTAGCCTTTCATCGCCGTCAATCATTTACCTATCAACAAAATTCAATTCATGAGAAAAGCAATCATCGCCCTGCTGTTTCTGTTGCCCTTGACCTTATCGGCGCAGACCACCCAACGGAAAATTTCAGTGACTGAGAACATCGCCTACCGCACCGATGTAGGCCCAAGTACCGTGCTCGATCTGGCCGAACCCCTTTTCGGTCCGCAAACAAACCGCCCCGCCATCCTCATCATTCACGGTGGCGGATGGAGCGCTGGCTCGAAGAACGATTATGTCTATCGCGCCTTGATGGTCGACTACGCCATGAAGGGCTACGTGGTGGCCAACATGAACTACCGTCTGACGCAGGAGGCTCCGATGCCCGCCTGCATCGAGGATGTGCGTTGTGCCGTGCGCTGGATGAAAGCCAATGCACAGAAACTCGGCATCGATCCCAACCGCATCGGCACCTACGGCCATTCCGCTGGTGGCCATCTGTCGCTGATGCTCGGCGTCTCTGCCGATAGCAAAGCCTTCAACGAGGCTGGTGCCCCGTGGATGGATCAGTCGTGTAGTGTGGCTTGTGCGGCTGGTGGTGCGCCGCCCACAGAGATTGGCAACCCGAACATTCCCTGGTCGCAACATCCGGAGTGGTGGCCCATCGGCTATATCGGCAAGCAGACAACGCCTATCCTCGTGTTGCAAGGTGGTGAAGATCCCATCGTGAAACCCAATCTGACCGAAGACTGGGTGACGAAGATGCAGAAGGCAGGTTCGTCTATCGACTACGTGAAAGTTCACGGCAATCACGGTGTCGCCTTCGATCAGCAGCTGGAGTTCACCCGTCCGGCTATGGATGCTTTCTACGCCCGTCATCTGAAACACGATGACCCAGACGTCAGCGTCGAGCAGATGAAAGTACCCGACTACGGCGGCAGCGGTCCGTTCAAGGCCATCGCCGTGCGCGAGAAGACGCTGACCAACTTTGTGGTCTACCATCCCGTGAACATGCCGATGGCAGTGGCGCGTGGCAAGGCCAAGTTGCCCGTGCTCTTCTTTGCCAACGGCGGATGCATGGACACCAGCATCGGCTATGAGAACATGCTTGCCGATGTGGCCTCCTATGGTTATGTTGTCGTGGCCATTGGCGAACTTCAGATGTTTGCCCAGCACGAGAAAGACCAGCATACCCCGTCGTCGATGCTCGCCGATGCGATGGACTGGATGTGCCAGCAGGCAGCCAATCCGGCCTCTACCTATTATAATAATGTTGATACGGAGCATATGGCAGCTGCCGGCCACTCATGCGGAGGTGCACAGGTGCTGTTCAATGCTGGCGATGCCCGCCTGAAGACCTATCTCATATTGAATGCAGGCATGGGAAAGATGTCGATGGCCGGCGCCAGCAAGAAGTCGCTCAAGAACTTGCACGGTCCTATTCTCTACCTCGTGGGAGGAACAGATGATGTGGCTTGGCAGAACGCGCAGATGGACTACAACGCCATCAAGAAAGTGCCCGTCGTGTTGGCCGACAACACCACCAGTGGTCATGGAGGCACCTACGAGCAGCCCAACGGTGGCGCCAATGCCCGCATGGTACGCGCGTGGCTCGACTGGCAACTAAAAGGAAAGACAGAACCCGAAGCCATCTTCCTGCGTGGTGACCTCAGTGACTACGACGGTTGGACCATCAAGCAGAAGAACTTCAAATAAGGAGAACTCCTGTGGAGGCTATGGGGGATGATAGGGCGCTATGGGGGATGATGGGCGGCAATGGGATAGCTCCATATAGCTTCACGGTCTCCTTCCGGATGTCTTCAGAAACTGCCCCTCGTGGCGTAGGGTGTCGTAGAGTTTGAGCTCTCAAGATGCGGTTTTAAGAAGGACCGCTCTTGTAAATCGTGAAAAGGAAACAAGACTCTTCATCTCCTTCCCTCCTGTGCAGGGGGAGGGGACAAAACGGAATTTAGCAATTGGTTGAACCCAAATCGGTCGTTAGGCCGAAGATTGATTACTTTTCTGATGTTTTGAGTCTATTCATGTCATCTCGGCATTTCTTTTGGCATTTTGTTCACATCTATATCTCGACGTAGCCCGCTACGCCTTCGATATCGATGCAACCAAACTGCTCAAAACAAATCCAAATCTGACATAAATCCTAACGACCTATTTGGGTTGAATGTGTTGTATTCATATACGCCATTGTTTCATTTTTCAACATAATGGAGTTTTTGTTTTGATATTTGCGCAGTTCTTCGTAACTTTGCATGAAAATTTATAAAGAAAGGAACAGTATGAGTATTGTAACGGTAGGAGACAAACAGTTCAAGATCTCCATTCCCGAAGCGGAAATCAAGCGTAACATCAAAGTTGTTGCAGACCGTATCAATCACGATATGGAAGGCAAGAATCCTCTCTTCCTCGCTGTACTGAACGGGTCGTTCATCTTTGCTGCCGACCTGATTCGGATGATTACCATCCCTTGCGAAATCTCTTTTGTTAAACTGGCTTCCTATCAGGGCATCTCTTCCACTGGTACAATCACTGAGGTGATGGGCATCAACGAAGACTTGTCGGGGCGTCATGTCATCGTGGTCGAAGACATTGTGGACACGGGTCTCACCATGCAGCGCATGCTTCAGTCGCTTGGCACGCGCAATCCTGCATCGGTACACGTCTGCACGCTGCTCATGAAGCCCGATAAGCTACAGGTGGACCTCGACATTGAGTATGCCGCCATGCAGATTCCCAACGACTTTATTGTTGGCTATGGTCTTGACTACAACCAGCATGGTCGCAACTTACCCGACATTTATACATTGGTAAAATAAATTTTCAGGATTATGAAGAACATCGTTATTTTTGGTGGCCCCGGATCAGGAAAGGGCACACAGAGCGACCTGCTCATCGAGCACTACGGCCTTGGGCATATCTCCACGGGCGACGTGTTGCGCAAGGAAATCAAGGCTGGCACCGAGCTTGGCAAGACGGCCGCTTCGTTCATCGACAAGGGACAGCTGATTCCCGACGACCTGATGGTCAGCATTCTGGCCAGCGTCTACGACGGTTTCGGCGCCGATCACGTGGGCGTCATCTTCGACGGCTTCCCCCGCACCATTCCTCAAGCTGAGGCTCTGAAGGCGATGCTCGAGGAGCGCGGTCACAAGGTGGCTGCCATGATCGACCTTGACGTGCCCGACGAGGAACTGACCGCCCGTCTGCTGAAGCGCGGACAGGAGAGCGGACGTTCCGACGACAACGCCGAGACCATTGGCAAGCGACTCGCCGTTTACCACAAGCAGACGCAACCCCTCATCGAGTGGTACAAGCAAGATGGCATCTACCACCACATCAACGGAGTGGGAACGCTGGAGCGCATCGCCGCCGACATCAATAGTGTCGTTGATGCGATAGAATAGTGAGAAACGACAACTAACGAAACATAATGGCAGAGAGCAATTTCGTTGACTATGTAAAGATTTATTGCCGTTCGGGCAAGGGCGGACGCGGGTCGATGCACCTGCGCCACATCAAGTATAACCCTAACGGCGGTCCCGACGGTGGCGACGGCGGACGTGGCGGCAGCGTCATCTTGCGTGGCAACCACAACTACTGGACGTTGCTGCACTTGAAATACCAGCGCCACGTGAAGGCCGAACATGGCGGAAACGGCGGTAAGGACAAGTGTCACGGTACCGACGGAAAGGATGCCTACATCGACGTGCCCTGCGGAACGGTGGTGTACAATGCCGAGACGGGCAAGTACATCTGCGACGTCACCTACGACGGACAGGAAGTGGTGCTGCTGAAAGGCGGACGCGGCGGACTGGGCAACTATCAGTTCCGTTCGGCCACCAACCAGGCACCGCGCTATGCACAGCCCGGCGAACCGATGCTCGAGATGAACGTCATTCTGGAGCTGAAGCTGCTGGCCGACGTCGGTCTGGTCGGTTTCCCGAATGCCGGTAAGTCAACGCTGGTGTCGGCTCTGTCGAACGCGCGTCCCAAAATCGCCAACTATCCCTTCACCACCATGGAACCTTCGCTTGGCATTGTGGCCTATCGCGAGGGACGTTCCTTCGTCATGGCCGACATTCCCGGCATCATTGAGGGCGCCAGCGAGGGTCGCGGACTGGGACTTCGCTTCCTGCGCCACATCGAGCGCAACTCGTTGCTGCTCTTCATGGTGCCCGGCGACACCGACGATATCAAGCGCGAATACGAAATTCTGCTCAACGAACTACGGCAGTTCAACCCCGACATGCTTTCCAAGCAGCGTGTGCTGGCCGTCACCAAGTGCGACCTGCTCGACGACGAACTCATCGAGATGCTGCGCGAAACGCTGCCCGACGACCTGCCCGTGGTGTTCATATCTGCCGTCACGGGCTTCGGCCTCGAACAGCTGAAAGACGTGCTCTGGGAAGAACTCAACAGCGAGAGCAACAAGCTGGAGGGCATCACCGCGGAGGACACGATCGTGCACAGAGACAAGGACATGACGCGCTTCGCCCAGGAGCTGCAGGCTGAGGGTGAGGACGAAATACTCTATGTGGACGAAGACGAGGTGGAGGAACTCGAAGACTACGAGATAGAGGACATCGAGGAATAGTGCGACTGTCATGACACCGCAGCTCCACCACTACCATCTGTCTCCTGCCGTGACGGCCTTCAGCACCACACGGCATGGAGGCATCAGTCAGGGCGCCTACGCATCGTTCAACGTGAACGGCTATTGTGGCGACCAGCAAGAACATGTGTCGGCCAACCGTCTGCAGCTTTGCAGGCAGCTGGGCATCGAGCCACCCCGACTCGTTATTCCCCATCAGACGCATCAGACCCATGTGTGTGTGGTCGACGAGTCTTTCTTCGGCCTTCCCGAAGAGCAGCGCCAGATGCGACTCGAGGGCATCGATGCCGTGCTGACCAATCAGCCCCACACCTGCATCGGCGTGTCGACAGCCGACTGCATTCCCATTCTTCTCTACGACCCTGTCCACCATGCCGCCGCCGCCATCCATGCCGGCTGGCGCGGCACCGTCGCGCGTATCGGTCAGGTAGGTGTCAAGGCTATGGCCTCCGTCTATGGCAGTGAGCCGGCACAGCTGAAGGCTGTCATCGGGCCGGGCATCGGTCCCGACAGCTTTGAGGTGGGCGATGAGGTGTGGCAGGCGTTCAGCGACGCGCGCTTTCCTATGGAAGCCATCTCGCGGCGCTATCCTCCCATGGCGGGCGACTGGGCGGACAAGTGGCACATCGACCTCTGGGAGTGCAACCGCCAGCAACTCATTGACGCCGGCATTCCCGCAGCATCCATCCACCTTGCCGCCATCGACACCTGGCAGCAGTCGTCGGATTTCTTCTCGGCGCGCAGGCTGGGCATCCACTCAGGACGCATCTTCACCGGCATCATGCTGCAGTAATCCCGCCTTCACATCGCTCACCTCTCACTACTCCCTCCCTAAGCAGGGAGGGCCGGGGAGGGTCTCTCTCATCTCTCTATTTTCCCTCCCTAAGCCTACTCTTTATACACATTTGTGTAAGCACAATCGGCGACGAAGGCACCGCTTTCAGTGTTTAGCGGAGAAGACGCTCCGCTCGGTCGGATTTGCAATCCGACCGCTATAAGTATGAGCATTTGTAATGCGAAAAAACGAAAGTGGATTACAAATCCTTATACCGAATGCTGCCGGATTACAAATCCGGCAGAGCGGATTTGAAACTGAATGTAAGTGTCTGAAGCTAAATCCTTTACAGTATTCTTGTTAATAACACTTTTAGAAGAACACAAAACCTTTTCTGCCGCCATGAACCATTTCATCGGAATGCCATCAATTTCTTTTGGCGGAATGAATTTATAATTGCATTGTTCTGGTAAATTGTCAACAATCTCCATTACTTTTATAGAAAGTTCATGTAGTTTTTTTACATCTATACTCTTTTCTATTTCTTCTCTCAATATCAAGTCATTACAAATCCTAGGTTCGCATTGCTTGACACGAAATAAAAAATCATCAACGGAAGAGGGAACAAATGCTTTCCACCAAATATCTCTCAGTTGCGAACCCTCATCTCTATAATTATCAAGTTCTTCATCAGTTAATAGAAATCCTATTCTTTCATAACTTTTCTTAGGAATATCTCCCCATATACTTCCAATACGAGTACTTTTGGATAAATAAAAGTTTCCAGTGAAAGAGTCATTGAAATATCGTGAAATGCTCGTTCCCAAAGTTAAGAATAAATCTGAAGGAATCTTCTTAACATACAACCCCTGAAATCCAGATATAGTATCCTTAAATTTTGTATACCCCATACTTTCCAATGAAGGGGTTAAAATCTTTTCGAGTTTTGTTTTTGTTAGTTTCATTTTTTACTTGTTTGGTCCGATATATGTCGGCGAACCTTCATAATATCTTTTATCATTAGGATTATAAACCTTAATTCCGCAGCACTTTAGTTTAACTGTTTTTATAAGTTCCTGAGCAACAAAAAGTTGCCCAGGATTTTGCCATGTCAGATTTTTCACTTACCTTAGTGCTGCAAAATCAAGACAAGCAAAATCATCAATGGCATGGCAAAAGTACAAATAAAATCTGAGAGAATCACTCCTTTTGGAGGAATATTTCATGTGAGGGAGCTATTTTCCCGTTTCGTAGGTCCGGTTGTCGACAAAGTTCTGGGGCTTCGATGTACGTCATTCGGCTACCAGTATAGCGAGATTGCAGGTTCGCTGGCAAGTGT
>JAILAI010000086.1 GCA_024681705.1 Prevotella sp.
TTAGCTAAGTGTCTGATAATCAGTTGCTGTGCGGGGTGGTCAACGGCCTTGACATCGCGCATGGTTGTGGGTTGCGCAGTGCATGGGGAAGAATAGGTAGGCTGAAATCTCAGCCCACCTCCTGCAAGAAAAGTGAGAAAAAGGGTGAATTGCCAAGCTGAAAAATTGGCCTATGGGCGGTGAAAAGACGTAGTTGATGGTGGGTTTCAGGGTGTTTTGATAAGGTTACAGAGGGTTTTAGATGGTTACTGAAGGGTGTGGGAGGTATGGGGAATAGGGATAACCGTGAGTTTGCCTGGCGGTTGACATTACGAGACGAAATTCTTATTCCACATGTTCACAAAACTTATAAGTGCTTGTAATAGTGATGGTTACGTTGGATGTTCTTGCGAGGAATAAGAATTTGACGCTCTTCTCCATCTGCCAGAATCGGTGAAAGCACGAAGTGGTCAGTTTCAAATTGTAATGCCGTAATGAGCCCAAATTTGGTCTCGCAACATAAAAAAATGCGCTGTACGATGCTCATTTTGGCCTTCTGCACTATGTTTTTTAAGCAATTTAATAAGGGAGATTCTCACCTCATCTCCTGCAATGATGAAGGGAGGAGAGAACTCAACCATTATGTCCGAATGGGGCCAATTGGAGCGGAAATGAGGTAATACGAGGCCTTAACAAAGATTAAGAATTTTCCTTGAAAAAAGCACCCCTTGGAAGTCCTGAAAATTTGGTTTTTGGAGAAATTTTTTGTACCTTTGCATGTGTGCTGAGATAGCAAACTGAATGGGGGAAACAGCAGGGAAAATGACCGAGAAAAAGGTGCTGAAATGGGCTTTGCGGGGATGACAAGGTGGAATGTTGATGCTGCATATCGGGGAGATAGTGTGCGATGCACTTGTAGGGGTAGGCATTCTTTAAGTGCGCGAGATGCGCTCAGTGTGAGATTGGTGATCAACTATGCTCATTGATTGAACGGGCGCAAAATTGCGCCCGTTGAAGATTGGCTAAAAACTGGCCTCGTTGGTTGAACCGGCTCAAAATGGAGTTCAAAAAACAACATCTATAGGGTAGTGCAAAACTGCGCCCTGCTTGAACCAGGGAAATTTTACCATCGTTGGAGCATCAGTGTTATAGTCTTAAAGGAAATATCAAGGCGTCAATTTGGGTTCACAGACGGGATTAGCATTTGCTCACAAGAATGGAGCCAGCAGATGGGCAAACCATCCAACGAATTTCTTCCAAGGAGAGCGCCATTCATTCCATGACTGTTGCGTGAGGCGGAACGAGTCGGCTTTGTCACGGTCGAACATGTCGGACAGTTCTTTTGTTGTGCATGAATCTACAATTACGGCATTCTCCTCGTAATCCCATCGCAACGAACGGGCATTGAGATTGGCACTGCCAACGGTGCAGAACCGTCCGTCGACCATAATGACTTTGGTGTGATGGAAGCCCGGTTTGTAAATCCACACCTCGGCCCCATGCTTCATAAGTTTGTGTACGTTGTAGAAAACACAATCGGGCGTTAGTGGGATGTCGCTATGGCTGCTCACCATGATTTCGGTCTTCACTCCGCGCTTGATGGCCTTGCGAAGTGCACGCTTCAGTTTGCTGTTGAGTGTGAGATATGGGTTGACGAGTTTTATGCTGTCCTGTGCGTCGTTGATGGCATCAAGATAGAATTTCCTTATGATTTTGTTGCTGACTTTGGGCTCGCGGTTGATGATACCCACAAGTTTATGTCCAGCAGTTGCAGTGGTGTCGGGTTTAAGTCCTTGGAAATAGGCTGGGGTAGTGTATCCGCGATAGTATTGTTCACCACTGATAGTCTCGCCAGTTACGCGTTTCCACATTTTCATGAAGATGCGCTGTAGGGTGTTCACTTCGGTTCCCTCGATGCGGCAATGCATGTCCCTCCATGTACCAACCATCTTTGTGCCTTTGATGTAATAGTCGGCCACATTCATGCCTCCTGTATATGCAATCTTTCCGTCGATGATAACGATTTTCCGATGGTCTCGGTTGAACACGTCGTCAATCCAAGGGAACTGCACGGGGTTGAATTCGTAGATCTGTATGCCCTGTTTACGCAGTTTCTTGATATGCCGCTTGCGCAATGGCTGGTTGTTGGATGAATTGCCAAAGCCGTCGAAAAGGGCACGCACTACTACTCCTTCGCGCACACGTTCGGCCAATAAGTTGAACAGCAGGTCGGCAATGGAGTCGTTACGAAAGTTAAAGTATTCCAAGTGTACAGAACTGCGAGCTTGCTTGATAGCCTGAAACATGTCGTCGAACTTTTCCTGACCACTCATCAGGAGCGTGACGGAATTGTCGTCAGAAAATGTTACGCCCTCAGCCTGTAGCTGTTGAACGATGAGCGAGTCGGATGTCTGTTGGGCAGATACTCCCGATGGCATGCCCAAAATGATTGTGAGTGCTGCGGTTCTTAACCAGTTCTTGCTTATATGTAATACTTTAAGAATCATTTATTCTTGTTATTCTTCGCTTTTCTTTAACAGTCAATCTTACTTAAATCATACACGAATAATGGTCTACCACACCGAGAAGATGCCGCTCTTGGTCGACGACCAGCACGGTGTGTATTTTGTTTCGATGCATGATTTTCTGGATTTCTGTAATTTTAGTTGTGGGCAGTACACATTTGGGCGTACGTGTCATAATGTCTTCCACCGTTTTGTCGAAGAACTCTGCCTGCCATCGCTCCATCGCCCTACGGATATCGCCGTCGGTAATGAGACCTGAGACGCAGCCGTTCTCTATAGATACACCGAGCCCGAGTTTACCCTTACTAACGTGAATGATTGCCTCGCCGAGATGCATCTCCTTGGGTATGATGGGCAGATCGTCCGAACGCATCACATCTTGGGCCGTGGTGAGCAGTCGCTTACCAAGTTCACCACCCGGATGGAACTGGGCGAAGTCGCGAGGTCGGAAGTGACGTAGCTCCATCAAGGCAATGGCCAGTGCGTCGCCCATCACAAGTTGGGCTGTAGTGCTGCTGGTAGGTGCAAGGTTCAGTGGACAAGCCTCTTTTTCAACATGAACATTCAGGTGGACCGTTGAATACTTGACGAGAAGGGAGTCTGAGTTGCCGCACATTCCGATGATGGGAATCTGCATGTGTAAGACCAATGGTATAAAGCGGAGCAGCTCATCCGTCTGCCCAGAGTTACTGATGGCCAGAACGACATCATCAGGTGTCATTACGCCAAGGTCGCCGTGATAGACGTCGAGAGGATTGATGAAAAACGACGGGGTGCCCGTACTGCTGAGCGTTGCGGCAATCTTGGCTCCGATGTGTCCGCTTTTGCCTACGCCAGTGACAATGACTTTCCCCTTGCAATTGTGCATGAGTTCTACTGCATGGTCGAAATGCTCATCGAGTTGTGCTATTAGTCCCATCACGGCATCAGCTTCATCTTTGATGCATTGGATGGCATAATCACGTGTTTCTTTCATGTCAGATTATTTAATCAGTTCTTCAATGAGAGATTCCAAATTATTGAGTTCCAGCATGTTAGCCGCATCACTGAGTCCTTTGTCTGGCTCAGGATGTACTTCGAAGAAATATCCCGTAGCACCGAATGCCTTTGCCGCCTTTGCCATACTTGGAACGAAGCGACGGTCGCCTCCCGTCTTGCCATTGCTGCCACCAGGTCGCTGTACCGAATGGGTGCAATCCATGATGACCGTGGGTACAATCTCCAGCATGTCGGGGATGTTTCGGAAGTCAACGACGAGATTGTTATAGCCGAAGCAATTGCCCCGTTCCGTTAGCCACACCTCTTTAGCACCAGCGTCTTTGGCCTTCTCTACGGGATATCTCATATCTTGTCCAGAAAGGAACTGCGCCTTTTTGATGTTGACAATCTTCCCCGTCTTGGCTGCTGCCACAAGCAAATCGGTCTGACGACAAAGGAAAGCTGGAATCTGGATGACATCACAAACTTCGCCCACCGGCTCTGCTTGCCAACTCTCGTGGATGTCGGTGAGGATCCTCAATCCATATTGCTGCTTAATGTCGGAAAGCATCTTCAGGCCTTGTTCAATACCAGGTCCTCGGAAAGAGTGTATGCTCGTACGGTTTGCCTTATCGAATGAAGCCTTGAAGATGATGTCCGTGCCATACACCTTATTTATATTTACCAATTTTTGAGCCACATCGTGAAGAAGTCCTTCCGACTCTATGACGCATGGACCAGCAATGAAAATGGGTTCTTTTTGCATATCAATATATGTTTTCGGACCGCAAAATTAACAATAAATACTGAATTATAGCGAAAAAAATGGAAAAACTTGGCATTTTCAAAAATAATAGTTATCTTTGCACACTAAAATTTAAATATTATTCGTTATTGAGCAAAAACAGTAGTTATGAAAGTTAGAAAGATATGGCAGTTTGCTATAGCTACCCTTCTGTTGGCATCATGTAAGGTACCAGCTGATATCACTTATTTTCAGGATCTGAAGAATGGACAAGTGGATGCAGTTAAGTATAACGAAGGTATAAGGCTGAAGCCACAAGACAAGATATCGATCATTGTGAAGAGTAAGAATCCAGAAATCTC
>JAILAI010000108.1 GCA_024681705.1 Prevotella sp.
GGTGGTCTTGTAGATGTTTCCGCGATAGTGGTTCTTGGTGAAGAAATCGTCAAGACTCATCGTTGCCGCATTGTTAAGGTCGCTCGTCATAATGGTCTGCTTGGAAAGGAAGGGGGCGAGGTCATCGTAGAGCACCCAGAAGAGCGGATACTTCGTGGCACCATCGCCAAAGTCATCCTCACGGCTCATGATGGGGCAAAGAGCGATAACCTTCGTGTGGAAGGTGGAGTTGGCCTGGTCATAGTAGGCGCTTTCCTTGATATAATAGCCCTTGACTTCGCGCGACGGGATGTCACTATTGTCGAGACGAACGCGTCCGTTCACCCTTTCGTAATAAATATGGTAGTTGTCGAGGAATTGCAAAGGCTTGATACGCGCGGAGTCGTTGAACACCTCCTGACCATCGATACGGTATTCATAGGCCGGGATACCACCATTCTTAGGACCACGAAGCACCAGTTTGAACATGTAGGTGAAGAGATTCATCTCTGTTCCTACGGGTTCTGCGGGATAATATAGTCCGGCGTTGTGGGCCTCGTTGAGGTCGAGTTCGCGGTAGATATCGCGACGCCACACCACATCTTCGTCCATCTGTGCCTGAACAGGGAAGGAGATGCGGGCACGTGTCGTCATGTTGTCGGCGTTGGAGCGTTGTTGTTTCTGTTGTTGCTCGGCACGCCTCGCCTTTGGCTGTGCCTGCACTTCGGTGAGGCAAAACGACAAATGGCAAAGGATGATTGACAAGACGATCATCCACCGGTTATCTGTTAGAATCCTATTTGCTTTCATATTTATATGACCTTTATGCGCCGCTCAGCGGCTGAATGATAAATGACAAATGATAAACGATGACCTTTTAATTCACGATGATTTCCATTGCACCAGGTAACGTGCGGGCTATGCCATCAGGTCCGACGGCCTGCACATGAGTGATGTAGAAGCGACGATTGCGCGAAAGTTTGCGGAACGCGTCCTTCTGTCGTTGTGAGAACTGACCGCCATTCGACGCCATCGGCACCGCATTACCCATATTGTCGTAGAACACGGCCTCGAAACCCGTGACGCGGAACTCGATATCGAGCAGACCATCGTCGATGGCAGCACGTAGATTGTTGAGTCCCATGAGCGATGCCTTAGCCATTCTACCACCACGGAAGCGATTGTCGCCCACTACGATGTAAGGCGTTGGATCGGGCAATTTACGCACTTTGAACGTCACTTGCGCCATCTGACGGTTCTGTCCGCCCTGATTGGCCGACACCGTGAACACCACATCCTTACCTACGGCGGCAGGTGTTGCGATGTAATGGCCGTCGCCTTTGGCCGTCAGACTTCCACCCGACATGCTGACCGAAACAGCATTCTGAGGAACACCTGGCACACTGACACTCATGGGGTTCTGATAACCCGCATAGAGCACATTCATCAAGTCGGCGGCCACCGTGGCTCCACTAGGAGCAGGAATGACACTATACTTCTGAGTGAAATTACGGCGAATGGATTCACCAGCGGCATTATGGGTGAGCAGATAGCCACCAAATGAATGCTCGCCGACGCCACCCACGCCAAACGAATACTTACCTCCGCGCAGATTGACGCGCGAACCATTGATGTAAATCTCAGGTTGCATCGTGGTGTCAACGGCCGCCATGACGATATTGGCGGCGAAAGTCTCACCAGGATAGAGCGTGGTCTTCTCGGGAATAACGAAGGCATCGAGCTTGTTCACACGAATATCCTTCACGTCGATGTTGGCCACAAGTGTATGAAGCACTTCGCCTTCGGCATAGCGCACATCGCTCTGTAACTTCGACAACAAGGTGACGGCAGCTGCTACGGGCATTCCTTCAAACATGTATTGTTGCCAGTTCTTGCCCATGGTATTGGCGTTCTTGGGGAGAGTGGTTGTCAAATTACTTTTGATGATTTCACGCTGACGCTCGTCGGGCACCATTTTCAGGATGCGCTCGCGGAACGAGTTGATAGCATCGTAGAGTTTCTTTCCACGCTGAGTTCCCGGTGAGAGCATCACCTGCGTTGCCGCTTCCAGATTCTCTTTGTTCTCTATGTTCTGCGGGTCTCCGTCTTCTCCGTCGGCCTCTTTGACGATGGCCACCTTGAGTTCCTGCGCCAGATTGAAGAGCGAGTCGCTCATCTGCTTCACCGATGTAGCTTTCTCGAACCACTCCTTCACCTTTGCCGGGTTCTTCTTCATCTGAGCTTCGAAGTCGCCATATATGGAAAGGTTCTCCTTCGTCGAGTTGGACGTAGTTCGGCTGAGGCTTTCCTCGACAAGCGAGAAGCCCTCGAGAACCTCGGTCGACACGTTCATCGCGAGCATAGCCATGAGGACGACATACATCAGGTTGATCATCTTCTGGCGAGGAGAAACGGGTCTTTTCTTGATTGCCATTATCTTTAATTAGGGTTTGACAATTAACTGATTGATAACGATTCGAAAGGAATCTTACGATTGTCCGACGGTACCGCCCGGCATGTTGACCGTCATGGCCTCGATCATGCGGGTATAGATGCGGTTGAGTTCCTCTATCTGACCGGCCATTCTCTTCATCTGGGCGTTGATTTCATCGCCCGTTCCCATTTGGGCGCTGGCGGTCTTCAGCTGCATTTCGTAAATCTTGCAGATACCCGTAAGCGTACGGTTGAGGTTCTCCATCTCTTCGCTGTCGGTGGTCAGGCGCTTGCTCTGCTCGGCCACTCTTTCGAGCACCTCGGTGAGTTTCTTGAGTTCCTCCACATAGTTGTTGGTAGCCTCGGTCATCTCGGGGTTGATGCTCTGCGATGCCACGAATGGCACATTGATGGCGCCACCCGAAGATGCGGCAATAGCGGCAACCTGCTCGTCGGGAGTGAGTTCTGGTTCGACTGGTTCGACCGTTCCTGGTTGCGAGGGCGATGCACTTCCACCACCTCCACCACCGATGATGATGGTTCCACCACCGATGCCTCCGCCTTGTACGACGGTCGGTGAAGCGACGGCAGCTACCTGAGCCTCTCCCTCTTCGGTCTCGTCGATCTCGGCCATTACGTCATCACCTTCCAAACCGACGTGCGTGGGAAGTTCCATTCCGTCGGCCGTTTTGTCAAAGGGTCGGTCGAATGCCGAGATGAAGAACACGAACACCTCCGTCCCCATACCAAGGAACAGCCAGAAGTCGGCACCCTTGATGTGGGTGAGTTTGAAGAGCGTACCCAGAATCACAATGGCTGCACCCCAGCTATATGCGTAGTTCAGGAATGTCTGTCCCGGAACGCTATCCATCCACTTCTGCAAGCGATAGACGAGATTGAATTTGCTGTATCGTGTCATTTTCTATATTCGTTTAATGGTTTCTCTTATTTCTTTTTCTTGCCCTTTCCGATTTTCACCGCTTGTGCGTTGGCCATCGACCGAACGCAACGGAAGCCTATGTAGCAACGTGGCTGGTTCTGATATTCCCATGTGCGCCAAGCCGAGCGGATGTAGCTCTCGGGGTCTTTCCATGAACCGCCTCTGACGCTCTTTTTCTTTAGTCGGTAGGGGTCTTCCTTTGCGGCTTTGTAGTCGAGTTGCGGGTTCAGGTCGTTCATGGCCTTCACACCGGCTTCGGTGAAGATAGTGCTCGTCCACTCCGCCACATTACCTGCCATATCAAACAATCCGTTCGTGTTGGCCCCGTAGACGCCCACCTTACTGGTGATGAGATAGCCGTCCTTCGTGTAGTTACCCTTATCGGGTTTGAAGTTGGCATAGAAGCATCCGCGATTGTTCTGCATATCTTCGTTCTCCCATGGGAACTCGTTGCCTTCCTTTCCTCTGGCGGCGTATTCCCACTCCGCCTCGGTGGGTAGACGATAGCGTTGTACGTATCGGGCCTCATCGCCAAGTCCTTTCAACAGATAGTCGGTGCGCCAAGCACAGAAGGCGTTGGCCTGCTCCCACGTGACACCCACCACGGGATAGTCGTTATAGGCGGGATTCGAGAAGTAATAGCGAAGATAGGTTTCGTTGTCTGCATTCTGGAAATCGTTCACCCAACAGGTCGTGTCGGGATAGATATTGACGATGTATGTGTTGAGGAAGTCCCACGGACCCGTCAGCTGACGGTCGATGGTCTGACGGATAATCTTGCCCTCGTCATCGACATAGGCCGTGTCTTTCGAAATCATCACCACCTCATTCGGATCTACCACGATGTCGGTGTTCAGGTTTCGCTCCTCAGGATTCATACGGTTGCGGCGCAAGGCGGCCGTAGTATAGTCGTAGACTTCGTACCGATAGTTCATCTGACTCCAGTCGAGCATCTTCTCGCCCGTCACGGGATTGGTGACGTAGAGGCTCTCGATGGCGCGTTGCTCGTCCTCGTTGGGTTTGCGGGGCAATGCCTTCTTCCAGTTCAGGTGGGGCGTAATGGGGTCACCGTTCTTGTCTTCGGTGATGATATAGCTCTCATCGCCTCCGTAGGATGGGTCGGCCAGACGAGTGCGAAGGATGCTATCGCGCACCCAGAATACGAACTGCTTATACTCGGAGTTGGTTACCTCTGTCTCGTCCATCCAGAATCCGTCGACCGATATCTCTCTGGTTGGCGTCTGCTTACCCCAGAGGCTGTCGTCTTCCTCGATACCCATCTTCAGGAATCCTCGCTTGATCTGCACCATGCCGTAAGGTGTAGGCTCGGTGAAGCCACGACCACCACCCACGCCGGTCACTTCACCGCCGCGGCCTCCGGTCTGCGACATCTTACTACCCATGCAGGCAGAGAGCAACAGCAAAAGGCTAAAGAGGCAGAAAGGTAGCGACCTTCTTGCCATCTTCTTCACTTTTTCAAATACGTTCTTTTCCATATCTTGTTGTTTCCTTTATCGATTTCCGTTATCGTTTTTTCCTTGCGCTCTACAGATGGCGCACGCTCTTATGCTTGTTCTTTCCCTTTTTATAGAGGTTCAGGTCCTGCTGGTAGCCCACGAACAACTCGTGGCTTCCGTTGGCCGGACTGATGGCCGATGTGTATATCTCGTAACTATAGCCTACGTTGATGCCGTGAAAGCTACCGCCTACGAGCACGGTCACCGAGTTGGTGGGACTATAGGTGACGCCGGCATACATGTTCTTATTGTCGTGATTATATTGCAAGCGTCCGGTCACGTCAGCCCTGTAACCCACCATGTCTGTTCTCACCAGCACAGATGTCGGTATTGATAAGAACGGATTTCTGAGCCGAATATTGTATCCACCGGTCAAATAATATGTGCGATCTATCTGCAACTCGTTGGTTTCGCCCAGTTCTACGAGGGGTGCCGTCAGATGCTTGGCCGACAAACCGACATACCAGCGACCGTGTGTGTAGTAGAGTCCAGCGCCCAGGTCGATAGAGCTTCCGTTCATCTCGCCACTGGCGAAGGCGGGGTCGCTGCTATCCTCGAGGTCGATGTCCGACCCATCGAACTTCTCGCTAAGAAATCCCACCTGCACGCCCACGCTGATGGTTCCTCCGAACAACTTCCGCTTGTGGGCATATTGCACCGCGATGTTCTGATGGGTGAAGGCACCGAGCTGGTCGCTCATCAGGCTTCCGCCCACACCGTGATAGCTATTCAAGGCGAAGAAGGGCAGGTCACCACCCACATAGAACGTGTTCGGGCTATCCTCAAAGCCCACCATCGACATGGCATAGGCGCCATTGATGTTCAGCTTCGCTTGTTTTCCCACCGCACCGGGGTTGAACGTGGTCTCCATGTCCCAGTAATGACTGAAGAGCACGTCATACTGAGCCCTGGCCGCACAACAGCCGAGCATCAGCAACAGACCGATGAGTCTAATTCGTCTTGACACGTATATATAACGCACTTTCGCGTCTTTTATTGTGGAAATATGCATTTTTTGCTTCCTAAAAGCGTAAAACTTCACTTCAGGAAGCCATCGGAAGTTGAATTTCGGACGGGAAGGATGGAGATTTGACGACGGATTCGGCGTTTTAGGCACTCACGAGAGGGATGTCGCCCAATCACAAAGGCCCGATGGAGAACGGTCTAACGTGAACCAGAGAAATTTTTCCCTCGTTGGAAGGCAAGACAAAAGGCTTACCGAATTGGGGGGTCCTGACCAAAACATCAAGCCCTTCCAAAAGAGTCGTATCATCGTGTCGACCCGACGTTTCAAGAGGGGTCCTCGAGTATGCCGCGCAAAAGATAGGTAGCATTTTGGTTTCGGGCCACGCCACGCGACATCTTGTAGGTATAGGTAATCTTGTCGGAAAGACTTATTTCGAAGCAATAGTTATGGAAACGTTCGGGTTGCTCGTCCTCCATCTTCGATAGTTCGAGGTCGTGGGTTGCCACGATGCCGCTCACCGGCCAACGGGCTATCTCTTGTAGGAAGAGGCGCGAACCGTTGAGCTTGTCGAGCGAGTTGGTGCCCTTCAGAATCTCGTCGAGAATGATGAGCGTGCGCCGCTGATGTCGACAACTACCCAGCAATTGCTTCAACCTGAGCAATTCGGCATTGAAATAGGAGATGCCTCGCGACAAATCGTCAGTGGTTCGCATGCTGGTGAAGAGCGAGAACACCGAGACGCGAAGGTGTTCGGCGAACACGGGAAGCCCATTGTAAGCCAGAAGGATGTTAATGCCCACAGAGCGCAAGAAGGTGCTCTTTCCGGCCATATTGGCACCAGTGATTATATAATAATGTGAGTCCTCGACGGTGAAATCGTTCCTGACGGCACGCTCGCCCAAGAAGGGATGCCACAGACCTTGAGCCTCGAAGACGACGTCGTCGCTATCGACCATCTCGGCATCGGTGGCCGAAGGTTCGTTGTAGCGGAAGGTGGCCATCGAGATAAGCCCGTCGTAAACGGCAATAGCCTCAACCCACGCGGCGATAGCGTCCATATCCATCCGTTGCCAACGTAGGAACCTACCAAGAAGAAAGAAGTCGCTGAGCAAGAAGATATCGAAGATGACAAGCCCCAGTACATTGCCCCTTCGGTCGAGTCCGTCGAGAATCCTTTTCAATTCGGCGAAGGGTTTCTCGGCATGCTCGTAGTCGAGTTGCGGAAGGTCGGGGTCGTCGATTTTGACATGACGGTTGTCGATGTTCCGTGCGATGATGCGCACCAGTTCCAAATAGGCACCCACCTGCTTGTTGAGTCGGTTGAATGCATTGTGGATGTTGCGAAGCGAACGCGACGTGCACATGAGCACCGCCATGAGTTGCACACAAGCCCAAGTGACGGCGACACCAGCGGGAATCAGACCAATAATGCTCAGCACCACGACGGCCCACAACGCCACAAGCGCCAATACGGCAAGCCCCATCCCTACCCCACTACTGGCAAACGTCGACACACTGACATTTCGCGTTTGTTGCAAGGCCTCTCTGACGGCGACGGAATCGATGAGTCCTTTCTGCCCGTGGGCCATAAAGTCGGCACGCATCGTGGTCTTGTCCGACAAGGTAGCAATAGCCTCACGACGCCGACGAATATACTCGATGTTGCCATCATTGCTATCCGTGCGCTGACAACTGAGTTGCCGAGCCAACCAATCGCTACCACCGGTGGTCACCGTTCGGTTGATGCGTTGGAACAACGAGTCGCGTCCGAAGACGTCGAGGTCGAAACTAAAGGGATGGGAGGCGTCGGCATAGCGCTGACCGTTGTCGAAGGGCGAAAGGTCGCCTTGCATGTATTTCAACTCTTTCTGGTAGACGCTGAACAGACTTCCGAGCCACTCAATCTTGTCGCTATTACGACTATCCATCTGCCTCACCAACACGTAGGCCACCACGAAGGCGAGGGCCACGACCCACATCCAATTGGAGCTGACCCACGAAGCACGCACCACCAGACACGCCAAGGCAAGTCCGAAGGTGGTGAGTTCGCCAGCCACGAAGGCACGGTTGCGTCGGCGCAAAGCGGCAATCTCGGTACTGAGCTGCTCGGCCCTGAGCTGATAGCCATCGGTGATTGAGCGTTTGTCCATCGCCTGAAAAAGAAAAGCTATTTCATGTACCAATGCCCGTTTCGCTTCACCATCGGCACCACCACTTGCTCGATGGTGCTATCGGCAAAACAAAGCATGAGGAAGGCATTGGCCGAAGTCTGGGCAGAGTCGTTCACACAATTCACGACACGCACCTCACTCAGCCCCTTGTGAGCCCTACGTTGCTCGTCGACGTACATCCGGGCGTTGGCCACGAGTTGCTCGCGATAGCTGGCGGGAATGGGATTGGGATAGTTCATGCCATCAACAAATTGCTCGAAGCGCTCTTCCGAAAGCATGTCGTAGTATTCCTTCGCGGCATGAGCGGCCGCGAAATCGGGCTTGCCATTGCCCGTACAAGCGATGATGGCGGCAACGACAAAAACGATGGTGATGATGAAAAGACGTCGCATGCTCCGAGTGCTACTTCTGGCGGATGAACACATTGATGGGCGAACCCGTGAGCTGCCAGTTCTCGCGAATCTTGTTCTCGAGGAAACGCTTGTAGGCTTCCTTCACATATTGCGGCAGATTGGCGTAGAACACGAACGACGGTATCTGCGTGTTGGGCAACTGAGAGCAATACTTGATCTTGATGTATTTTCCCTTGATGCTGGGAGGAGGCGTGGCCTCGATGAGGGGTAGCATCACCTCGTTCAGACGGGTGGTTCCAATCTTCAGCTTGCGGTTCAAATAGACCTGCTTGGCCGTTTCGAGCACCTTGAAGATGCGTTGCTTGGTGAGGGCCGAGGCGAAGATGATGGGGAAGTCGGTGAACGGAGCCATGCGTTCGCGGATGGCATTCTCGAAGAAGCTGATGGCCTTCTGACTCTTGTCCTCCACGAGGTCCCACTTGTTGACGACCACCACCAGCGACTTCTGGTTCTTCTGGATGAGCTGGAAGATGTTCATGTCCTGAGCCTCGATGCCGCGTGTGGCATCAATCATCAGAATGCAGACATCGCTATTCTCGATGGCCCTGATGCTACGCATGACGCTATAGAACTCCAGGTCTTCGGTCACGCGATTCTTGCGGCGTATACCTGCGGTGTCGACGAGGTAGAAGTCGAAGCCGAACTTGTCGTAGCGCGTGTAGATGCTATCGCGTGTGGTGCCGGCGATGTCGGTAACGATATGACGGTCTTCGCCGATGAAGGCATTGATGAGACTACTCTTACCAGCATTCGGACGACCCACAACGGCAAAGCGTGGGATGCCCTCCTCGATGTCGGTCTCGTCCTTCACGTTCTGAAGTTTCTCAATCACGGCGTCGAGCAAATCGCCCGTTCCACTACCGGTGGCGGCACTGATGCAGAAAGGCTCGCCCAAACCGAGCTTGTAGAACTCAAAGGCATCGTATTGCTGATCGTTGTTGTCGACCTTGTTGGCCACGAGAATCACGGGCAACTTGGTGCGCCGTAGGATGGTGGCTACGTCCTCGTCCCAGTCGGTGAGTCCGTTCTGGGTGTCCACCAAGAAGAGCAGCAGGTCGGCCTCGTCGGTGGCCACGATGACTTGCTTGCGAATTTCCTCCTCAAAAACGTCGTCCGACTTGACGACCCAGCCGCCCGTGTCGACGACCGAAAACTCCTTGCCATTCCAGTCGCATTTGCCATATTGGCGGTCGCGCGTGGTGCCGGCCTCGTCGCTCACGATGGCGCGACGCGTCTTCGTCAGTCGGTTGAAAAGTGTGCTCTTGCCCACGTTGGGGCGTCCTACTATTGCTACTAATGCCATGATTCTACTTCTTTTTTCGGGTGCAAAGGTAATCATTTTCAGAGGGGTTTGCAAATTATCGGCCACATTTTTGCTATTTTGGAGCCTGAGGGCAAGAAGCAGGGCGCAAGAGACGTGCGGGCAACCCTTTAGAAATTCCATACGTTAATATGCGGGCAACCCTTTAGAAATTCCAAACGTTAATATGCGGGCAACCCTTTAGAAATCCCAAACGTTAAAGACACCTTGGTCTCACGACAAGGTGCCTCTATTATTAAACCTAAATCAATGTAGTATGTAAGACCCTTTATCGGTCCTTATTAAAAAAATATAGTTGTATTGGTTGACGAATTAGCCTAAAGATTTTCTCTCTCCCGGAATCGACCTGACAAGACGAGTACACGAATCATCATAAGGTTTTCTTCACTCCCGGAATCAACCTGACAAGACGGGTGAACAAGAACGAGAGGATGGTCGTCGCCAAGCCGATGAGAAGGAGTTTTACTATTCCCGGCAACACGATAGGGTCCGTCGCCTGCTGAACGACAAGCAAGAAGAACGGATGGAAGATATAGGCTCCATAGGCCTGCCGGGAGTACCATTTCAAGA
The DNA here is from genome assembly GCA_024681705.1 of Prevotella sp. Taxonomy (GTDB): domain Bacteria; phylum Bacteroidota; class Bacteroidia; order Bacteroidales; family Bacteroidaceae; genus Prevotella. Next base: position 10,312 of record JAILAI010000108.1, read on the forward strand.
ACTTGCTCTCTCCGTTGGCATATTCACGGAACAACCATAACAAGCCGAAACTGATGAAGACGCAAAGCAACGACTCGTAGATCCCAAACCAATGGTAAACGAAGTTGTTCCAAGGACCATCGCCACGAAGGAAATTGCCTATGATTAAGACGATTGCGATCAACAAGGCCATCGCCCCAGTGGTGTTCTTCATCTTCGTCAGCCACTGGCATCGGCAAGCCCAAACGCCAAGCGCGAACATCATGACGTATTGAAGATAGTGAGCCGGCTCGATGTGGACGATGCCGAGAATCCATATCCAATTGTCTTGCGGACTCACCTTGCGGATGAGATAACCGCCCACTCCCATGACGAGCGCCACGATGAGCCATGCAACGAGTGTGGGAGCTTTGCCACCTTGAACGCTTCCGACGCTCAATTTCCTATTCGTCACCTCGAGGAGCAATCGCCCGAGGGCATAGAGCAGGCAGAAGAGGAGCAGACTCTCCAAGAACCACAGATGTCCGATTTCCAACTTTCCACTCAGCACCGAGAGGAGCGTCGCCATCACAATCAGAGGAATACCCAGGCGCACGAACTTCTTCCAGACGAAGGTCTTGAACCCCTGCCGATCGTAACTGATAGGGACGAAATAGCCAGATATCAGGAAGAACAATCCCATGAGAAAGGCCGCATTCACCGAGAGCACATGCCATATCCAAGGCATCATCTCTGCCGGATTGCTGGGCTTGTAAACCCATGACGATTCCGGAGAATAGGCATTTGCCGCATGGTGGAAGATGACAAACACGATGAGCGTCACCTTCAGGTAGTCGAGATAGTTGAGTCGATTCTTCATTGTGGTAATTTTTATTATTACTGTCCGCTAAACATATTTTTAGCTACATATTTACGACTTTTGCCGCTTGACAAGCCCCCTCAGACCTTGAAACGGTGTAGCATTCGTATTGTGTCGCACCTTCGGCGCTTGTCGTTTA
>JAILAI010000127.1 GCA_024681705.1 Prevotella sp.
GCCATTATGGTGACCTTGTTCGCTTGGTCGGCAACGGCTCAGGCTCAGCTGCCCTCTGTGATGCTGAAAGGCATGGACGGACGCGAGGTGCGCACCGACACGCTCCATCAATCCAACGGCGGACGCCCCATCATCATCGACTTCTTTGCCACATGGTGCAAGCCCTGCAACCGCGAGCTCGACGCCATTGCCGAGGTATATAGCGACTGGGTGGAGGAGACGGGCGTGAAGCTCATCGCCGTGAGCATCGATCAGGCACACAACCAGAACAAGGTGAAGCCGCTCGTCGACCAGCATGGTTGGGACTACGACGTACTTCTCGACCCCAATAGCGAGTTCAAGCTGGCAATGGGCATTCCCGGCGCCATCCCCTACACGCTCATCATTGATGGCAAGGGCGAGGTGGTGTATCGCCACAACGGCTACATCGAGGGTGCCGAAGAGGAACTCATCGAGAAAGTGCGCGAACTCGTGAAATGATAGGCGAAGATTCCCAAGAATAATGTGACTGAAACATCCATGAAAAAGACGATAACGTTTGTCGCGGCCCTATTCGTCGCCCTCACTACGTTGGCCCAAAGCGAGAATAGCAACAAGGTGGTGGTGACGGGAAGCGTGCAGAGCGACATTCTCATACCTCAGGAAGACGACAACATCGGTACTGGCAGCTACGACTCCGACGTGCTGATGAACAACTACGTGGACCTGAACCTGACAAGCCGCTACGTGGACGCTGGTCTGCGCGGCGAATATATGGAACACCCGTTGCCGGGTTACGAAAAAGACTTCAGCGGCTGGGGACTACCCCACTTCTGGGTAAAAGGCAAGTTGGGCAAGACCGAACTGACCGCCGGCACCTTCTACGAGCAATTTGGCTCGGGCTTCATCCTTCGCACCTACGAGGAGCGTTCCCTCGGCATCGACAATAGCATCCTGGGAGCCCGTCTGGCCACCACGCCCGTGAAAGGCGTCAACGTGAAAGTGCTCGGCGGTAAGCAGCGTCGCTATTGGGATTGGAACGACGCATGGCTCACTGGTGCCGACATCGTACTGAACATCGACCAGTGGAGTCCACGTATGCAGGAGTCATCGACCTTTCTTTCCGTCGGTGCCAGCTGGCTCAACAAGCACGAGGACGAAGAGGACATCATGACCGACGCCACGCATAAGCTGAATCTGCCCGAAAATGTCAATGCCTTCGACGTGCGTGCACAATTCCAAAAAGGTAACGTATCGGTGTTGGCCGAATACGCTCACAAGACGCAAGACCCTTCGTTCGACAATGGTTACATCTATCGTCCGGGCTATGTGGCCATGCTTTCGGCCAGCTACTCCAAGCGCGGCATGAGCCTGCTTCTTCAGGCCAAGCGTTCCGATAACATGTCGTTCCGTAGCCGTCGTTCGATGAACGGCTCCTCCTCGATGCTTAACCACCTGCCCGCCTTCACGCTCGACCACACCTACGACCTTCCGGCCATGTATCCGTATGCCACACAACCGATGGGCGAATGGGCCTATCAGGCCGAGTTGGGCTATCAGTTCAAGCGCGGAACGGCACTGGGCGGTAAATACGGCACCAACGTGAAGCTGAACTTCTCGCACGTGCATTCGCTCGACAAGAACGAACGTTCGACCATCGTTGAGCGCGCCGCCAACGGTTCTCCACTGACGGAAATTATGGGAAGAGGTTCCGATGGCTATGGCTCGTCCTTCTGGAAATGGGGCGACCAGATGTACTATCAGGACTTGAATATCCAGATTGAGAAGAAATTCTCGCGCCAGTTCAAGCTCAACCTGATGTACATGAACCAGTTCTATAACATGACAGCCATAGAGGGAGAAGGCGGAATGATTCACTCCGACATCTTCGTGGCCGAGGGCAAGTATCAGTTCAACAAGAAACTGACGTTGCGCGGCGAGCTGCAATATCTCTCCACCAAGGACGACGAGGGCGACTGGGCATACGGTCTGTTGGAACTATCGGTGCTCCCCTATCTGATGTTCACCGTGAGTGATGAATGGAATTGTGGCGAAACCGACCTGCACTACTACATGTTCAGCGCCACCTTCAACACGGGCAACCACCGCATCATGGCGGGCTACGGACGCACCAGCTCGGGTTTCAACTGCTCGGGAGGCGTCTGCCGCTACGTACCGGCCCAGAAGGGTTTCTCGCTCTCTTACAACTATAACTTCTAAGACTGGAGGACGCATGAATATGAAACTATCCGCAATACTCAAGAATAAGACGAATGCCGCACGACTCAGCAGCCAGTTGCTCGCGCTGATGGGCATCCTGATATGCACCGCCTGTAGCAACATCGACGAAGACGAGCGCCTCATCTACGTGCAACCCGCCGAAGTGAACCGATGTGTCATCATCGAGGACTTCACCGGCCAGCGATGCGTGAATTGTCCCAATGCGACGGCCGCCATCACTCAGTTGCAGGAGCAATACGGCAAGGACAACGTCATCGCGGTGGCCATCCATAGCGGACCTTTCGCCCACCGCAACTCCATGAGCAGCCCCCTGCTGCCCCTCGGAACCGAGCTCGGCGACGAATACTACAACCATTGGGGCATCGAGATGCAACCCGGTGTGCTCATCAACCGCACGGGTGGACCCATCTACGACCCGAGTCAATATGCCGCCGCCGTCAACGTTGCGCTACAACAGACATCGCCGCTCACCATCAATCTGCTGACCGACCTCAGCGATAACGAGCTGACCATCATGGTGCAATACACTTCTCTGGTCGACACCGACGCTAAGATGCAGGTGTGGCTCACCGAAGACAATATCGTAGACACACAATATATGCCCGACGGAACCATCAACCGCGAATACGTTCACAACCACGTGCTGCGCCAGTCGCTCACGACAGACAACATGGGCGATGCCGTACGTCTCGATAGTGGCGACAACCTTCACCACACGCCGACCATCCTTCGAACCACGCTCGACGAAAGCTGGAAGAAGGAAGACCTGCACCTCGTGGTGTTCTTCTACACCGAGAAAGACGGCGTTCTACAGGCTGCCACCTGCCCCGTCGCCAAATAAGGCTCCTAGTGCCCCTAGAATCTCTAGAATCTCTAGAATCTCTAGAATCTCTAGAAAATCTAGAGCATCTAGTCAATCTAGAATCTCCGCAATATCCACCCTCGGAACAATAACAAATAAAAAAAACAATATGGAAAAAAAATTACTTCTCATCTGCGCCTTCGCAGCAATCGTTTTAGGTGCTTCAGCACAACAATGGAAGGTCTTCAAGGACCTCGGCCAAACTCACAAATCGGGTAAGTTCCTCGCTCCCGCACAAGCCGACGAAGAGGAAGGTATCATCTGGGGTTACTATCTGGGCGACCTCAGCGATAGTCAAGGATTAGGCTTCGCCGAGGCCAATGCAAGCTACGACGTGGCCATCTTCGTGCCTGGTAACAAAGAACTCAAGGGCGGTAAGATTACTGCCATCCGCGTCCCTGTGGGTTCTTCAAAAATGTCCAGTCTCACGGTATGGATTCGTTCTTCGCTGAACGGCACAAATCTGGTTTATAAGACCTATTCGGGCGATCTGACGGAATACACTTATCTGGAGATTCCCCTCGACGAACCCTTCGACATTCCCGCAACTGGTGTCTATGTAGGCTATTCCTTCGGTATCAAGAATGGCACGAGCGATAACGATCTCTACCCCATCATAACTGCAGGTACCGACATCAAGGATGCCCTCTGGGTGACAGAAAGTCGCCAATGGATGGATCTATATGGAAACGATTTTGGAGTTAGCTGTTTGAATATCCGAGTTACCGACATCAGCGTTGAAGCCAACGGCACATACTTCTCTCCCATAAACAACGGCATCACATTGGCCGGACACGACTCTCCCGTCAAAGCTCAGATCAATGTTGGCTATAGCACAGGCATCAACAACATCGACTACACCATCATATACGCCGACGGTAGCAAGAAGAGCTACAACAAGGACGTGCAGATTGGAAAAGGCTTTAATCAGGCATACACTACCGACATCGACGTTCTTGGTCCGCAGGAGGCCACCGACTTCACCGCACGCATCACCGTCGATAAGGTGAATGGCGAGGATAACATACTGAAAGACACCGTGACACTGAAGGCAAAGAACATCAGCCGTCAGGTTCCACGTCGCACCGTAGTGGAGGAATTCACCGGCACACAATGTGGCTGGTGTCCGCGCGGATGGGTCGGCATGGAGAAGCTGAAGAAGAACAATCCCGACAACTTCATCGGCATTGCCGTTCACCAGTATACCCCCTCCCCAGGCACCACCTCGAACGACCCAATGTATGTAGCCAACTACTTCCAGTTCGCCGACGGAGCACCCCAATGCATAATGGACCGCAAAAAGCTAATGGACCCGTACTACGGAACAAATCACGGCATTCAATACGACTTCGACAACTACAATAGCATCATCCCCGAGGCAGACATCACTCTCAATGCCGAATGGATCAACGAAAAAGAAGAAGAAGTGAAACTCAGTGCCGAAGTGGAGTACCTCTCTACTGGTGGAAAATACTCTGTGGCCTTTGTGCTGACCGCCGACAGCCTCTCTGGCACCACCAATGCCTGGAAGCAAGCCAACTACTACAGTAAGTACGGTAGTCGTAATGATCTTCCCGAAGACTTACAGCCGTTCTGGGATGCGTCTTCCTATGTATCACTTGTCTTTAACGACGTTATGATTAATAGCAGCTACTCCAACACGGGTTCGAACAAGGCTGGCAACTTCGCCGACCCAGCCGAAGCTGGTAAGACGGCTGCCATCACCTACAATTTGAGACTGCCCACTAAGACGGTCTTGAAGAATGCTATCGACAAGAAACTCGTCTTTGGCGTTGCACTGCTCTTCAACATCCAGACCAAGGAGATTGCCAACGCCGCACGAGTACAGGTCATGCCGTACGTGGATACAGCCATCAAGTCTATTGAGAATGGAAGTAGCACCGTAACCGAAACAGCTCGCTACACACTCGACGGACAGCGCATCTACGCTCCTCAGAAAGGTGTGAACATCGTAAAGATGAGCAACGGAGGAATACGTAAAATCATTGTCAGATAAAAGCGATGAAATCAATCAGGAAAAGACTTCTTACACTTACATGTATACTCGGACTGGGCACCGCCGCGGTGGTCGCCCAGCCCCGTTTGTTAGCACCCAAGCTCGAAAAAGGCGCCCTTCAGGTGTGCCCCTTTGTCAATCCCGTCTCCAACCGACTGATGGCATCACAACGTAAGGTCGTCAACTCAGGCGAACGCATCTTCGGTTCCTACATCACCGACGAGATCACCTCGCCCGGAAGCGGACTCCCCACCTATCCCGGCACCATGCAGGTAGGTGCCTTCCTGCCTATGGACATCATCCGCA
>JAILAI010000129.1 GCA_024681705.1 Prevotella sp.
CATTGCGGTACTTGAAGTTATCAATGTTCACCGTGGTTTTAATGCTGCCCAGATAGGTGAACAGGTTGGTCTGTCGGAACGCCAGATTAAGACTTATATGACCAAACTGAAGGAAGTGGGACTCATCGTCCGCGTAGGCAGTAACAAGACAGGCTATTGGAAAGTAACTATTTGAAGAATATGAACGAAGCGCAGACACGGTTTAACAAGATAGACCCCAAGCTGAGGGATGCTGGATGGGGTATAGTTCCAGGAAGTAGGATTCTGGTGGAACAGAGTGCTTATATTGCCCCTGGCCGTATCACGACCACCGGACATAAGAACCCGAAGAAGGCAGACTATATCCTTGAATACAAGGGGCAGAAACTTGCCGTGATAGAGGCAAAGAGCGATGAAAAAGATGTGGCTGAAGGTGTAGGGCAAGCAAAGCTCTATGCCGATGCTCTGAAGATTCGTTACACCTATAGTTCCAATGGCGATGAGATTTGGTTCATCGACATGGGAATCAAGAACAACAAGGGAGAATATATCATCCCAAGCAAGGAACACGATATAGACCATTTCCCCACGCCACAGGACTTGTGGCAGATGACTTTCCCCGAAGAGAACCTTTGGCGAGACAAGTTCAATCTTTGCGCTCTCAATCGCAGCGGTGGCCGTCAGCCTCGCTACTATCAGGAAATAGCCATCAAGAAAGTGCTTGAGGCGGTGGCAAAGCAAAAGAACCGCATCTTGCTGACAATGGCAACGGGAACAGGAAAGACCTATACGGCTTTCCAAATATGCTGGAAACTGACACAGACGAAGTGGTCGACAAAGGGCGTTGAGCGTGCGCCAAGGATCCTGTTTATTGCCGACAGGAACATTCTTGCCAATCAAGCCATTAACGACTTCGACCAATTCCCTGAAGATGCCATGTGTCGTATCACGCCAAAGGAATTGAAGAAAAACAATTACAAGGTGCCAACAGCCCGTAACCTTTATTTCACCATCTTCCAAACCATGATGACGTCGCCTAATGCCCAAAAGGCAGAAGAGCAAGGTATCACTTTGCCTGAAGGCGCAAGCGACCAACCATACTATATGCAGTATGAGCGCAACTTCTTCGACTTCATCATCATTGACGAGTGCCATCGTGGTGGTGCTAATGATGAAAGCGAGTGGCGAAAACTGATGGAGTATTTTGACGGTGCTTATCAACTGGGTATGACTGCCACACCAAGAAGAAAGGATAACGTGAACACCTATGCCTATTTCGGAGACCCCGTATATGTTTATTCTCTGAAACAAGGTATCGAGGACGGTTTCCTTGTTCCGTTCCGTGTTGACATTTCAAAGAGCAACATTGACGACTATCAGTATGAAGAAGGCGACATCGTAAGGACTGGAGAAATAGACTATGAAAAAGTTTACTCGGAATCGGATTTCTATAATGGCAGAATCCAGATTAAGGAGCGTGACGAACACCGCGTGCAGGAGTTCCTGAACAAGATTGACCCCGACGAGAAGACCATCATCTTCTGTGCTACCCAGAAGCATGCTATGATAGTACGCGACATGGTGAACAAGCACAAAAAGAGACCTGCCAGCAACTATTGTGAGCGAGTTACTGCTGATGATGGCGAAGTGGGTGAAGCCACATTGAGAGCCTTCCAAGACAACGAAAAACTGTTGCCAACAATCCTTACAACATCATACAAGTTGAGTACGGGTGTTGATGCCCGCAATGTGCGTAACATCGTATTGATGCGACCTATTCATAACATGGTGGAGTTTAAACAAATTATCGGTCGTGGCACTCGCTTGTTTGACAAGAAGTATTATTTCACGATCTACGACTTTGTGGGAGCAAGCGATATGTTTAAAGACCCTGATTGGGATGGTGACACCTATTGTCCTGTATGTGGTAATTGGCCTTGTACCTGTATGAAGAAGACGCTATATGCGTTACCCCCTGAAGACGATGGCGATATTGCAGGCGAACCACAGCCATGCCCCGTATGCGGCAATCTGCCATGTACCTGTGAAGTGCCGAAAACAAATCTGATAGACATTAAACTGTCTCCTGGAAGAAGGTTATCTCTTCAAACTACATGGGAGCAGAAGATATTCTTTGGTGATGAGTTTATCACTCTTGATGAATATGTAAAGAAACTTTTTGGCAGGATACCAGATTTCTTTTCTGGAGCAGATGACCTCAGACAAAAATGGTCGAACCCAGAAACACGTGAGGAACTACTGAGAACGCTGGATGAAGCGGGTTTTGCTGAGGACAAACTGAATCTCTTGAAGAACATGCTGAAGATGCAGAAATGCGACTTGCTCGATGTGCTTGAATACATCGCTTATGAATCTACTCCTATCGAGAGGGCAAAGCGAGTGGAACTTGTGAAGAAACAGTATGTAGATTCTTTGAAAAAGGAGCAGCGAGATTTCGACAACCTTATTCTGCAATATTATGTCAGCAACGGTTTCAAGGAGCTTGGTTCAGATAACTTGAAGACCTTTATCACCATTAAGTTTAACTCGATGAGTGATGCCAAGGAAAAGTTGCAGATGTCCGTTTCCGATATTCGAGCCCATTACTATGAGTTGCAACGAAGATTGTATTACGCTTAAAAACAATCGAAAGAGGAAATCGCGTTTATTGAGTCGATGATTAAACCGATGGAATAATATTGAGGCAACTGACCGGAGACCCAGTACTTTGTCGATAACCGGACCTAAGAGACAGGAAAATTGCTCTCTCACGTGAAATATTCCTCCAAAAGGAGTGATTTTCTCTGATTTTATTTGTACCTTTG
>JAILAI010000132.1 GCA_024681705.1 Prevotella sp.
CTTGTAAAAAGGGCTCTCTGGAGGCCCTCAAAATTTGGATTTTGAGAGATTTTTTTGTACCTTTGCACCTGTGCTGAGATAGCAAGTGAAAGGCGGAAATCACAAGAATGCAATTGGGAAATTGCTGGAACGAAAGGCGGAGAAATCACAAGAATGCAATCGGGAAATTACTGGAACGAAAGGCGGAGAATCACAAGAATGCAATTGGGAAATTACTGGAACGAAAGGCGGAGAATCACAAGAATGTAATTGGGGAATATTGCTGGAACGAAAGGCGGAAAATCGCAAGAATGCAATCGGGGGAATATTGCTGGAACGAAAGGCGGAAAAATAGCGGAAATGAAGTTTTCATATTTGGGGGATTGACCAGTGCGTGGCGGCACTCGTTGTACCCCTTTTCAGTACTCGCGGTGATCGCGACTATGTGGTTAATTTGGCAGATGTGGCGCCATTGATGCCAAGACCGAACAGGGCGAAATCGCCTTTCAGCGGATCGTCGGGGAAGATAGTGGAGAGTACGGCGGTAAGCCTGCGGGCAGCGCTCATGGTGGCCGTGCGGCTGGTCAGCAATCCAAGGGTTTCCGACTGTTGTAGCACATGCGTGTCGAGGGGAATGATGAGCGAGCGGCGGTCGAGGAAGTCGGCCCACAATCCGAGGTCTACGGGCGAATGGCTGCGCACCATCCATCGCAGGAACATGCACACGCGCTTGCAAGCCGATTGGGTGTTCTTCGGAATAACGATGCCAAGATCGTGAGGGGCGAAATAACGGCTGATAGCCTCGATGGCGGTGGCCCCATCGGTGGACGTTCGGCGCACGTAGTCCCCTAGCGAGCCCTCGGTGAGCAGCAGTTGCTGATAGGCAGAAAGAAAGCGCGAGAAGGTGTCGTAGCTGAAAAGACGATAGAAGCAGCGATGGTCAGCGTCCCGGAATGTTTGGCCGAAGCGCCCCGAGCGCACCCATGCATCCACCTCGCCTCCGGTGCAATCGAGGATGGTCTGGAGCTTCTTCATGAACTGCTGACGGCTCCCATAGCTCAGGCACGAAGCGATGAAGGCCATTGCCTCTTGGTTGCGGACTCCCTGCACCTGATGCATGAACCACGACGGGTCGCCCTGCATGAAGCGCTCCGTCTCGTAGATTTCCGCATACCGGATGAGTTGTTGCCTTGTCTTGCTATCCATCACGCTGGCCCAGTGGGGTTGTCAGTCGGTCACCACTTCGTCGAAATGCTCCTTGCCCCATTCTATGAGCATGCTGATGGCGGGCATGAGCGACTTGCCGGTATCGGTCAGCGAGTATTCCACACGTGGCGGCACTTCGGCGAACACTTCGCGGTGCACCAGATGACTGTGCTCCAGGTTCTTCAATGTCTGCGAGAGCATCTTCTGCGAGCAGTCGGTCATCAGTCTTCTAATCTCATTGAACCGCAACACGCCCGTCTCGCTACGGTTCAGCATGAAGAGTACGAGCATCGACCATTTGTCGCCAAAACGACTGAGCACCTGGCGAATAGGGCAAGCCAGATACTCTGCTTTTATATCTGCCATAACATCTTGTTTTTTCGGTTATTTTCGGCAAAAGTAACCAAAAGAAACTAAGACACCAAATAACATACGTTAATCTGCGTTAAAGTCTGTTCGCGCTTGGTCTTAATGGTCACAATTCCTACTTTTTGGTAACTATTTCACGAAAAAGTGACTTCTTGTGCAGGTCGGAATTTCGATGTACCTTTGCAATGTCAAAAGTAAAAAACCAATTAGTTAGAAAGCGAACAAAATGAAAAAGATTGAAACCATTAAGAAAGGTGAGAACTATGTGGCCGTGAGTGTTGGAAAGGTGAACGAGATTATCGAGCACGAACTCCCGATGGGTCCCGACTTCACGCTCAAGGGAAAGGTATTCGTAGGGCAGGCCGTGGGCGCCACAGGTAGTGAGTTGAGTTTCCAGACGCTCGTTCCCGGTCAGGACAGCGGTTTCCTTCACACCCACAAGACGCACGAGGAACTCTACATCATCCTTAGGGGCGAAGGCGAATATCAGGTGGACGGCGACATCTTCCCCGTAGCCGAAGGAACCGTCATCCGCGTAGCTCCCGATGGCAAGCGGGCGCTGAAGAATACGGGCGCCGACAACCTCACCATGCTCTGCATCCAGTATAAGGCCAATGGGTTCACCGAAGCAGACAGCCCGATGGAAGACGGCGTGATTCTGAAGGACGAACTGAAGTGGTAGTTCTCAATGGGCTCAGTTTTGAGCCGATCTCCAACGGGCGCAGTTTTGCGCCCGTTAACTCCTCCCCCCTCCGGTAATTTCCCATAGCCTCCCATACTCCCTATCAAGTCCTATAAAGACCCATAGCCCCCTATAACCCCCTATCAAACCTCATAACCCCCTATCACCCCCATCATCTATCGCCCAGTGAGCTCAAATTTGAGCCCACCTCTTAGGATGCATCGCGCCTCATGGCTTCGGGTAGCGTGAAGATGAAGCGGAGACCGCCCTCGGGCCTGTTGCTCACCGAGATGGTGCCGCCATGAAAGAGCACGGCGTGCTTGACGATGGAGAGCCCCAGACCAGTGCCGCCACGTTGACGCGAGCGCCCCTTGTCGACCCTGTAGAAACGCTCGAAGAGTCGCGGCAGCTTCGCCTCGTCCACACCACAACCATCATCCTCGAAAGAAAGACGATAGAAGCCCTGAGCATGCGAAAGGAGCGATACATAGATGTTTTTGCCACCCGAATAGGCAAGGGCGTTTTCGGTAAGGTTGCGGAAGATGGAGCTGATGAGCGAATGGTTGCCGTTGACAATGACGGGCTCGCTAAGGTTCGGGTGCAACGTCATCTGCTGGTCCTCAGGCAATGCGTCGAGTTCCTCTGCTATCTCGCATAGCATGTCGTCGATGACAATCCGCTCACAATCAATGAGTTGGCCGCCATCCTCCATTCGCGTGATGAGCGACACGTCGGCCAGCAGACGGCGCAAGCGGTCGGTATTGGCGTAGCATCGGCCGAGAAGTTCCTGCCGTTTCTCCTCGCTCAGCTTGATGCCCGAAAGCAACGTCTCGAGGCACACCTGGATGGAGGCCACAGGCGTCTTCAGCTCGTGGTTCAGGTTGTTGGTGAGCTGGCGTTTGTGGCTGTATAGCTTGACGATGTGCTCGGAGATGGCTCCCAGTTCGTCGTGTGGAAATGGTTCGTTCTCGTCGAACACCTCGCCGCTCTCGGCCTTTGCCGCGAAGAGGTTCAGTCGCTCGATGGTCTTGCCGATGCGACGCGTGGCGAAGTAGGCCAGCACGCTCATCACGATGCTGAACATGAAGATAGCCCATAGGAAGGCCCAGTCGGCCTTGAGCAATTCGCGGAGCGATGCCGAATAGGGAATGGCCGATCGGAGGATGATGTGGTCGCCCTTGGTGGCCGAATAGAAATAGAGTCGCCCGTCGCTGGCCGAATGTCGGCTGATGTGGTAGCCCGAGCCTTTCTTGATGGCCTGCGCTATCTCTGGTCGGTTGCGGTGATTGTCGAGCGAGTTGGGTTGCAGACGGTCGTCGTAGACCACCTTTCCCGAGAAGTCGATGATGGTGATTCGCAAGTCCTCGATGGGATAGTCGTGGCCGCTGAGGTAGCGTGCGTAGTCGGTTTCCTTCTCCAAGGTCTTCAGCAGATGATGGTTGTAGATTTGCAACTGGGCGTTGAGCACGTCCGACTTGCACTGCTTCTCGCGATAGTATTGGAATACGGCGAAGCAGATGATCATCGTCCACGAGAACGCCAATAGCAGCAGGAAGAGCCGCTGGTGGTAGGAGAGCTTAATTCTTAAAGCCATAGCCAAAACCTAAACGAGTGATGATATAGGCGCCGTAGGGCCCTATCTTGGAGCGCAGACGGGTGATGTTCACGTCGATGGTGCGGTCGAGCACAATGACGTCGTCCCACACGCGGAGCACGATTTCGTCGCGCGAGAAAATCTTCCCGGGGTTGGCCATCAGGAAGGCGAGCAACTCGAACTCCGTCTTCGTCAGCTTCACCAGTTGTCCGTCGACGAAGCATTGCTTGAGGTCCATATCCAGTTGCAGACCGTCAATCCGTAGCACGTTGCCCACTTCTTGTTCCTCGTGGTCCTGTTGGCGTGCCGTACGCCTCAGCACGCTCCTCACCCTTGCCATCACGTTTCGGATGGTGTAGGGCTTCATGATGTAGTCGTCGGCGCCCAGGTCGAGTCCTCTGATCATGTCGTCCTCCGAACCGCGGGCCGTGCAGAAGATGATGGGGATGGAGGCCGTGGCGGGTTCTGCCTTCAGGATTTTCGCCATCTGTATGCCACTGATTTCTCCCATCATGATGTCAAGCAAGATGAGCGAATAGCTCCTGACGTCGTAGGTCAGTGCCTGCTCCGCACTCGTGGCGACATCCACTTCGTAGCCCTCGTTCTGCAAGTTGAGTTTCAGCACCTCGCAAAGTGTCTCTTCGTCATCGACGACCAATATTCTCTTTTGCTCCATTTATGAATTGTTTGTGTGCAAAGTTACCGAAAAATCGCGGACGAAGTCGAACCCTCACTGGTCTTTCCCCGTGGACCGAAATTGTAAAAATGCACATTTTTCGGCAAAGTTACGGAAAAATCGCCACGAAAGCAACAACTCGCGAAATTATTAACCGAATTGTAACATGCCCGAAGACCACGATGCATCCGTATAAGAGCCGAGATGTCTTTGAGGATTACATCTACCTCAGGCGCAGAACTTCGTGATTCCCCTGAGCATGTGGCGAAGGCAGCTGAGCATCTGTTGCGACTCCTGGACGATGTTGAGATAGACGATGGTCGACTCGATGTTGACCGATTTCTTCTGCATCGCGTCGATGACCTGTTGCCGATGTCCGGACAAACGCCTTTGCAAGTGCTCAGCCTGAGTGCGGAGGGCCATCGCCTTTTCCTCATTGATAGCAGAGGGCGTCAGCAGGAGTTCGGTGCGTCGGAAGATGTCCTGAACCTGAAGTTCGATGTCGCCGAAGGCTTCTGTCAACTCGCCCGATGCCGGAAGGAAGTTGTTGCCCACATGCTCGCGGCAGGGGTCGTTGATGCGCTTCAGGCAATAGAGCATCTGCTCGACGGAACTATTCGAGAGGAAGTACCAGGTGTTGCGCTCCATCGCCAGAAGGGGTTCTATCTTCCGTAGGCCTATGATTTCTCGACGTCGTTGGCGTTTCAGTTGTTTGCGGGCCGTCTCAATCTCGTGGGTGGCTTGGCGGAGCGGACTATATTCCTCGTGGAGAAAGGCTTGCGTGACCTTCTGGAAACAACCGCTGACGAACTTCAGCTGACTCGCGGTGCTATGGCCCACGTGCATCTTCAGCAATTGCCAACGCTCGGCTTTGTCTTGCGTTCGGTTGAGTTGTCGGAAGAGCAGGTCGGTCTCATCGGTCTCCCGATGACTCTTGTACTTCGCGTTGCTTCGAACGAGCAGGACGATGGCAATCGCAATGGCTAGAATCATGGCGATGAAGGAGCCGAAGAACAGGGCATTGGTGACGAGATAGCACATGATGAAGGCCGCACCCGCGGTGATAAACCATCCGCCGATGACGCTCAACACGCCCGTGATGCGGAACACGGCACTCTCGCGACTCCATGCGCGATCGGCCAGACTCGAACCCATGGCCACCATGAAGGTAACGTAGGTGGTGGAGAGCGGAAGTTTCATGCTGGTGCCGAAAGCCACGAGTATACCCGCAAGCACTAGGTTGACGGCGGCTCGGATGAGGTCGAAGGCGGCACCATCGGCCAATAGGGCGGCGTCGGCATTGAAGCGTTTGTCTATCCACCGTCCAACACGTTTGGGAATGATTCTAGCGATGGACGAAGCCGTGCGCTGGGTAGTCCTGACGAGGATGCGGGCAACGGCACTCGAGCCGAACATCTCGTCGCCTTCATCCTGACGAGAAAGGTCGACGGAGGTCTTCACCACGTTCTGCGCCTTCTTCGAGAACACCAGCGAAAGCACCATCACCACACCCGCCAACACCAGATAGAGCGTGGGCGTATGGGCGGTCTGCATCAGCGATTGCATCATGAACGAGCGGCTATCGCCCGAACCGTTGGCTATGAAGTCGTTGTAGGACTCAAG
>JAILAI010000137.1 GCA_024681705.1 Prevotella sp.
CTTAATTCTCTTCTCCCCGCTCTTCCTTATCTGCTACATTGGCGTACGCAGAGAGGACGGAGGTCCTGCTATATATAAGCAGGAACGCATCGGTCGATTTGGAAGACCATTCTATATATACAAATTCCGCAGTATGGTGGTTGGGGCCGAGAACAACGGACCCGAACTGTGCCAAGATGGAGGAGAAGACAAGCGTCTTACCAAGTTTGGAAAGTTCCTTCGTCTGCACCATCTCGACGAACTACCGCAGTTCTGGAATGTATTCATGGGCCAGATGTCGTTTGTGGGACCTCGTCCAGAACGCAAGTTCTACATCGATCAGATTATAAAGGAAGACTCCAGATACGAGTATCTCTACCAAATCAGACCGGGCATCACATCGATGGCTACACTATACAACGGCTATACCGACACGATGGACAAGATGCTCCGCCGTCTGGAAATGGACCTTGAATACCTAAGACATCGCTCTTGGGCGCTAGATATCAAGATTCTGGGTCTGACGTTCACGAAGATTCTCTTCGGCAAAAAGATTTAAAGTAACAAACTCATATATGGAAAAAGGGAGCTCGCGGCTCCCTTTTTTCGTTGTTTTATCGCTTTTCTGTCATGCTTATTTCGGCGACATTCATTCCTTTGATGGTCGTTTCTACGGTTATATGCTTATTTCTACATGTTCAATATTTACGGAACGTCAGCCTCAGTTTCTCCGATTTCAGGACCATCTTGCTGCCATCGAGCTTCTCAACACTGAACGTTTCGTCCAGTCGGTTCACACCATACGGGCTCAGTTCGGTGGCATCTTCGAGACGAATGTCACCGTTGTCACGATCCACAATATAGGCATCGAAGAGCGAAAGCGTGGTACCCTCGTGGATGAACGAGCTGACAATGTCGGTGCGCTGACCATGCAGGTCGCGCATTTCGAGCAATCGGCCTTGGAAAGCCCACGTCAACGACAATCCCGTCAGGTCGCTATGACCGCCTGTGGATAGCGTGTCGGCGGCTCGCAACTGCCAGAATCCGTCGAGGTCGCCGTTGTCAGAGGTCTCTACGTCGCACGAAGTCAGGAGTCCTGTTGACAAAAACAGGCCAGTAAACAGGCTGAACGCCGACAAACCTCTTCCGCATTTTCTGATCATGTTTCTCATATCTTTTCCTTTCTTTTTCTATTTTCCAAACAGGCCCGTACGGCCTATGGTGAGTTGTAGACCCACGTTGTCGCCTCGTAATCCACCGTTATCAAGGCCAAAAGCGGCTTTTGCATACCAGTGCGACGTTTTGTTTGCATCGCCGAAACGATAGCAGGCCTCGGCTAACAAGCTCACTTCGTCCTTCGGATCGTCCACCAAGTTATAGTAGGTTCCCAAGTTCTTCTGCAATGTTGCCAATACACGGTAACTCAGTTTGTCGAATGGCTGTCCGCCCAAACCCAGATGCCAGGCCGTGAAGCGATTGTTCTCCACCTCAACCAGTCCGTCCTGATTGTAGATGGGCGACAGATAGAGCGGGTTGCCCATCACCTGTCCCCAATGCTGCCATCCGGTAAAGATGTAGTGGTTATAGAAATTGTCGCGACCGCACAGGTGTTCACTCACGTTGGGCGTATGGTCGTGATAGACAGGACCGCCCTGATACTTCGTATAGAGATACTCCACCACCACCTCGTTCAGCCACGAACACTCCTTCAGCTTGAGTTCCGCACCCAGCATCCAGTCCTTCATGTCGTAGAAGAAGTAGCGGTCCTCTACCTTTGTCTGGGCTTCAGCACCCTTGCCCCACCCGTTGTGGCTCAGGTGAAGCATGGAAGAGTTGTCCTCGAAATAGTGGTCCGCATAGACGCCCAGCGCCCATGTGGGCTGATCGATGTTCAGTCTAGCCAACCAACTACCCATGTGGTTGCCCTCCTTGTTTTGGAAACTGCCATCGGTAGCATCCGAACCACCAGGCACAAGCGCGTGGAAGAAGGCACTTAGATTCTGGGCGTTCTCCACCGTTCCGTCGGGTTCCACTCCCGAAACATTATAGGCCTTACCACCAAATTCGCAACCTGCCTCAACGCCCAGTTCCACATTCAGGGTGTTGCTGCCCACGCGAAGATAGCCTGCCTTTGTATGGATGAACGACCCTTCGGTATATCTGCTCTGCTGATGGGTGAAGTCTTTCTGCCATGCATCGTCGGTTCTCTTGCCATAGGCGATGTGTCCTTTCAGGGCAATCAATCCGCGCGTTCCGGGAATATCCCAGTAGTTGGGCAGCGCAATTCGCACACTTGGCACAGGTCTTGCGTTGATGCCCAAAGTTTGCGAACCCGAACTTAGTTGTTGGTTTTTCAGTTCCAGAGGCTGTTCCTTGCTACCTACGGTGAGCACTCCCTTCATCCAGCGCAGCTCAGCATAGGCCTGTTGCACTACGAGGGTGCTAGTAAAGCCCGTAGCAACAGCCGCATCCACACCATAGCCAATGCCCCAACGGCGCATCGAATCAACGGCAAGTGGACGGAAGATTCCGCCACGCAGATAACCATTCACGTCGTCGAGCGAACTCAATCCATATTTGTTTGCATTGAGCCAGAGCGGTGTCTGCCCGTCACTCACGGTGGCCTGCACTTCAGCACGCCACGTAAGTCCCTGACCAAGACGTCCAATACCTTCGACCGTCTCCTGGGCCTTCAGACCCAGCGACGAAAGCATTGCGCACACATATATTATAATAAGGTGTGATTTCTTCATTTACTCTTTCCTTACCTTTTATATATAACGCAAAACTCCGCCTATTATTTTATACTTCGTCATTTATTTCTTGCAGACGTTTCGCATAAGAAAGGAATTGAGTTGTTTGGCACTAAAACAAGGCGTTTTGCCGCTAAGATTTACCGAAAACAACGATGCAGACATAGAAAAAATACGCCCTATTTCACATGATAGGGAAAATCCCGCACTGTTTAGGGATTTTCCTTTGCAGATGTGTTTTTTTCTTCGCAATTTTGCAACGTGAAAAAGAAATTATAAACCATTTAAAAAATACGACTATGAAGAAGATGATGATTGCAATGTTGGCCATGCTGACGATGAGCATCTCGGCAAGCGCCATGAGCTATGAGCAGGCACGCGACCAAGCTTTGTTCCTCACCGACAAGATGGCTTACGAGCTGAACCTCACC
>JAILAI010000139.1 GCA_024681705.1 Prevotella sp.
TAAATTCTATGCGTTACAGAATGCCTCTTCCCGTCTTTAGTTGAAGACAAAGGTACAAACAACGTGCGAAACTGGCAAACTTGAATAAAAAAATCTAGATTTTTTTTGTCGAAAACGCCAAAATGGCCACATTTTTTCTAGATTTTTTCTACGGGGATACAGAAATAGAGAAATTGAAAGGGCGAATAAAGGCCAACGAAACCGATGGAATTGCAGAGATAACGCAATAGAAAAGGTGGAAAGGAATGGCTGCTATGAAGAAGAAAGAACTAAACCCAGAGTTCCTTCATGACGTCGAGGGAGCGCAATTCGGGGAAGTTGGGCACGTGAAGGCGGTAGTAGTGAATGACAACGTCGACGATGCGGTTGCGATCGTTGTGCGACATATGGAAAAGATGCATCGACTCGTAGTTCATTCTCATGATGGTGTTAATGCGTGCGGCGTCTGCCACCGACAGGAAATCGGTGTGGAGCGGTGCACTAGAAACGAAGGTTCCGGCCCGCAAATCGAACACATCGCCATCGTGATAGTCATCAAGAAAGGGAAAGAAACCGATGAAGCGCGTCAGTCGCATCATAAAGACAAGGTGGAAGTTGGCGAATAAAGCACTGCATCCGTCGAGCCAACGCAAACTCGCCTCCACATAGGCGAAGAGTTGTGGGTTGAGTTGTTCACCACGCGTAGCATAGTAGAGGAACTCGGCGAGAAAGAGCGTGATGCTAAGTTTTGCGGCATCAAAGGGTATTGAAGAGAAGGGAACGTCGAGCCTGACGTCGCGCAAATGATGCAGTTCCTGACGCGGTCGCAAATCGAGTTCTACGTCCAAGACCGTCATCGGCTGGAAATATTGTTTTTTCAGCTTGCCGCGCTGGGTAGAAGGAATGGCCATCACCACAGACACCCGCCCGTGACTCTCGGTGAGCATATCGACAATCATCTTCCGCTCGCCGTACTTCAATTTCCTTAGCACAATGGCTTTTGTCTTCGTCAGCATTCAGGTGCAAAATTACAAATTTTCAGGCACATAGCTAAAAAACTGGCCGAAAATTTTGCACATTCGGAAAATATTCGTACCTTTGCACCCGCTTAATAGGCAACGGTCCCTTCGTCTATCGGTTAGGACGAGAGATTTTCATTCTCTAAAGAGGAGTTCGACTCTCCTAGGGACTACTTCACTATCCGTCATCGCGCAGAGATGCGCTGACAAGAGATTCCCCAAGTGGTGCTCTTGGAAAAGGTGGCGGAGGATTTTTTAATCCGCCCAGGGCTGCATTTGCCGCATAAGACCCAGAGGCTATTCAAAACAACATTAATTATTTAAAAAGAAATGGCAAACCACAAATCATCTGTAAAGAGAATTCGTCAGACGAAGACTCGTACACTGCGCAACCGTTACTATGCAAAGACCATGCGTAACGCCGTTCGCAAACTTCGTGCTATGACCGACAAGGACGAGGCTGCAAAGTTCTACCCCGCTGTCCAGAAAATGCTCGACAAGCTGGCAAAGAACAACATCATCCACAAGAACAAGGCTTCAAACCTGAAGTCAAGTCTGGCACAGCACATCAATAAGCTTGGATAAGATTAAGACTTTTCATAGGCAAAAGGGTTGCAGCCGCGAGGTTGCGGCCCTTTTTTCTTTTGCATGGAAATTTAAGTTTTTTTGCAAGAAAAGAGCCCTCCATTTGGCGTTTTTTTTGTAACTTTGCAACCTATTTAGGAAACAATTAAAAAATGGAAGATATTCAGAAGAACGAGGCTAACTATTCTGCCAGTAACATTCAAGTGCTAGAAGGCCTTGAAGCAGTGAGAAAACGCCCTGCGATGTACATTGGCGACATCAGTGAAAAGGGACTTCATCACCTGGTCAATGAAACGGTTGACAACTCAATAGATGAAGCGATGGCGGGCTTTTGTACCCACATCGAAGTCACCATTAACGAAGACAACTCCATCACCGTGCAAGACAACGGTCGCGGTATTCCCGTAGACGAGCACGAGAAGATGCACAAGTCAGCCCTGGAAGTGGTCATGACGGTGCTTCATGCTGGTGGTAAGTTCGACAAGGGCAGCTATAAGGTGAGCGGTGGTCTGCACGGCGTGGGCGTCAGTTGCGTCAACGCACTCTCCAAGCGTATGCTCTCGCAAGTGTTCCGCGACGGTAAGATCTACCAGCAGGAATACGAGCGCGGCATTCCCCTCTACCCCGTGAAGGTGGTAGGCCAGACGGAATTGCGCGGCACACGTCAGCAGTTCTGGCCCGACAACACCATATTCACCACCACTGAATACAAATACGACATCATCGCCAAGCGCATGCGCGAGCTGGCTTATCTGAATGCCGGCATCAACATCACGCTGAAAGACATGCGCCCCGACGAGGAGGGCCATACCAAGGAAGAGACCTTCCACGCCAAGGACGGACTGAAGGAATTCGTTCGCTATATCGACCGCCATCGCACACATCTGTTCGACGACGTCATCTATCTGAAGACCGAGAAGCAGGGCATTCCCATCGAGGTGGCCGTGATGTACAACACCGACTACTCGGAGAACATCCACTCGTATGTGAACAACATCAACACCATCGAAGGTGGTACCCACCTGACCGGTTTCCGCATGGCACTGACGCGCACGCTGAAGTCCTATGCCGATGCCGATCCAAACATCTCGAAGCAGATTGAGAAGGCCAAGATTGAGATTGCCGGTGAGGACTTCCGCGAAGGTCTTACGGCCGTTATCTCCATCAAGGTGGCCGAGCCGCAGTTCGAAGGTCAGACCAAGACGAAGCTCGGAAACTCGGAAGTGGCTGGCGCCGTTCAGCAAGCTGTGGGTGAAGCTTTGGCCAACTACCTTGAAGAGCATCCGAAGGAAGCTCGCCAGATTTGCGACAAGGTGGTGCTGGCTGCTACGGCACGTATCGCCGCCCGCAAGGCCCGTGAGAGCGTACAGCGCAAGAACCCGATGAGCGGCGGCGGACTGCCTGGCAAACTGGCCGACTGTTCCAACCGCGACCCGAAGCAATGCGAGATATTCCTCGTGGAGGGTGACTCCGCAGGTGGCTCCGCCAAGCAGGGACGCGACCGCTACACACAGGCCATTCTGCCGTTGCGCGGTAAGATCCTGAACGTGGAGAAGGTGCAATGGCACCGCGTGTTCGAGGCCGAATCGGTGATGAACATCATCCAGAGTATTGGCGTGCGCTTCGGCGTAGACGGCGAGGCCGATCGCGAAGCAAACATCGACAAGTTGCGCTACGACAAGATCATCATCATGACCGACGCCGACGTCGATGGCTCACACATCGACACGCTCATCATGACACTGTTCTACCGCTTTATGCCGCGCGTCATCGAAGACGGCCATCTCTACATCGCCACTCCTCCACTCTACAAGTGCACGTTCAAGAAGATCAGCGAATACTGCTACACCGAACAGCAGCGCCAGACCTTCATCGACAAATACGTGGCCGGCGACGAGAACTCCACGCAGCTGCACACACAACGCTACAAAGGTCTGGGTGAGATGAATCCCGATCAGCTCTGGGAGACTACCATGGACCCGAAGACCCGACTGCTCAAGCAAGTGACGATAGAAAATGCGGCTGCTGCCGACGAAATCTTCTCCATGCTGATGGGCGACGACGTTGAACCTCGCCGCGAATTCATTGAGCAAAACGCAACCTATGCCAATATCGACGCATAAATAAGACACGTACGTCAAAGCCAGCCCCAGCGAAAAGCCGTAGGGCTGGCTTTCTTCTTTTGCTCGAACTCTGGCCCTTTTCTATCATCACCTATCAACAACAAGCACCAACTGAAATGAAAAAAACACTCCTCATACTCTTCGCATCAGCCATCTGCCTCACCAGTATGGCCAACATTCCCCTGAAAAGCCGCAGGTCGCAGCTGCTCAATTTGAACTACAACCGACCCGCTGCCTTCTTCGAGGAGTCATTGCCCATTGGCAACGGCCGACAGGGAGCCCTGATCTATGGCGACCCGAACGACGACATCATACACCTGAACGACATCACGCTCTGGACAGGTACGCCGGTCGACCAGCGCGAAGGTGAAGGTGCGGCGGCATGGATTCCGAAAATCCGGGAAGCACTCTTCCGCGAAGACTACCAGTTGGCAGACTCCTTGCAACTTCATGTTCAGGGCCACAACTCGCAATTCTACCAACCGCTGGCCACAATCCATCTGCGCGACCTCACCGACGGCAACATCGAGAACTATTGGCGTCGGCTGAGTCTGGACAGCGCTTTGGTGCAGATGGGTTATACGAAAGGCGGCGTGAACGTCAGACGCGAATATTTCGCATCCAATCCAGAGCAGATGATTGCCATCCGTCTGGTGGCCGACCGCGCCCACAGCCTGTCGCAAGAGCTGTGCCTCACGTCGCAGGTGCCCCACTCCGCCAAGGCCTCATTGCCCAGCAAGCGCGTTTTTGCCAACGGAGAGTCGTTGGGTTGGGAAGGCCAGATCACCATGACCGGACATGCCATCGGCGACCCGCAACAGAGTATTCACTTCTGCTCGCACGTGCTGGTGAGAACTCCCGACGGACAGGTCGTCGCCAGCGACTCCACATTGCGCATCAGCAATGCTACCGAAATCGTCATCTACTTCGTCGACCGCACCAGTTTCAACGGTGCTCACCGCCATCCCGTCGACGATGCTGCGCCCTATCTGGAAGCGGCCAGCGACGATGCCTGGCGACTGGTTGACAAAGACTATAAGTCGTTGCGCGAAAGACACGTGAAAGACTACGAGCGTTTCTTTGAACGCGTAGAACTCAGTCTGGGCAAAAGAGAACGCCACACCATCGATGGAAACCAGTACCTGATGAGCGAAGGCTACGAAGGTGCAGACATGCCCGTGGACCAGCTGCTCAAGCAATACACCGACCAAGGCGGACACTCGCGCTATCTGGAGGTGCTCTATTTCCAGTACGGGCGCTACCTGCTCATCAGTTCGTCGCGCACACCAGGCGTTCCGGCCAACCTACAGGGCTTGTGGACACCCCATAAATGGTCGCCCTGGCGAGGCAATTACACCATGAACATCAACCTGGAGGAGAATTACTGGCCTGCCTTCGTGGCCAATCTGGCTGAGATGACAGAACCGCTCGACGGCTTCGTCTCGTCATTGGCGGAGAACGGTCGCCACACCGCGCACCACTTCTATGGCATAGAGCACGGCTGGTGCGCATCGCACAACAGTGACATCTGGGCCATGACCAACCCCGTAGGCGAGAAAAACGAGAAACCCGAATGGGCCAACTGGAACATGGGAGGCGCCTGGCTGGTGAACACATTGTGGGAACGCTACCAGTTCACCGCAGACAAAGAATACCTGCGCAACGTGGCCTTTCCACTGATGAAAGGAGCTGCTGAGTTCTGCCTCGACTGGCTCATCGAGAACCCAAAACGACCCGGTGAACTGATTACCGCACCGAGCACATCGCCCGAGAACGAATATGTGACCGACAAAGGCTATCACGGCATGACATGCTATGGCGGAACTGCCGACCTGGCCATCATCCGCGAACTGCTGACAAACTTGTGTCAGGCCTGTCGCGAACTGAACACCGAACCTGAGTTGCAGGCCAAAGCAAACGCCGCCCTGCAACGACTCCACCCCTACACCATCGGTAACGAAGGCGATCTCAACGAGTGGTATCACGACTGGAAAGACTACGATGTGCACCATCGTCACCAGTCGCACCTCATCGGTCTCTACCCCGGAAACCACATGGTGAACGAGACGCCCTTGGTCGGCACGTCAGAACTGTCGCCATTGCTGAAGGCCTGCGAACAGACGCTGCGCCAGAAAGGCGATGAAACAACAGGCTGGAGCACCGGTTGGCGCATCAACCTTTGGGCCCGACTTCACAAAGGCGAGGACGCCTACCACATCTACCAGAAGCTGCTCACCTACGTATCGCCCGACGGATACGAGGGTCCCGACAAACGTCGTTCGGGCGGTACCTATCCCAATCTGATGGACGCCCACCCGCCATTCCAGATCGACGGTAACTTCGGTGGTACGGCTGGCGTCTGCGAAATGCTCATGCAGAGCCAGTACGACGGACAAGAGTGCGTTGTCGAACTACTGCCCGCTCTGCCCAAAGCCTGGAACGAAGGTAGCGTGAAGGGATTGTGCACCCGAGGCGGATTCGAATTTGACTTCAGCTGGACCGACGGAAAAGTGACCGACGTGAACATCGTCAGCCACGATGGCGGAACCATCCGCCTGATCTGCAACGGCAAAGAGCAGACAATGGAACTGAAACCCCATATAGTGAAAATGATAAAACTGAAAAAGAAATGAACGACAACTTGAACATTCAGGAAATTACCATAGAAAGCGTAAAGAAACTTGCACACCACTATAGTAGCATAGAAAACGATCTGCTGGTTCTCGACGACCTGGCCCAAATGCCCTGGCCCACGACACCACGCCGCATGAAATGCATCCTGCTGGGCCTCTGTCTGAAGGGAAAAGCTCAGTATAGCATAGACACCGAGGAGCGAATGGTGAAGCCTAACGACGTGCTCATCGTGAACGCTGGCACCATCGTCGATAACTACATGTTCAGCAACGACTTCAACGGCATCGCCATCCTGATGAACAAGGACTTCTTCCAGGAAAGCATCAAAGGCATCCACGAGTTGTCAAAGCTGTTCCTCTTCTCGCGCTCGCACCCGGTTTTCAACCTCACCAAGGAAGAGGCTTTCGCTATGCAGGCCTATTTCCGAGCCATCAGATACCGCGTGGATGACTCCAACCATCACTTCCGTCGCGAGGTGGTTTGCTCGCTTATGATGACGATGGTCTACGACGTGAGCAACGCCATCTACCGCCTGCAAAAAGTGAACGAGACGCGGCAGACGCGCGCCGAGAGCCTCTTCGCTGACTTCATTCTGCTGGTAGAAGAGAATTTCCGCAAGGAACGCCGTGTGGGATGGTACGCCGAGAAACTCTGCATCACGCCCAAATACCTGTCGGAGACGGTGAAGATGGTGAGCCACCGCACGCCTAACGAATGGATAGACAACTACGTGACGCTGGAGATGCGCGTGCTGCTGAAGAACTCATCAATGCCTATCAAGGAGATAGCTCAGAACCTGAACTTCCCCAATCAGTCGTTCCTTGGAAAATACTTCAAGGAACATGTGGGCATGTCGCCCAAAGAATACCGGAAGAGCTGACCGTCGGCATTCTCGACAATACGAATGCCCAACGGTCCATCACTACACGAACTGGCCGACGCCAACCAGTTCTCAGATGGTTCCCGAAGGAAAGGACGCGCCCCTAATAAGGCGCGTTATTTTTTTGTGAAGACGCAACCCACGGCAGCCACCGACAGATCGGGATGCACCTTGTTGGCATCGAGCATGGCCGTATCGACCACTTCGGCTCCACCACGCTGGCCCCTGAACAGCAGCATGTTCTCGTGTGCGACAATCCACTGGCTATATTCTGTGTCACCCACCTTGCCACTCATGGTTCCCTCTCCGTCGAGGGCAATCATGGCATTCTTGGTACTGTCTGCCCATTCGCCAGCTAGTGCATATGGATTGATGACGGCTTCGGCCTGAACCACGCGGGTCTGTTTGCCTGCTGCCGACTTCTTTACGCGTTCGCAAGAGCAGATGCAGACAGCCATTGCGCAGGCTACCATCACAAAAAACAATTTCTTCATCTTTATCTTTTATTCTTTATTATCTTCATTTGTACCTTTTGAATCCTCGGGCACGGCCTTGATGGCCCGACGTTGCAACATCTCGGGCGGGCCATAGATGCATACCGGAGGATCTATCTTGTCCTTCTTTATCACTCG
>JAILAI010000158.1 GCA_024681705.1 Prevotella sp.
CTACCATATATGGTCTGCTGGACATCACGGACAATCCCATAGGAAAAGTCAAATCTGTGGTACCCCTGAAAGGACCCCCAAAAAATCCGCCGCCTGAAAATCAGTGAGTTAAGCAGTCATTAGCTGCAATGTGGGTTAAAACCGCGTAAGTATGATTACATTTTTTTGCACTTTTACATTTTTCCCTGCTCCTTTGGTCTGGAAGTCGTCGTTGGCAGGTGAGTTATTGCCGATAGTTTTCTTCTGCCATTGGTCCTTTTTGCGTGGTTCCATCCCCTAAAATGATGATTGCCGAGGGGGCAGAATTACCGAATATTGAGTATTGCAGGCTATGTTGAATCTGCGTAACTTTGCAGGCGAAAAAACAATGATTATCAACTATAGTATACGATGAAGAATTTTGTGAAAGATTTTTTCTGTCAGTGTGCCCGTCCCGAGGGATTCCTTGGGCGACTGATGCTGCGCTTTATGAATTTCGGTCATGCTCCGCTCACCAACTGGGGCTTGAGTCATCTGACGTTTCGCGATGGTATGACGATGCTCGATGTGGGTTGTGGCGGTGGTGCTACGCTGAAGCGGCTGTTGGCGAAGAGCAATGATGCAAAGGTCTATGGCATCGACATCTCCGACGAGAGTGTTGCCAAAGCCAAGCAGGTGAACCGCGAAACGCTCGGCAAGCAAGTGTTCGTAGAGAAAGGCTCGGCTGAAGAACTGCCGTTCGAAGATCAGTTCTTCGATGTGGTGACAGCCGTCGAGACCGTCTACTTCTGGCCCAATCTGCCCAAATGCCTTCAGGAGGTGAAGCGCGTGATGAAACCTGGAGCCCAGTTTGCCATCATCATCGAAGTGGTCGACGGCGATTCCGTGTGGACCAACGTGGTCGACGGAATGACTGTCTATTCGCCCGAACAGCTGAAGGAAATGCTCGAACAGGCAGGCTTCGGCGATGTGGAAGTGTCGAAGAAGAAACCCTCGTACGCAACAATTAAAGGAGTAAGGAAATGAAAGACAACAAGAAAGCCGACTACGGCAATTGGGTTCCCACCAAGCTGCTCGCCCTGCTCAGTGTGCTGAGCATCGGTGCTGCGGCCATGCTCATCGTTTCTGTTTGTTGCCATTGGTCGCTCATCTGGACAGCCCTCTTCGGTGCTCTGTTCTGTGTGGCCTTGTTCTTCTATTGCTATATGGCTGCTTTTCACCATGCCTTCTCGTTTGGCGGAGGCGGCATGATGGGCACCGTTCTCCAATATGTGGTCGCGCATCTGCCTTGGGATGGTCAGGGACGACTGCTCGACGTGGGTTGTGGAGCCGGAGCACTCACCATTCGGTGCGCCAAAGCCTTTCCCCAAGCCCATTGCACAGGCATCGACTACTGGGGTGTCAAGTGGGACTACAGTCAGAAGATGTGCCAACGAAACGCTGAAGCCGAAGGTGTGGCCTCGCGTTGTGAATTCCAGCAGGGCGACGCCAACCATCTGGATTTCGCCGACGAGACCTTCGATGCTGTGGTGAGCAACTTCGTCTATCACGAGGTGAACGACGGAAAGAGCAAGGAAGAGCTGTTGCGCGAGACGCTGCGCGTGTTGAAGAAAGGCGGTTCCTTTGCCCTGCAGGACATGTTTGGGCAGAAGAGCATCTACGGCGATTTTCAGGCCATTGTCGACCGTCTGGCAAACGATGTCGTAGCGGAAATCCACTATGTCGACTCGACCAAGGACATTCCCGTTCCCGCGTGGATGCAGGTGCCTGGAATGCTGACCGGTGTGGGCATTATCTATGGTAGAAAATGACGGCTGCTATTTCACCAGCTGATAGCCCACGACGACGGCAATAAGGCCAAGCACAAGACTCGAAAGCGTGTAGAGAATGGCAGGTAGAACGGTTTCGTCGCGTCCCATCAGCAGGTTTTCGTTCATGAAGGTGGAGAAGGTGGTGAAACCGCCGCAGAAGCCTGTCACCAGGATGAGCTTCGTCGATGGGGATATCTGTCCGCTCAGCGACAGGCCCGACAGAAGCCCGATGAGAAAGCAGCCGACGACGTTCACCGTCATCGTTCCCCATGGGAAACTCACGCTCAGCCACGTCTGTATGGCCTTGCTGACCAGATATCTAGCACCGCCTCCGAAGAAGCTGCCCACGCATACCAATAGTAATTCCTTCATGATGATTGTATGTCGTTTGTCGATGGCAAAAGTACGAAGAACTCGCCAAAGCACAAAACAAATGCCACACTTTTCTTCTTTCGCACGTACGAATGGCGGCATTTTTTTGACTTTTTTAGCGATTCTCTTTTCTCATCGTGCTTTTTTTACTACTTTTGCAACGTGAAAATAATTCGCCCTTCTCATGCGAAGGAACTAAAAACGACAATAACTATGAAGCAGAAAAGAATTTGGATTCCCCAACTCCTCTTGTGTATCGTCTTCGGTCTGTGCGCGGTTTCATGCCGTTCGCTCAGCCACGATGTCAGCACGCTCAGTCCTACTGAAGACGCGAGCCAGTTCGTGACGCTCACCGATGTCGTTCCCGATGCCATCCTCGAGATTCGCTATTTCAGCACCTACAACTTCGTGGGACAGCGCATCGACGGCTACGAGGAACCCACCGCACTGCTCACCAAGAGGGCTGCCGACAGCCTCAGGGCAGTGAGCGACGATGTGATGGCACAGGGCTACCGACTGAAGATCTACGACGCCTACCGACCGCAAAAGGGCGTAGACCATTTCGTGCGCTGGTCGAAGGACTTCTCCGATGCGAAGATGAAGACCTATTTCTATCCTGAACTCGACAAGAGCGTGCTATTCAAACAGGGGTACATCAGTGAGCGTAGCGGACATACGCGTGGCTCCACCGTCGACCTGACGCTCTTCGATATGGCCACAGAGAAAGAGCTCGATATGGGCGGCACTTTCGACTGGTTTGGCACCGAGAGCCATCCCGACTTCTGCGGCAATCCCGAGATGGGCGAATACAATGGCGACAACCATAAAAGTCTGGTCGGAAGGAGCATCACGGCCGAGCAGTTCGCCCATCGCATGATTCTCCGAAAGGCCATGCTGAGGCACGGTTTCAAGCCCGTCGATACCGAGTGGTGGCACTTCACGCTGAAGGATGAACCGTTCCCCGATACGTATTTCAATTTCCCTGTAAAGCAACTTCATAAATGATTGTTTTCGAGACTCTTGAGACTATTTCATCGAAGAAATACTTCGGCTAAATGAGAGTCACCTGAAACAACATTGTTTGATTCACTCATGGACTATCTACCACAAGATCCAGCCATATTGGTTTCGAGCGTCAACATGCTGCTGAGAGACGAGGAGTTCGACTCGCTGGAGTCGCTCTGCTATGCCTTCAGTCGCGAACCGCAGGAGATAAAGGACTACCTGCTTGGAAAGGGCTTCGTCTATAGTGAGCCGCAGAAACAGTTCAGGCCCATTGGCTACGACAGATGATGACCAGATACAGCATTGAGACTGCCTACAGCTTCTTGCATCAGAAGCGCAATGTATTCGTCCATTCGTCGCTCGAGTGGCAACGCGAAGATATTGAATACGCCATCGGTTCCTATGTCGACGATATGAGCCCCGAACTCTATGATGTTCTGTCGGAGGGACGGATGGATTTCCTACGAAACCACAAGCGCTTTCAGGAGGATATCACGCAAGCCGTAGAACGGCTCGAGGCGATGCTCTAAAAAGACAAAACAAGTATGAACGACCCAGCATTCCGACATCTTCTCATTGCCTACCTCGTTGTCGTCAACGTGGTGGCCTTCATCGTCTACGGTATCGACAAGCGGAAGGCAAAGCGCTCGCAATGGCGCATCTCCGAAGCCAC
>JAILAI010000183.1 GCA_024681705.1 Prevotella sp.
TCGGTACCACCGCTCACGATGTGGAACCCACGCTTGATGAGCTCTTCGGCCAGCACCTTGGCGTTCTTCTGAACCTGCTTAGCCCATTCCTTGAACTCGGGTTGCAGAGCCTCGCCGAAAGCAACGGCCTTAGCGGCGATGACATGCTCGAGCGGACCACCTTGTTGTCCGGGGAAGACGGCAGAGTTGATGAGTTGCGACATCATCTTGGTGACGCCCTTCGGAGTCTTCAGACCCCAAGGATTCTCGAAGTCCTTACCCATGAGGATGATACCTCCACGCGGACCACGCAGGGTCTTATGAGTGGTAGAAGTGACAATGTGAGCATACTTCACAGGGTTGTCGAGCAAACCAGCAGCAATGAGTCCTGCCGGATGGGCCATATCAATCATGAGCAAAGCACCCACCTTGTCGGCAATTTCGCGCATGCGCTTGTAGTCCCACTCACGGCTATAGGCCGAACCACCACCGATGATGAGCTTGGGTTTGTGCTCCAGAGCAAGCTGCTCCATCTCGTCGTAGTCTACCCTACCCGTCTCCTTGTTGAGATTGTAGCCAACAGGCTTGTAGAGGATACCGCTGGTGTTGACATGAGAACCATGCGACAGGTGGCCGCCATGATCGAGGTTCATTCCCATGAAGGTGTCGCCCGGCTTCAGCACAGCCAGTAATACGGCAGCATTTGCCTGAGCACCCGAGTGCGGCTGCACATTGGCATATTCGGCACCAAACAACTTGCATACGCGCTCAATGGCCAGTGTCTCCACCTCGTCTACCACCTGGCAACCACCATAATAGCGCTTGCCGGGATAGCCCTCAGCATACTTGTTCGTCAGATACGAGCCCATGGCTTCCATCACCTCGTCGCTCACGAAGTTCTCACTGGCAATCAGTTCCATACCTTTCAGCTGGCGCTGGTGCTCTTTCTCAATCAACTCGAAAACGGTGTTGTCTCTTTTCATCTTTTTACTTTATTCTAAGCTTTGTTTTAAACCCAATTGAAAATCGCCTGCAAAGTTACAATTTCTTTTCCAAACAGCCAAGCATTCGTAAGAATAATCATGCTACTCAAGACAAAAGTCGAGTTCGCGAGCAATGAGTTCTTTGTCGAGATGCTGTCCGATGAAGACGATTTTTTGCATGCGGTCTCCGTATTCATCGTCCCAGTCGCGACGAAGTCCCGGATTTCTTTCCATCATCGCTTCCAATTCATTCTTGGGCATCGTTGCATACCACATACCAGCATCGCGGATAGAGACTTGCTTGCCCGCCTGCTCGAAGACGTAGCATTTGTCGCGCTCATCGTGGAAATAGCAAATGCCTTTTGCACGAATGACGCCTTTGGGCCACTTGCGGGCAACGAACTCGTCGAACAGCCCTAGATTGAAAGCCCGACGGGCATAGTAGACGTAGGTGCCGATTCCATACTCCTCAGCCTCGCCCTCATCGTGGTGATGATGGTGATGGTGGTGATGATGATGTCCTTCATGATGGTGATGCTCATCGTGATCGTCATCATCATCTTCATCGTGGTGGTGATACTCATCGTGATTGTCATCATCGTCTTCGTGATGGTGATGATGCTCTTCATGATCATGTTCGTCATCATCCTCGTCTTCGTCTATGTGTTTTTCTATCTCCTGAATCCAAGTGGCCGATGTTGCCACTTCATCGAAATCGAATAGATGGGTATCCAGTAGTTTCACCAAATCCACATCGCCGTAATTGCACTCAATGATTTCGGCTTTTGGCTGAAGCGTTCTGACTATCTGACGAATTCGTCCCAGTTCCTCGGGTTCCACCTCAGCAGCCTTGTTGAGCAATACAATATTGCAAAACTCTATCTGCTGGATAACGAGATTCTCGATATCTTCTTCATCGATGTTGGGCCTTGTCAGATCGAGACCGCTACCGAACTCATCGCGCATGCGGAGTGCGTCGACCACCGTTACTATACTATCGAGACGAGGTACACCGTGACGAGTAATCTCGGGAACCATCGAAGGTATTGAGCAGATAGTCTGCGCAATAGGACCTGGCTCACAGATGCCGCTAGCCTCAATAACAATGTAATCAAAGCGGTTCAGTGCAATTATGTCCTGTAGTTGCTGAACGAGGTCCATCTTCAGCGTGCAACAGATACAACCATTTTGCAGGGCCACGAGGCTGTCATCCTGCTGGTTCACGATACCACCTTGCTGAATGAGGTCGGCATCGATGTTCACTTCGCCAATATCATTTACGATGACCGCAAACTTAATTCCGCGACCATTGGTGAGAATTCTATTAAGCAATGTTGTCTTTCCACTGCCCAGATAACCTGTAAGCAGCAGAACGGGTACTTCTTTCATCTTCAAAAATTGTTTATTTCTTGTTCAGGTGTTTGGAGATTTTACACCAATTCCACCTTATTTATATCCTGCTCCACCTCGCAATAGTGGCATGTGAGAATGCCGTTATTCACGTGGAAATGCGTTTGCATGGGTTCGTTATTGGTCACGCATTTGGGATTGTTGCATCGTACGATGCCTCGAATATCCTTTGGCGTTGTAACGGTTTTCTTCTCCACCACATCGAAGTCCTTGATAACATTGAGCACTACGTTGGGCGCAACGACCGACAGACGACTGATTTCTTCGTCGGTGAAGAACTTGTTCTCAATCTTGATGATGCCCTTCTTACCCAACTTCTTTGAACGAAGATTGTAGCCAATAGTGACGGGCGTTGTCATCTCATTGAGTTTCAGCAATGTCGCCACCTGATAGGTTTTCTCTGAAGGTATGTGATCGATGACGGTGCCGTTCTGAATGGCGGCCACGAGCATTTCTTTCTTTGCCATAACTATTCAATGATTGTTTTGTCGTTTTTAACTTGATCGAGGTTGATGCCAAGCACATCGCAGAAGATAGCTTCGCGCGCAAAGAGTCCGTTACCCGCCTGCTGAATGTAGTAGGCATGCGGATTTTCATCGACATCATAGGCAATCTCGTTCACACGGGGCAGCGGATGAAGGATTCGCATATTGGGCTTAGCCAACGAGAGCATGTCGTTCTTCAGGATGTAGACATTCTTCACACGTTCATATTCCATCAAATCCGAGAAACGCTCCTTCTGCACACGGGTCATGTACAGAATATCGGCGTCGGCAATCACTTTCTCATTGAAAGCCGTGTGTTCCTGATACTTGATTCCGTGTTCCTCGCAATAGAGTTTGTATTCCTTGGGCATTGCCAGTTCCTTTGGTGCGACGAAGTGGAAAGTAGGATTGAAATGGCGCATCGCCATCAGTAGCGAATGAACCGTGCGTCCGTACTTCAGATCGCCCACCATATAGATATTCAGGTTCTCAAGCGTCCCTTGTGTCTTGTAGATGCTATAGAGGTCGAGCATGCACTGAG
The DNA here is from genome assembly GCA_024681705.1 of Prevotella sp. GTDB lineage: Bacteria > Bacteroidota > Bacteroidia > Bacteroidales > Bacteroidaceae > Prevotella. Next base: position 3,399 of record JAILAI010000183.1, read on the forward strand.
ACGGATGCTGATGGGCACCATCGCCAGCATTGACAATGGGAACAGGCGATACTTCCGACGCATATTGGGCAGCACCCTCAATGTAATGGCGCATGACAATGACATCAGCGTAGTTGGACACCATGAGAATTGTGTCTTTCAGGGTCTCACCTTTGGTGCCACTGGTCACCTTTGGGTCGGCAAAGCCGATGACTCGAGCACCAAGACGGTTGGCTGCGGTTTCAAAACTAAGACGCGTGCGGGTGGAAGGCTCGAAAAAGAGCGTAGCAACGACCTTGCCTTTCAGCAGTTCGCGATTGGGGTGGTTTTCGAACTCTTGCGCCATCTCTATCATGTAGAGGATTTTTTCGCGCGTCAGGTCGGCAATCGTTACAAAATCATGTTTTTCCATTGTTTTAGGACGTTTATTTCGGTTTTCGACCGCGAAGTTACGCATAATTTTTGGTTTAAGGTTGATAATTAGAAATAAAAGTTGTATTTTTGCAGAAATTTTCTGAGACACCTATAAAAAATGAGAAAAAAACTGATACGTTTCCTTTGGATTTCAATGGCATCGGTGGTTGTCATTCTGATGGCTGCCTTCATCGCCATCTGGAACGGATGGATAGGTTACATGCCAGATATGGAAGAGCTGGAGAATCCTATCAGTCGTTCGGCATCGATGATCTATAGTGCCGACGGCAAACTGATGGGAACCTATAATTCCGATCGTGAAAACCGAATTATCGTAGATTACAACAAGTTGTCGCCCGACTTGGTGCGAGCTCTGGTAGCAACCGAGGATGAGCGTTTCTACGAGCATTCAGGCATCGACTTCAAGGCTTTGGGACGTGCT
>JAILAI010000213.1 GCA_024681705.1 Prevotella sp.
CTTCTTACCCTTCTCAATAGCATCGTCAATTGTACCGACATTCAGGAAAGCCTGTTCGGGTAAATCGTCGACCTCACCATCGAGAATCATATTGAAGCCCTTAATTGTATCTTCGATGCTTACCATCACACCCTTCACACCGGTGAACTGTTCTGCTACGGTGAACGGCTGGCTCAGGAAACGCTGAACACGACGAGCTCTGTTCACGGTGAGTTTGTCTTCATCAGAAAGCTCATCCATACCCAGAATGGCGATGATGTCTTGAAGCTCATTATAGCGCTGAAGAATCTGCTTCACCCTTTGAGCACAATCATAGTGTTCCTTACCTACAATTAACGGATCGAGGATACGAGAAGTTGAACCTAGTGGATCCACAGCTGGATAGATACCAAGCTCAGTAATCTTACGAGACAACACAGTTGTAGCATCCAGATGGGTAAACGTAGTAGCCGGAGCTGGGTCGGTCAGGTCATCTGCAGGCACATATACGGCCTGTACTGATGTGATACTACCATGCTTTGTCGAAGTGATTCGTTCCTGCATCGTACCCATTTCAGAAGCCAACGTTGGCTGATAACCTACGGCTGAAGGCATACGGCCAAGAAGTGCAGACACCTCAGAACCGGCCTGTGTGAAACGGAAGATGTTGTCGATGAAGAAAAGAATGTCCGAAGCACTTCCATCATCACTTCCACGATCGCGGAAGGTCTCAGCAACGGTAAGTCCCGACAAAGCAACTGAAGCACGAGCTCCTGGAGGTTCGTTCATCTGACCATACACAAGGGTTGCCTGACTCTTCTTCAATTCCTCTGGGTCTACCAATGAAAGGTCCCATTTGCCTTCTTCCATAGCCTCTTGGAACTTCTTTCCATAACGGACAACGCCCGATTCAATCATTTCACGAATCAGATCGTTACCCTCACGAGTACGCTCTCCAACACCAGCGAATACAGAGAAGCCGTTGTGTCCCTTTGCAATGTTGTTGATAAGTTCCATGATCAGCACGGTCTTACCCACACCAGCACCACCGAAGAGTCCGATTTTACCACCCTTCATGTAAGGCTCCAGCAGGTCAATCACCTTGATACCTGTTGACAAAACTTCCTTTGTCGTAGAAAGTTCCTCAAACTTAGGAGCCTCACGGTGAATGGGATAAGCTCCATTCATATCAAGCTGTTCCATACCATCGATAGGCTGCCCGATAACGTTCAGCATGCGTCCTTTAATCTGATCACCGGCTGGCATTAAGATAGGAGAACCGACAGGAATTGCCTCTAATCCGCGCTGCAATCCATCCGTGTTGTCCATGGCAACACAACGTACGGTATCTTCACCAATGTGTTGTTGAACTTCAATGATAAGCATGTCACCATTGGGACGCTTCACTTGAAGAGCCTCGTGGATTTTCGGCAACACCTTCTCAGCTTCAAGTCCTTCTGTATCGAAATACACATCGATAACAGGGCCAATTATCTGCGAAATGCGTCCTTTAATCTGTGTCATAAGTTTTATTTGTTTAAAGATTTTTTGCAATTAATAGATTCACCTGCAAAATTAGCAATTATTTCTGAATGTTCCAAATTTTTCTTTAATATTCAAGAAAAAAAATAGAATGCCGTGAATTTCAGAACATTTATGAAAACTATCTGAATACTGTGTTCTCTCTTTTTACGATTTCAATGTTCGAAGACGACGGAATGGTTGGGCGATTCCACTCTCCTTCACCAACCAAGATGGTTATTTTGCGTCCAGCGGGAACAAGGCCTCGTCCGGTTGACGATGGGATTTTCTTGCTAAGAGCCAAATCTACAGCCTTTTGCAACTCAAAGAAATGACCGCTTCCATCCTTTGCTACGGCAATGTCATAATGACGAATATACGGTGTCAAGGCTGGAACCTGTCGTCCAATCTCATCGATTAGCAAGCCAGCAACGACGTGAGCCCCATATATATTATAATGTGTATTGTCTTTTCTTCCTTTGGGTACACTCGGATGCTCATTTGGCTTAAACCACATGTGAAGTCGTCGTGAACCCTCAATTCCAAGACTTTGTTCAAGATCGTGCGTCACACGGTTGGCATTGACAAATGGCACATGCATTTCTTTCGCCACATTATAGGGTGATAACAGATAAGCGCCATGAGTGTCTATGAGCGTATCACTATTGACTTTTTCGTCGAGGTCGGCAAATGTCGTATTACGAAGTGATTCATCATCCACATCATCACTTACTTGCTTGTAGAAATTTCTACGAACAACTGCATTGAAGAGAACAGGGATGCCACCTTTCTCACGAGTTTCAACAACAAACTTCTTGAGATTTGCATCAAATGTGGTTCCTGGATCCGTGTGACGATCTTCTGCGGCTTTCTCATCATTATGACCAAACTGGATAAAGACATAGTCGCCCGGCTTAATCCGATCAACAACCTTCTGCCATCTTCCCTCGTCTATGAAACTCTTCGATGAACGACCATTTACCGCATGGTTTTCCACTCGGATATCGTCAGTGAAGTAAGATTGGAGAACCATTCCCCACCCTCTTTCTTGTTTATCGTCAGAGATGTCTTTGTTGGCCATTGTTGAATCACCAATCATAAACACTGTTGTGACTTTGTCTTCCTTGAATGAGGAAACGCCCAATACGATGGTTAGTAGGACAAGAGCCCATTTATATTTCTTCATGTCTTCCTAGGTTAATATGAATAGATAGGGGGACGCCACAGCATCCCCCCATAGTTTGTTTTACTTATTTGAAAGCGTCAAGAACCTCTTCTAAAAGGGCTTGAGGAGTTATTAGCTCTTGCTCACCCGAAGTCATATTCTTCAGCGTAAGTTTGCCTTGAGCCATCTCATTCTCACCAATAATGGCTACAAATGGTATCTGCTTGCTATTTGCATAACTCATTTGCTTTTTCATTTTGGCTGAGTCGGGATAGATTTCGGTGCGAATGCCTGCTTCCCTACATTTGCGAGCAATGGGAATGCATTGACCAATCTCCGTCTCACCAAGGTTGATGAAGAGGAGCTGAGTGCCTGAGGTCGTTTCTTGTGGATAAGCATTCAAAGCGCTTAGCACATCATAGATTCTATCGACTCCAAACGATATTCCTACGCCAGAAAGTCCCGGCATTCCGAAGATACCCGTAAGGTTATCATATCGTCCTCCCCCCGTGATACTTCCAATCTGTACGTCGAGAGCCTTCACTTCGAATATTGCTCCCGTGTAATAGTTCAGGCCTCGGGCAAGCGTCAAATCAAGCTGAATCTCATTTTTTAATCCAACGCTTTCAAGTCTTGACAAAATATATTTCGTCTCCTCAATGCCCTTTATTCCGATTTCGGAATCTTTGAGCACTTCGCTAATGACTTGTAGTTTTTCTTCGTTGGTACCTGTCAAAGAGATGATCGGCTGAAGCTTCTCAATTGACTCTTTTGAAAGTCCATTTCTCTCGAGCTCAGCATTGACGCCATCAAGTCCAATCTTGTCGAGCTTGTCAATAGCAACCGTAATATCAACAATGTTCTCAGCCTCACCAATTACCTCAGCAATACCAGATAGTATTTTTCGGTTGTTGATTTTTATTTGAACACGCACATTGAAACGAGAGAACACATCATCGACAATCAGCATCAGTTCTACCTCGTTCAACAAAGAATCGCTTCCAACGATGTCTCCGTCAAACTGATAGAATTCACGATATCTACCCTTTTGAGGACGATCGGCGCGCCAAACTGGTTGAACCTGATAACGCTTGAAAGGAAGTTGCAATTCTTCTCTATGCATCACAACGTAGCGTGCAAAAGGAACGGTCAGGTCATAACGGAGTCCCTTTTCACATATCTTGGCTGCAAGATGCAACGGATCGCGCTTTGCTAATTCCGAATCATCAATCTTGCTCAAGTAATCGCCGCTATTTAGAATCTTAAACAGAAGTTTGTCGCCTTCTTCCCCATATTTTCCCATCAGCGTCTGAAGGGTTTCTATGGCTGGCGTCTCAATCTGTTGGAAGCCGTGTAGCGTATAGGCATTACGAATGACATCGAAAATATAGTTTCGCTTCGCCATTTCTATTGGCGAGAAGTCACGCGTGCCTTTTGCTATTGATGGTTTGTTGGCCATATTCAAATAGTTGTATTGATATTATTTTCTGACGATGGTTTGATCGCGGTCAGGACCAATCGAAATGATTCTTATCGGTGTTTGAAGCTGATCTTCGAGGAAGGCGATGTAATCATTGAACTCCTTGGGGAAATCCTCTTCTTTTGTAAAGTGTGTCATATCGGTTTTCCATCCAGGAAGCTCTTGATAGATAGGTTCTATGCCTTCTTCAATGCTATATGGAAAATGGTCGATTTCAACGCCGTTCTGCTTATATGCGACACAAGCTTTAATCGTATCAAAACTATCGAGAACATCACTCTTCATCATAATCAGTTGGGTAACCCCATTGACGTCGATCGCATATCTAAGTGCAACAAGGTCAATCCAACCACAACGTCTTTCACGACCAGTAACGGCTCCATACTCATGACCGAGATCACGAATCTTTTTACCGGTTTCATCGAACAACTCCGTGGGGAATGGTCCTGCTCCGACTCTGGTGCAATAGGCTTTCATGATTCCGAACACCTCACCGATTTTGTTGGGACCAATGCCAAGACCTGAGCAAGCTCCCGAGCAAATGGTGTTGGAAGAAGTAACGAAAGGATAGCTACCGAAGTCAATGTCCAACATCGTTCCCTGAGCACCCTCACAAAGAATCGACTTTCCGTCTTTCAGTAACTTATTGATTTCATATTCAGAATCAACAATCTGGAACTGCTTCATGTATTCGATTCCTTCCATCCAGGTCTTCTCAACTTCTTCAATGTCGAAATCCACGAAGTTCAATGACTTCAAAATGGAAAGATGACGTTGCTTATGCGCATTGTATTTTTCGATGAAATGGTCGAAAATGTCACCAACACGAAGTCCATTACGAGAAATCTTGTCCGTATAGGTCGGTCCGATTCCCTTTCCCGTAGTACCAACCTTACTCTTGCCCTTTGCGGCTTCATAAGCAGCATCCAGCACTCTATGGGTAGGCATGATGAGGTGAGCCTTCTTCGAAATCTGAAGACGCGAACGAAGATCGTGTCCACTCTTCTCCAAGTCTTTAGCCTCCTGCATGAAGAGATCCGGAGCGAGCACCACACCATTTCCTATGATATTGACCTTGCCGCCTTGGAAGATTCCAGAAGGAATGCTACGCAACACATATTTCTCACCTTCAAACTCCAATGTGTGTCCAGCGTTAGGACCACCCTGAAAACGAGCGACAACATCATACTTCGGTGTTAAGACGTCAACAACCTTTCCTTTACCTTCGTCGCCCCACTGCAATCCAAGCAGGACATCAACTTTACCTTTGTTCATCTGATTGTAATATTTTGTTTTTATTCTTAAATCGAGTCATCTTCGCCTGACAATTGCTACATATGCCAAAAATGTAGAGCGAAAAGTTTTCTTTGCGGAATCGTCTGAGCTTGATTTCCTCAACAGCTCTCACGATGGGTGCCGAACGGACGACCGTAATGCTTCCGCAAACGGTGCAAACCTGACAACAACGGTTGGCATTACCGAATGTAGATTCGTAGTAGGTTCCACTTGCGAACTTGTGAGGAAAGACGAAATGCAACTTCTGAAACATTTTCATCGCATTGTAAAGTGTCGTTCGACTCACGTGGAAGTTCTTTTTCTCCAACTCTTCGTTCAGTTCAGCAAGATTGAAATAAGGGGGCAATTCAAAAATCGCCTCCAAAACGGCAAAACGTTCTGGAGTCTTTCTGAGGTCGTTGATTTCCAAATATTCGGAAAACTGTTTCCTGACGGTGTTTTTGGCGTTTTCCTTCATTGCCTACCTTGCATAAATCCGTGCAAAGTTAGCAAATATTATTAAGAAACCGACACAAATAAACTAAAAAAGTTCTAAATCAATGTTTTTCAACGCTTTCTTTGCAATATTCTCATGCATTTCGCTTAGTTCGGCAAATCGCATCACGCAATTCATTGCCGCATGTCTAATGCTATGTGAGTCACATCGCAACGCACATTGCAATTGGTCTATATACTCGGTGATGCGTCGCACGTCGGGTTCAAATCCTTTCATGAACAAACGACAAAGTAGCAGATAACCGCTTAGTTGTTCTACATCTCTGTCAGAAGCAATCCATTTGAAAGATAACTCGGGTGCAAACCTAAGATGTTGGTATAAGTTGAACACCGCTTGTTCGGCAATCTCTTGTTCTTCGGTTTGTTCCATCCACAATTCCACCATATCTTTCTCCATAAGATTGTGAGGCATTAGCATTGTGGCAAGTATCTTACATTCACGGATGTTCTCTTTCCAAAGAGCAATGGCCAAATCATAGTTTTCTCCGATTTCATCGGCCATCTTGCGAAGGTCTAGAATGTTCACGCCCCAATTAAGATGATAGTCAAGACCCTTTTCCTTCATCGAGCGAAGCGTCTCTCCGTTCATCAAAAGGCGGAAGCTTTGCTTTATCTCCTTCAGTTTTTCGTGTACTTCTTCTTTCATGATTCCAGTACATTAAATGAGACAACTGTAATCGCGACTATAGCGCATCATCTGCTCGCTATAGCCCTCTGAATAATCAATCTCGACATCCGTAATTTCGCCATTTTCATCTACAATCGGCTTCATTACCGGGTTCAAGAAACCTTTGTAAGGAGCGATGTGTAGTTGGTCAAATCTCTCCTTCACTTCCTCATGAAGTTTCCTGTCAACCTTTACACCGTAGTTCTCAACCATATTTCGGGCAGCTTCATAGTCGCCTTCGCTCTTTATTCTTTGGATTTCAGCAAGTAAATCACCGATGAGCGTTCGAAGCTTCGAATAGTCGTTGATGCGTACAAAAGTCTTTCCTTCCTTGACAATCAATTCAATCAGGTTCTCTCCCCTGCCCTTCTCATAGCACCAGCGGGTAATCAATGCCCGATTCCTCATGTGTGCTTCCTCAATCTGATTTCCCAATTCGATTCTTGTCAACTGGGTCATCAAACCATTCATGAAGTATGTGTAGTATTGGCTTTTATAAGCGATTTCATCGGGCAAAAGGCCTAATTCGATGAGTTTCTCATCAGCAATATAATACAAACCGAAGAGATCGGCCCTTGCCTCTTCTATAATGTCGCCATAAGCTTTCAAGGCGTCAACGCTCACACCTGGCAACAACTGACCACTTCCATGACCAAGACAC
>JAILAI010000281.1 GCA_024681705.1 Prevotella sp.
TCACCGTTCTTCACCACTGTGAGTGCGAAGCGCGGATCCAGACCCTCGTAAGGATTAACAGTATTGAGGTCGATATCGCCGGGATAGCGATGGCCGAAGGTCTCACCGTTGTCCTGATATTCATACTGGTCAATCAGGCTCTGAGTGGGACAGTTACCAGAAGAACCATTCTCAACGCCAACAGGATAGTTAGCCTTCTCGAAGGTATTGCTCTCTCCACGTCCAAGACCGAAGATCAGTTCAGGATTGAAGAAAGCATCGTGTCCCCAGAGTGAACTGTAAGAACTGAGTTTCAGTCCCCAAGTTTCGGCGTTGTCGAGAATATACTTGCAAGCCTCGGCAGCCTTGGCCCACTTTGCCTTATCGCCTGACGGGTTGTGAAGCGGAGAGGCGGCATAGAGCAATGTGCGAGCCTTGAGTGCAAATGCTGCGATACGTGTGGCACGACCAATCTCGGCTTCTACTTCCGTAACATACGAAACGGGCAGATAGGGAGCGATGGCATCACACTCTTCGACGATGAACTGTACAATCTGGTCTGCTGGTGTGCGCTCAATGTTATTGGCCTGACCATTGGTAAGCGTGGTCGTCACCAGGGGAACGTCACCATACGTCTTGAACAGTTCGAAATAGAAGTAGGCTCTGAGGAAGCGCAACTCGTAGGGGAACAACTCCATCTGGGCCACCCACTTGTCATAGTTGCTGTTATACTTCCATTCAGAGATATCGGTCTGGTCAATTTTTTCCAGATACATGTTGACATCGGCAATGGCTGTATAGGCCTTTGTCCAAGTATTGGAATAGGGATTAGCCGGACTCCATCCGCCATTCACATAGTTGTTGACAGCTCCCGCTTCGAGTGCATACTGAGCCTCATCGGTGGCACTGGCAAGGAAATAGGCACTGTTGGATTCAAACTCGTTGTTATACATCTGTGCATAAACACCGAACACCAGGCCCTTGATACCTTCACCGTAATATTCATAGGTCCACTTCTCGTCGCGGGTATTCTCCTCCGTGTAGTCGAGATCGGCACAAGAAGTCAGACACCCACACATGGAAGCGCTGAGCAAGAAGCAAGAAGCAAGAAGCAAGAGGGTGGACCTGCTATTTTTATGACTTATATTCATAACCTTTCGATTTTTCATATTGTAACTTATCATTTATCACTTCTTAGAATTCTACTGATAGACCAATGTTCACACTCTTCATCACAGGATAGCCTGTGCCGAGATTCTCAGCATCCATAGCGTCGATATTGTCGAACGACAGGAGGTTCTGTCCCTGTACGAATACCTTGGCGCCTGAAACCTTCAGAGGCTCTACAACCGATGCGGGCAACTTATAGTAAACCTCGCAATCGCGCAGTTTCAGCCAGCTGATGTTGCGATACCAAATCGTAGAGTTCTGAGCGTTGTTAGCTACATTCTCCGTTGACAGACGTGGATAGCTTGCATTAGCTCCAGCAATGTCGAAGCAATTGTCATAATACTCCTGAGAGAGGTTGCGGTTGTCGGAGAGTGCTCCCCAAACACCGTCAACATAGCGTAGGTTCTTCACCTGATGGCCTGCACCCTGCAGGGTAGCATTGATACCAAATCCCTTATACTCTGCACCAAGTGTGAATGCATAGTTCAGTGAGGGGAAGGCATTGCCATAATCCTGTGCCACAAAGTCGTTCTCGTTGATGACACCGTCGCCGTTGATATCCTTATACTTGATGTCGCCAACTTTTGCCTGTCCAAACTGCTGAGCAGGGCTGTTGTCGATGTCGGCCTGATCCTGGAAGAAGCCCAAGGCAACGAGTCCGCGCTCTGAATCGGCCGGACCGCCAACCACCGAGAGGTTGGGATAGGCGGGAGTCTCAATCCATTCCAGGATTTCGCTCTTCACCTTCGAGATGGATGCACCTGCATTCAGGTTGAGTCCGTTGCTGAAGGTCTTGGCATAGCGCAGACCCAGTTCCATACCGTAGCTTGCCACGCGTCCCTTGTCATCGTACGACGACTGGATACCGACAACGGCAGAGTTGAGTGAACCGGCGCTTACCAGGATGTTGCGACGCTGCTGATAGAATACATCGAGCGTGACGTCGAGCGAGTTGGCGATTCTCAGGTCGGTACCGATGTTTGCCTTGTAGGCTGTTTCCTGTGCAAAGTCCTCAGTCGGGAACTGTGTCAGGAAGGCACCCCAAGAGCTCTGGAAGTTGTTACCATACCAGAAGTTGCCGTGACCGCTGTTCCATGCCGCAAGCCAGAGGCCATTAGCAGGCACATAGTCGGTGTGCTGGATACCACCCGAGAGGCGGATCTTTCCGTAGTTGAACAAATTGCTTTCCGGGTTGTTGATATAGATGTAACCCAGACCCATTGTCGGAGAGAAAGCCCATTTGGCAGGGTAGCTGCGGTTTGAACCGTTGGCTGCCAGCACCACATCGGCCATCAGTCGGTTAGCGTGGTCGTAGTGCATAGCCAGCTGCCAGTTGGCACGATACCAGGTGTTGCTCTGTCCGTCACGAATCTCGCTCTTCATGTTGTAGTTGGCATTGGCGGCAAAGTTGTCGCCATTATTGAACTGTACGCCATACTTCAGACCTGCGTTGAAGGTAGCGACGCGCCACTGTGTGTCAACCCAGTGGTTGAAGACCAGCTTGTCCTCTACGGTACCCATCACGGTCTCCTGCATGATACCATTGGCATCGTAGTAGTTCCAACCGTACTGATAACCCTTTGAACGTCTCTCAATGGTGTTCGAAGCGTTGTCGTAGGAAGCACCGACGTAGAATTTCAGTCCATCGGTGATGAAGTCGAGGTCTTGCTCCAAGGTCATGTTAGCCCAGATCTGGCGCTGATGCGTCTTCTGGAAACCTGTACCCTGCGACTTGGCCAGGAGGTTGAAGTCGCCATAGGTCTGGCTACCACCCCATACACCACCAGCGGTGCGAACGGGGAATGCCAGAGCGGGCACCTTGTACAAATGCCACCATGCATCGTTCGAGTTGATGTTAGGCACACCGTTGGTCTCCATCAGGATACCAAGGATGTTTGCCTTCACCCTTGTCGTGCTGCTCACCTCGAAGTCGACGTTGGCACGGATATTTGCCTTCGAATACCTCAGCTGCGAGTTCCAGTCGCCCTGATCAGCGTTCTTATAGAGTCCGCGTGCATCGGTATAGTCGAGGTGTGTGTAGTACTGAACCTTTTGCGTACCACCATAGAAAGAAAGGAATGCATTGGTCTCGTGGGCTGTGTTCTTGAACACTTCGTCCTTCCAGTTGACGTTAGGACAAACGAGAGGATCGCTGCCGTCGAGGAACTTCTGCAACTCAGCTTCCGAATAGGTAGCAGTAGTACCGTCGTTCAGACGTGCACGGTTCAGTGCATTGGCATAGTCGTAGGCGCTCACCATATCAGCCGACTGTGGGTCGAACTGGATTTTGTGCGAAACACCCACCTTGAAGTGGTATTTCTCGTCTTTACTGCCGTGCTTGGTCTTCACCAAGAGCACGCCATTGACGGCCTCATGTCCGTAGAGAGCTACGGCAGCAGCGTCTTTCAATACGGTGACGCTCTCCACCTCCTCTACTGTGAGGCGGTCGAGGGGCCGCTCCACGCCGTCAACAAGAATCAGGATATCTCTCTCACCGGTAGTCTGGACGCCACGGATGTTGAACGTTGCGCCACGGCCTTCCTCACCCTTGAAACCAGTGTTCTGGAAGGCGTTCAGGCCAAGGAGCTTACCATATAGGGCATCTGCCAGGCTGATGGCTGATGTGCGGCGAAGCTCTTCTGCAGTAATGGTTGTTGTTGCCGCTGTAGTAAGAAACTCTGACTGCTCAAAACCATAGCCTAAATCTACCTTCTGCGACTCTTTGTCGCTCAGTGTGACCTGGGCGTTTACCGCCATTGGGGCGCAACAGAGTCCAATCAAGGTATATTTAAATATATTCTTTATTTTCATGATCATTTCAATTTTCAATTTTCAATTATCATTTTGAAAAATTACCACCCCGGATTCTGAGTAAGTCCATAACCCTTCTGAATCTCAGCACGAGACACTGGGTCAAGATACCATTTGTTTGTCCAGTAGCCGGGATCCCACCAGCGGCGGGCACCATTTACTATCTGGGGCTTCTCGTATTCGAACTTTGGCCACGGTGTCTTCGGATCCCATCTCTGGTCACCTTCGGTCAGGCGGTTGCCGTTCGCATCCAGACGGTAAACTCTGATTTCATGAAGTGGCTTGGTAAAGAGGTCCTGACGCTTACGACGAATCATGTCGTAAATACGGTCGCCACACTCTGCACCAATTTCACAGTTGCGCTCGCGGAGAATCTCATTAATCAGGTTATCCTTGTTCGAGGTGAGATTCAGTTCCGGATTCATCTTCTCTAGACGACCCAAACCAACACGGCTACGTACAACGTCAAGGTCATCGAGTGCACCCTTGAAGTCGCCAGTCTCTGCACGAGCCTCAGCACGTATCAGATACATCTCGGCCAAGCGGATGTAGGCAACGCCGATGTACTCATCGTTCATGTTGTTGTTCTGGTAGTCGAGCATCCATTTGAACTTTCTGTAATGCGAAGCGGCGTCATCCGATCCGGCATCACCGAAATTGTCCTTATCGTAGAACATGGCTCCCTGCTCCCAAGTGTCGGCATAGTTCTTACCAGCATAGTCGAAGCCAGCAGGCAGCGACTGTCTGGGAACCAAGATGGTTTCATACAGGCGGGGATCGCGATCGGCAAAGATATCAATGCCTTCAGGATTCTTTCCTGCACCATAGAGATCCATGTATGGGAAGTTGCGGCCATCCTGCATGCCGAAGCACTCCATCAGTTCGTTGGTGGGAACAGCACCGCCCTGACGATAGCAGTCCAAGGCGAAACCAGCCCATCCCCATCCCCAGCTATTCTGGCGTTCACCGTTCACCACGGCGTCGCTCAGGTACTGTGTGGGATGTGCATCGAACAACTTCTCATGGTGTGTTGCATCGTTGCGATAGCGGTAAGCACGGCGGTAGGCGCGGCGATAGCCTGCCTCGTTCTGACTTTCAGGTTGTATCAACTGATAGAAGTTGCCATTTGCTTCGTTGTCAGCAAAGAATTCGTTGCAATACTGGAGGCAACGATTCCACAACGTAGGATCTTCCTTACCGAACCAAATATGCTCTTCATTCTCCAGACCAGTCGGCTTCTTAGAATAAGTAATGTAAGGCTGGCTGTTGTTGAACAGAGGTGATGCGGCAAACATCCACACCTTGGCACGCAAGGCACGGGCCGAAGCACGTGTCAGACGACCTGACCACTGACCGACATCAGCATCGGGAACGTTCCATCTGTATCCAGGCTCGTTAACAGCACATTGGATAAGCGAGTCGATGAACTCGACGGTCTGCCAAGCCGTTGAACGGCCTTCGGTGAAGTCTTCTCCCACGGGGAATGCCTTCTTTACGAGGCACAGACCGCCGAAGTTGCGGAATGCATCGTAGTAGCGGCTAGCCATAATCGTATAGGCCTCACCACGCAGACAGCTCTTTTCCGTCTCGGTCATGTCGGGCACTCGATCGATATTCTCGATGATCTGCCAGCAC
>JAILAI010000285.1 GCA_024681705.1 Prevotella sp.
GGTAGCAAGCTGTGCGAGTGCACGACAGATGCGGAAACGCGTGTTGCGCGGTTCGATAACATCGTCGATGTATCCGTACTTGGCTGCCTGATAAGGATTGGCGAAGAGGTCGCTGTATTCCTGTTCCTTTTCTGCCATGAATGCCTTGGGATCCTCGGCCGTCTTGGCATCCTTTGCATAGAGAACGGCAACAGCACCGCTAGCACCCATCACGGCAATCTCAGCATTAGGCCATGCGTAGTTCACGTCGGTGCGGAGCTGCTTACAGCCCATCACGATATGGCTACCACCATAGCTCTTGCGAAGTGTAACGGTTACCTTAGGAACGGTTGCTTCACCATAAGCGTAGAGCAACTGGGCTCCGTGCAGGATTACGGCATTGTACTCCTGACCAGTTCCGGGAAGGAATCCAGGAACGTCGACGAGCGATACGATAGGAATGTTGAAGGCGTCGCAGAAACGAACGAAGCGGGCACCCTTACGCGAAGCGTTTACATCGAGAACACCGGCGTAGCAAGCGGGCTGGTTGGCAACAATACCAACGCTCTGTCCGTTGAAACGAGCGAAACCAACGATGATATTCTTGGCAAACTTTGGCTGTACCTCGAAGAACTCGCCATCGTCAACCACAGCAGTAATCACCTTATACATGTCGTAGGCCTTGTTCGGGTCGTCGGGGAGAATCTCGTTCAGCGCATCTTCCATACGGTTGATGGGGTCGGTGCACTCCTTGCGGGGAGCTTCTTCCATGTTGTTCTGAGGAATATAGCTGAGCAGGGTCTTGATCATCTCGATAGCCTCTTCCTCGGTGCTTGCCGTGAAGTGGGTAACGCCGCTCTTCGTAGAGTGTACGCTAGCGCCACCAAGGCTTTCCTGATCGACATCCTCGCCCGTGACAGACTTCACCACCTTCGGGCCAGTGAGGAACATATATGAAGTGTTCTCCATCATCAACGTAAAGTCGGTGAGGGCAGGAGAGTAGACAGCACCACCAGCGCACGGACCAAAGATACCGCTGATCTGCGGAATCACGCCGCTAGCCAGGATGTTGCGCTCAAAGATTTCAGCATATCCGCCCAGTGCGTTGATGCCTTCCTGGATACGAGCACCGCCTGAGTCGTTGATACCAATGACAGGAGCACCCATCTTCATACCCAGATCCATCACCTTGCAGATCTTCTGAGCCATGGTTTCCGAAAGAGAACCGCCGTTGACGGTGAAGTCCTGTGCGAACACATAGACCAGACGACCGTCGATAGTACCAGAACCAGCCACGACGCCGTCGCCGAGGAACTGCTTCTTCTCCATTCCGAAGTTAGTGCAGCGATGGAGCTTGAACATGTCAACTTCTTCGAAACTGCCTTCGTCGAGCAGCAT
Organism: Prevotella sp.; assembly: GCA_024681705.1. Lineage (GTDB taxonomy): Bacteria > Bacteroidota > Bacteroidia > Bacteroidales > Bacteroidaceae > Prevotella. The sequence continues at coordinate 1,378 of JAILAI010000285.1, forward strand.
GTCGACGCGCTCACGTGCTGTGTACTTACCGCGGGCGTGCTGTTTTTCGATGGCCTTCTCGCCACCACCCAGACGAGCCTGCTCGCGCTTGGCGATCAGCTCTTTGATTTTTTCTACTTGTTTACTCATTTTTTGTCTTATGATTTTCTATTCCGTTGCCACTCGGCTTTCATCCGCTTTCGCGTCTTCGTAAACCTCATCTTCACTCATCAAGCGAAGATCGTGGCGTTATGGAATGGTAAAAATGTTATCAATGTTCGCAGAGTTCCGTGAGGATTCCGCAAGTTGACTTCGGGTGCAGGAAGGCAATGTTCAGGTTCTCAGCGCCCTTGCGCGGAGCCTTGTCGATGAGGCGAATGCCCTTACCATCGCATTCTGCGAGTGCATTGGCCACACCATCCTCGATGCAGAATGCCACGTGGTGCACACCCTTGTTTCCTTTGTCGAGCCATTTCTGAATGGTGCTTTCGGGAGACGTTGGCTCAAGAAGCTCAAGTTTCACCTCGCCACACTTCATGAAAGCGGTCTTTACCTTCTGGTCTTCAACCACTTCTACTGCATAGCACTCTAATCCTAACACTTCCTTGAAATAAGGCAGAGCCTCTTCGATGCTCTGTACGGCAATACCTAAATGCTCAATGTGAGAAATTTTCATAATGTAAATTGATTATAGATAGTTATTTATAAGTTGCTGCAAAGGTACAACTTATTTTCCAAGGGGCAATATTTTTTGAATTAAAATAATATAAATATTAGAATTCCACTTGAACGCGGAAGTTGACCTGGCGTCCCGTGAGGTAGTTGGGCACTGCATATTGCTGATTTGTCACGTCGGTTATCCAATAGTATGAGTTCACGTTGTTGATGCCGAAAAGGTTCAGGCAGTCAAGTCCCAGCCAGATGTTTCGGATAGGATTCTTCTTGTTTTCCCGTTTTTCGTTGTCGAGTGCACGGAAGCTCATACCGATGTCGGCACGCTTATAGGCTGGTGCTCGGAATGGCATCACGTCGAGCGACCGGTGGGGAGCGCCAAAGGGCAGTCCGTCGGCAAAGGCCAGTTTGAGCGACATCTTCCAGCGTTCGGTGCCGGGGAAGTAGTCGGTGAAGAAGAGGTTCATTGAATAGCGCTGGTCGGTAGGCATGGGAATGCTCTTTCCATTGATTTTCATACGCGTGTTCATCACAGAGAACGTAAGCCACGAATCGCTACCCGGCACGAACTCACCATAGAGCTTCAGGTCTAAACCAACGGCATGTCCGTCGCATTGTTGGCTTGCGTCGTAAACGATTTTCACGTTGTTCACCGTATAAGGAACCAGATTTGAAAGCAGCTTGTAGTAAGCTTCGGCCGTGAATTTGAACGGACGGTCCATCATCTTGAACCGTTGATCGTAGGCGGCAATGAAATGAATACTTCGCTGACTCTTCACCTTGTTGTTCAGCGTAGCGTAGGTAATGCCATTTACGGTTGCGGTGTCTCGAAGTTCCTTAAAGAAAGGCGCCTGGTAATAGAATCCCGTAGCGAAGCGCAACGTAGCATCATGGTTCCATGAGGGAACGATGGCCAGTGCCACACGAGGACTGAAAATGCTCTCGCGGTTGAAGTTCCAGTGGGCGAAACGCACGCCATAGTTCAGCGTGTAGAACGTGGTTTGCGCGGCATTCATGAATTTGTAGGTGTCCTGAACGTACATTTCGGTGCGGTTAGCACGCAATTCATTTTGGGCGTTCAGCGAATAGATCATATAGAGGTCCTTACCTGTGTGCGGAATGCTATAGCCGCTACTGTCGCGCATCTCGTATTCGCGGGAGTTCTCACGAATGTGTTCGTGTCTCCACGTCACGGCGGCCTCCACGTCGTGTTTCCCAACCTTGTGCTTGGCCATGAGTTTGATGCTCTGCACGTTCGCTTTCAGATAGTTGCGCGCATGCTCCATATAGGTGCCAACGCCTAGGTTCTCGCTCGTCTCGGTCTGTGTAAGCCAGTATTGTCCCTGAATATCGTAGCGCTCCTGTTCGTTGGTCGAAAAGGCCGAACCAATCACCGATATGCTGCTCTTCTCACCAAAATGGCGCGTTAGGTTGAAGGTGCCGAACAACGTGCGGAACACATCTTTCTCCTGACCGTCGAAATAAACGCGGAACGACTTGACACTTTCCATCGTACCGAACTTCGTCTCGCGGTCCTTGGGATGGAAGTTATAATGGTTTTCAGAGATGTCACCAATCAGCTCCAGACTCCATCGCTGGTTCGGACGATAGGTCAGATAGGTCTGGTAGTCAAGGAAGTTCGGGTCGTATTCTCCCTTCGTCTCCATCGATCCCAGCAGATATTTGTTGGTCTTATAGCGTAGGCCATTGCTCCAAGTGAGCTTTTTCTTCTTGTCAGTAAGTCCGACATAGGCGCTGGCACCGAGCAGACTTGCCGCTACAGTTGCCTCGAGCCGTTCTGGACGACGATACTGAATATCGAGTGCCGACGACATCTTGTCACCGAATTTTGCTTCGAAACCGCCGGCAGCAAAGCCCACTCGCTCCACCATGTCGGGATTGATGATGGAGAGTCCTTCCTGCTGACCGCTTCGCACGAGGAAGGGTCGGTAGACTTCAACGCTATTGATGTAGACGGAGTTCTCGTCGAACGAACCGCCTCTGACGTTATATTGGCTCGACAACTCGCTATGACTCGACACGCCCGCCTGGCCCTGAATCATCTCCTCTACGGCATTTCCGCTCGCGGATGGAGCTTGCTTGATGTCCTTCACGTCCAGTTGTTCGGTTCCAGTGGTCTGCCTTATCTGTTGCGTTACCACAACTTCGTTCAGCAATTGTTGGTCTTCCACCAGCCTTATCATCAGCGTCTGCTTACCTTTCGGCCTGTGTAGCACGCGTGTTTTTGTCTTATAGCCCACCATCGAGAACTTCACTACCACCGAATCTTCCGATCGCAGTTCCATCTTGTAGTCACCTTTTAGGTCGGTCATAGCCACTTTGCCCTGACTTAGCACCGACACGGTGGCCATCTCCATAGGGTCGCCCCAGTCGTCGACCACGCGTCCGGTCAGCGTAAAGCTTTGTGCGTGGCCCGTCAGGCAGAGGGTCATGGTCGATATTATAATAATGTATAGGCGTTTCAAATCCATATTGTAATAACGCATAAAAGCGCTGAATATTGTATTTTGCACCACGTTTTCTCCTTTTCCATTTGCCGTCTTTCTATTCTTGCTTTCATATTTCGGCGGTCCGAGATTGAGAGTTGCTTCATAAAAAATCTAGATTTTTTTCATCGAAATTGGCGCTTTTGATCAATTTTTTCTAGATTTTTTTATTTCAATGCGGCAATTTTGTTGAAGCAATTCGTCGGTAACGGGTTGGAAAAACGTCGGAATGTTTGCTTACGGATGCTCTGCATGATAGTGGGTGTCAGGAAAAGGGCTTACTTCTTTTATAAATGAAGCAAGGAAAGCCGATTTAGACTACCGATCTTCCTTGTTGAATCTTTCTATTCGAGCTCTGAGAGTTCCAGCCATCGCATGCTCTTTTCGTCGAGTTCGTCCTTCAGCTGAGGCAGACGTTTGCTCTTCTCAGTGAGTTCGTCTACACCGAGCGTACCACTACAGAGTTGCTCCTCGAGCATTTTCTGTTCGGCTTCCAATGCGGCTATTTCCTTCTCCAACTGTTCAAATTCCCGCTTCTCCTTGTAGCTCATGCGTCGGCGGTCATCGTGCCGGTAGGAGTTCTTGGCGGCAGATTGTGTGGATGCGTCGGCCTTGCGTTGACTGTTGTCGGGCTCTTCTTGAAGGGCACTCCACTCGCGGTATTGCGTGTAGTTCCCAGGGAAATCTTTGATGACGCCGTTCCCCTTGAAAACGAGCAGGTGGTCAACCACCTTGTCCGTAAAATAACGGTCGTGACTTACCACGATGACACATCCGGGGAAGTCGGCCAGATATTCCTCCAAAATCTGTAGCGTCTGTATATCGAGGTCGTTGGTGGGTTCGTCGAGCACCAGGAAGTTGGGATTCTTCATCAGCACGGTGCAGAGATAGAGCTTGCGTTTCTCGCCACCCGAAAGCTTGTAAACATAGTTGTGCTGTTGCTCTGGCGAGAACATGAAGTATTGCAGGAACTGACTGGCAGAGAAGTGTTTACCGCCTCCCATGTCGATATATTCTGCAATGTCCTTCACGATGTCGATAACCTTCTGTTGCTCATTGAATTTGAGTCCCTCCTGAGAGAAGTATCCGAAGCGTACGGTGTCGCCGATGTCGAAGCGTCCGCTATCAGGCAATACTTCGCCCAGAAGCAGTTTGATGAAGGTACTCTTGCCCGTTCCGTTATTGCCCACGATGCCCATCTTCTCGTAGCGCGAGAAGTTGTAGTAGAAGTCTTTCAGAATGACGAGGTCGTCGTAGCTCTTCGATACATACTGGCTTTCGAATATCTTGCTTCCGATGTAGATGCTGCTCGATTTCAAACGGATTTGCCGCTCTTCGAGTCGTTGCTTGGCCACACGCTCCAGTTCGTAGAACGCCTCTTCGCGATAGCGCGCCTTATGACCGCGTGCCTGAGGCATTCGTCTCATCCATTCCAGTTCGCGACGATAGAGGTTGTTGGCGCGCATGATTTCGGCACGAGTGTTGTCGATGCGCTCCTGACGCTTCTCCATGAAGTAGCTGTAGTTGCCGCGATAGGTATAGATGGTCTTGTTGTCCAGTTCGAGTATGAGGTTGCACACGCGATCGAGGAAAAAGCGGTCGTGGGTCACCATGAGGAGCGTCTTCTGTCCTCGTGCCAGATAGCCTTCAAGCCATTCAATCATCTCGAGGTCGAGGTGGTTGGTGGGCTCGTCGAGGATGAAAAAGTCGGGCTCGGTGATCAGTACATTGGCCAGTGCCACTCTTTTCTGTTGTCCACCGCTCAGTTCTCGCATGGGTTGGTTGAGGTCGCGGATCTTCAGTTGCGTCAGTATCTGCTTGGCCTTCAGCACTTTCTCGTCCTCACCCTGATGGTTGAAACAAGCATCGAGCACCGATTCGTCGGGGTCGAAGGCTGGCGACTGCTCCAGATAGCCCACACGAAGGTCACGCCGATAGATGATACTACCCGAGTCGTATCCGTCCTTGTCGGTCAGCACGTTGAGAAGCGTGGTTTTTCCGGTGCCGTTCTGCGCGATGAGTCCCACCTTCTGACCCTCGGCAATGCTGAACGAAATGTTGTCGAACAGTACTTGTGCGCCGAAGGATTTCGTAAGGTTTTGTACGTCTAAATAGGGTGTGGCCATGTTTGTCCTTATGCCTGCTGAGCTATTTCGCGGTTGATATTCTCAATGTAGTCGAGCACCTCTTCGCGCCCCATTTTCTTTTCTGAACTGGTGATGAAGTAGGGTGGTAGCTCCTCCCAAGTGTCTTCCAACTTCTTCATCCATGCGTCGGCGTTCATCTTGGCTTTTCCTGGGCCCAGTTTGTCGGCCTTGGTGAAGACGATGCAGAAGGGGATGCTGCTCTGTCCGAGCCAGTCGACGAACTCGCGGTCGATGGTCTGTTGCTCGTGACGGATGTCGATGAGTACGAAAACGTTGACCAATTGCTGACGTTGAAGGATGTAGGAGGTGATCATCTGCTCCAGCTTTTTCCTTGTGGTTTTCGATTGTTTGGCATAGCCATAGCCGGGAAGGTCCACGATATACCACTCGTTGTTCACGATGAAGTGATTGATGAGCAGTGTCTTTCCTGGTGTCGCAGAGGTCTTGGCCAGCGACTTTCGCTGACATAACATATTGATGAGGCTCGACTTTCCCACGTTGCTCCTGCCGATAAATGCATATTCGGGTTTGGTGTCCTTGGGGCATTGCATGACCGTTGCACTGCTCACCGTAAACTCAGCTTTCTTTATCTCCATTTCTATGTGTCTTTTTATTTTGCGTGCAAAGTTACTGAAAAAAAGCCTTTTCGGAGAATGGGGGAGGATGAACAAACGGTTAATGTTTCTTAAATACGTGTCGTGATAGGGCGTCTAGGGCTTGAAAACTTCTTTTGGATTACTCCTTATTTGTATTTTATAGAGGGGATGGGCTGGTGCTACATCGAAAAGATAGCAGATAAGGAGTCATTTCAAAGACGTGAAGACGATATGACTCTGAAAAATTAAAATAAATTTTGTTTTTCGCTCGCTTATTCGTACCTTTGTCGCCAAATGGAACAAGCATACCCGTCGCAATTGTTGGAGAAAGCCGTTACGGAGTTTTCCAAACTGCCGGGCGTAGGGCGTAAAACCGCACTGCGCCTGGTGTTGCATCTGCTTCGGCAAAGCGAGGACGATGTGATGCAGTTCGCCGATGCCGTGAGCACCATGAGGCGTGACATTAAGCATTGCCATGTGTGCCATAACATCAGTGATACCGACATTTGTCCCATCTGTCAGGACCAACGACGCGACCGAAAGACCATCTGTGTGGTGGAGAACATTCAAGACGTGATGGCCATCGAGAATACTCAGCAATATCGTGGTCTCTACCACGTTCTGGGAGGTATCATCTCGCCAATGGACGGTGTAGGTCCGGGCGATCTGGAAATCGATTCGCTCGTGGAGAGGGTGAAGGCGGACGGCTCCGAAGTAGAGGAGGTGATTCTGGCGCTGAATGGAACGATGGAAGGCGACACCACCAGCTTCTACGTGTCACGTAGATTGGCGCCTACGGGGGTGAAAGTCAGCGTGATAGCCCGTGGTATCTCGGTGGGCGGAGAGTTGGAATACACCGATGAGGTGACGCTCGGAAGGTCTATTCTCAACCGCACCCCCATGAAATAGAAATCGTAAAGAACAAGAAAACAATGGACGAAACAGTTAAATATCTGAAGACCCTGTTCTGGGCGTTTGTCATCTTGGCGGCTTTAATTGTTGTGCTATTCGAAAGCGAATTGATGCAACCCGGTTCACTTCTGATGGACGATCAGGTGCAATTCGGCGTGCTCACGTTGATGGAATTGATAACGATAGCCGTCATTCCTTTTTCGTTGTATTTCTTTCAACTTAAATCGGTGAAGAAACAACTGACCGAGAACGGAGCGAGTGCCTTGAAACGATTCGGAGGAATTAGACTTTGCATGCTGGGGATTCCCCTCGTGATAAACACCTTATTATATTATATAAGCGGCCTGAACGTAGCTTACGGTTACATGGCCATCATTCTGCTCATCGTAATGCCCTTCGTCTATCCGTCGAAGTCGCGTTGTAAAGAAGACCTGGAGAAGAAGACTGAGGAATGAAACTGACGGTTATCATAGTCAACTACAATGTGAAACACTTTGTAGAGCAATGCCTGCGGAGTGTTGAGCGGGCCACGAAGGACATCGAAACCGAAGTCTATGTGGTTGACAACCATTCGCGCGATGGGTCGGTAGACTATCTGCGCGAGCGGTTTCCCAACGTCCATGTAGTTGATTGTCACCATAATCAGGGTTTTTCCCGAGCCAATAATATTGCCATTCGCCAGAGTTCGGGCGAGTATGTGCTGCTGCTTAATCCCGACACTTTTGTTGGAGAGGAAGTGCTCAGCACATGCGTAGGATTTCTTGACGAGCATCCGAAAGCAGGCGGTCTTGGCGTCAAGATGCTGAAGACAGACGGTTCGAAGGCTATGGAGAGTCGGCGCGGTCTGCCAACGCCGCTGACGGCGTTCTACAAGGTGATAGGTTTGTGTAGTCTGTATCCGAAAAGCAAGCGGTTTGGTAAGTACTATATGGGCTATCTTCCTTGGGATGAGGCGGCACAGATTGAAGTCGTCAGTGGTGCCTTTTTCATGATCAGGCGAAAAGCGCTCGACGAGGTCGGTCTGCTCGACGAAGACTATTTCATGTATGGCGAGGATATCGACTTGTCGTATAGGCTGATAAAAGGTGGTTGGGAAAACTGGTATCTACCCGCCAATATCCTGCACTACAAAGGTGAGAGTACCCAGAAAACGTCGTTCCGCTACGTTCACGTATTCTACGATGCCATGCTCATTTTCTTCCGGAAACACTATGGACACCTCTCGTTCCTTGTGAGTTTGCCCATCAAACTGGCCATCTACCTGAAAGCAGCCGTTGCTTTGGTGCAGATGCAGACGGAGAAAGTGAGGAAGTCCCTGGGATTTACGGCCCGTAAGGCGGTGGATAATTCTTCCTATATTTTCATCGGCGGTAAGCAGATGTTGGAAGATTGCCGTGAGATAGCTAACAAATATGGATTGAAAGTCGCGCGCTTTGTGGAGGCCAGTGAGCAGACAATGCCCGACGGTCATGTCGGAAAGGCTGATGAATGGCATCCCAAGGATCCGACCTTTGCCGTATACGATGTCGATGCCTTCAGCTATCAGTGCGTGCTTCGTTGCTTTGAAAATGAGCCGGAGATGTTCAGCATGGGCACCTACGACGAGCATACCGGCGTGTTGATAACCGCAGACGAACTATATAAGAAATGAGTAACAACGAACAACTCCCCGTGATCAGGCTTCGCGCAATGGAACCCGAAGACCTTGACCTTCTCTATCTGATAGAGAACGATCGAGAAGTGTGGAACGTCGGTGTGACCAACGTTCCTTATTCGCGCTACGTGTTGCGGAGTTATATTGCCGAATCGTCGGGCGATATCTATACCGACCGTCAGGTGCGACTGATGGTGGAGAATGAAGAAGGCGAGACAGTTGGCATAGTGGATTTGCTTCATTTCGACCCTTCGAATGAGCGGGCGGAAGTGGGAATCGTCATCTGCAATCATCAACGGCAGAAGGGCTATGCGTCTGCCACCCTGAAGGAAGTGCTCAACTATGCCCACACGAATCTTCATCTTCATCAGCTCTATGCCTATGTGGCAACAGACAACGAGCGCTCTCTTCGTCTTTTCGGCAAATATGGTTTCGAGTCTTTTGGGGTGCTTCGCGACTGGCTTTTTGATGGAAGCACTTATCACGACGCTGTGATAATGCAATTTTTTTTCAAAAAAACGCCTTGAAATTTTGTCAATCAAAAAAATATTCATACCTTTGCATCCGCTTAATAGAACAAGCCTCTTTAAGGTGCGTTAGTTCAGCTTGGTTAGAATGCCTGCCTGTCACGCAGGAGGTCACGGGTTCGAGTCCCGTACGCACCGCCAGAGAAGAGTTCTAAAAGCACGAAAGGTGCGTTAGTTCAGCTTGGTTAGAATGCCTGCCTGTCACGCAGGAGGTCACGGGTTCGAGTCCCGTACGCACCGCAGAAGAAGAGGATGTTTCAGCAATGGGACATCCCTTTTTTCTTTTCACCTTATTATATAATAGGACATGCACACAATAGAAAATATAAAAGCAGCGTTGTTCGATCTCGATGGCGTCGTGTTCGACACAGAACCTCAATACTCGGTGTTCTGGGGAGAGCAGTGCCGATTGTACCATCCTGAGCAACCCGGACTTGAGAACCGAATCAAAGGACAGACGCTTTCGCAAATCTACGACGCCCATTTCTCGGGTGAGTTGAAACTGGAACAGGAGGTCATTACCCGACGTTTGAACGAGTTTGAATCGCAGATGGACTTCGACTATGTGCCTGGTTTCGTGGAGTTTATCTCTGATTTGCGCCGCCGGAACATCAAAACGGCCGTCGTGACTAGCAGCAATCAAGAAAAGATGAAGGCCGTCTATCGGAAGCGTCCTGAGTTTACGTCTCTGTTCGACGAGATTCTTACCTCCGAGGACTTTGCTGAGAGCAAACCGTCGCCCGATTGCTATCTGCGTGCCGCTTCTCGTTTTGGTGCCGAGCCACAATCGTGTGTGGTCTTTGAAGATAGTTTCAATGGATTGAAATCTGGTCGCGCGGCAGAGATGACAGTCGTAGGTTTGTCGACGACCAACGACGCGGAGGCCATCTCTCCCTTGTGCGATGTCGTCATTCCCGACTATCTTTCGCTTCCCGACTTCTTGCGTTAGCAAGTTTCCCGACTTCGTCACATGGCGTTGTCAATCACGTTCAACTAAATCAGTAAATTGTGAATACACAGAATACCCCCGTACATGTAAAGCTTTGGAATGCTGACTTCTGGCGGTTGTCTATAGCCAACATGCTGATGACGATGGCGGTCTATATGCTTGTGCCCGTCTTTCCACTTTGGCTGATTTCCCAAGGTGAAGGCGCATACGTGGGGTGGGCGATGGGTTCTTATGGATTGGGCCTTTTCGTCATGGGTTGTTTCTGCAACTATCTGGTGCAACGTTTCCGTCGCAATCACGTCTGTTTGCTATCCATATTACTGATGGTCGTCTGTCTGGCTTTGATGTATGCTGTGGCTCGTCCTGGACTTCTTCCGCTACCAAAAGGCTCGTCGATGGTTGTACTGAGGTTTGCCTTAGGAGCGGCTTTCGGTCTTGCGCAGATGGTACTTATGAGTACGCTTGTCATTGATGCGTGTGAGTCGTTTCAGCGAACCGAAGCCAATCACGGCTCATCTTGGTTTGGCCGTTTCGCCATATCGTTAGGTCCGGTTGCTTCATTGCTCCTTTTCAAATATCAGGGCATTGAACTTGTCCTCCTGGCATCAGGCGTATGTTGCTTGTTTTCAATGTTTTGCATCCAGACGGTCACGTTTCCCTTCAAGGCTCCTGAGGATAGAGTCAGCCATTTCTCGCTCGATAGGTTTTTCCTTCCCGACGGGGCGCTGTTGTTTGTCAATCTCTTTATGATTACGACTATTGTGGGATTGGTGTTCAGTTCAACCCTTTCTCCGCTTTTCTATGCGATGATGATGCTCGGTTTCTTCTTGGCATTGTTGGCGGAGAAATATATGTTCGCCGATGCTGATTTGAAGAGCGAGTCGATTACGGGCTTGATTCTGATTGGATCGGCGTTGCTGATTATGCGCCATCAGTCGTCTGTGGCAGAAGGCCTGACGGCTATTTCCCCAGCCATTCCTCCTGTCTTTATCGGATTTGCCATTGGTGTCATCGGTTCCCGTTTCCTGCTTTTCTTCATCAAACTGAGTCGACATTGCCAACGAGGAACGTCGCAAAGCACCTTCTTCCTCGCATGGGAGTCGGGCATCAGTTTCGGACTTATGCTCGGTTATACGGTGCTTTCTGATTGGCATTTTGAGAGTGGAATGGTCCTTTCCATCATTGCTTTGCTGCTATATAATTTCATTACCCATCCTTGGTATATGAAACATAAAAACCGATAGTCTACAATTAAAATCCTAACCCGATGAAAAAGTCAATATCAATTACAATCCTTCTTCTTGTCTTTTGTGCATTTAGCCTTCATGCACAGACCTCGAAAGAAGCGCGCCAATGGGCGAAGCAGGGTATTTGGCGTAATGGTTTCACCGCTGCCAAGCCCCATAAGACGGTTAATTTGCAGGAGTTCTACGAACAGTACCAGAAGAACCCCACTCAGTGGAAGGCTTTTTTCCGATGGCTAGCGGAGACAGATTTGCTCAATATTCCCAAAGGCAAACACCCTATCGAGGGCACAACGCTTGTGGCAAGTGTGGAGGATAGCGAGAATCAACCTCTGGAAAAACGTCGTTCGGAAAGCCATTATAAGCATATCGATTTCCAGTATGTGGTGAAGGGAACAGAGGGATTTGCTTTGCTCGACCATCGAACGAGTCCAGCCAATTGCAAATACGATGAGAAAAAAGATGTGATACACTACGACTACGACCCGTCCAAGACAAATTTCTTCGATTGTAATGCAAGCAAGAACCGCTTCGTCATCTTCTTCCCAAGCGACTGGCATATAGCAAAGATTGCCACGAAGAAGAAGGACCAAAGCATTCGTGTCATTGTCATAAAGGTCGATTACGTAGAGTAGTTTTTTGTTGAATTATCCGATACGAACAAAGAAAAAATATGGTAAAAAAAGGAGATAAAGTTAGGTTCTTGAATGAGACTGGTGGCGGCATCGTGGCTGGTTTTCAGGGTAAAAGTATCGTGTTGGTGGAAGACGAGGACGGCTTCCTGATACCGACAACCCTGAAAAACGTGGTGGTGATAGGTGAAGAAACCTACGATCTAGGACGCGTCGTCCAGAGCAAAGTGATGGGAAAGAAGGTGCAAACTGAGCAAAAGAAAACTCCCAAACCGCTAGACGATGAAGAAGATTACGACCCTTCAGAGAGGGAAATCACTTTTCGAGCACCTGCTGTGGAGCGAAAAGGTGGTGACCAGTTGTCTGTTTTCCTCGCTTTCGTTCCGATGAACCCACAGGAGATGACTCGCACCCGTTTCGAAACCTACTTGGTCAACGATAGCAACTACTATGTTCGTTATGTCTATATGACGGCCGAGGGATCGTCATGGCACTTGCGTAGCGAAGGAGAAGTGGAACCCAATACCAAGCTCTTTGTCGAAGAGTTTGGCCGTGAATCGTTGAACGAAATGGAACGCGTGGCCATTCAACTGATGGCCTACAAGCGCGAGCGTCCGTTCCTGATGAAAGATCCCGTCATGACCGACTTACGCATCGACCCCGTAAAGTTCTACAAACTTCACACATTCCGCGAGAACGACTTCTTCGAGCAGACCGCAATGGTGATGCCCATCGTAGAGAACGACCGTCCTGCCCGTCCGCTGGTGGTAGATGCCCGCAGGTTGAAGGAGGAGATGTACGACAAGAAGCAGAACGTAGCACCAGCCGACAAGACCTACGTTCGCCGCTATGACGATGGTCGACAGAAGGGTAATCCCTTTGTCATCAAACGTAGGGGCGACGAGAATCTCATCGTCGTTGACTTGCATGCTGAAGAATTGCTCGAGAATATGGCTGGCATGAAACCGGCTGACATATTGAACTATCAGCTCGACATCTTCCGTCGTACCCTCACCGAGAACGCCCATCTGAAAGGTCAGAAGGTCGTCTTCATTCATGGAAAGGGCGAGGGCGTGCTACGTTCGGCCATCATCCACGAACTGAAATACCGCTTCAAGGGCTACACCTATCAAGATGCTTCTTTCCAGGAGTATGGTTATGGGGCTACGCAAGTCACGATTCGGTAGAATTTATTTAAAATGTGTAAAAACGGGAATAACTTTTGCGGTATTCCCGTTTTTTTCTTATCTTTGTCGTCATAAATCTAAAAATACATACTAACTACAATAAAACAAAGAGAATTATGGCAAATAATGCAGAGCTCATCAAGCAGTGTGAGCAAGTTGCAAAAGAGTGGCTTAGCCCTTCTTTTGATGAAGAAACCCGAAAGGAAGTTCAGGCAATGCTCGACAATGAGGACAAGACGGCCCTTATTGATGCATTCTACCAGAACCTGGAATTCGGAACGGGCGGTCTGCGCGGCATCATGGGCGCAGGTACTAACCGCATGAACAAGTACATCGTAGGTATGGCCACACAGGGTTTCGCCAACTATGTGCTGAAGGCATTCCCCGGCCGTAAGGACCTTGCTGTGGTCGTTGGACACGACTGCCGCAACAATGGTCGTATGTTTGCGGAGACGGTTGCCGCTATTTTCTCGGCTAATGGTATTAAGGCATATCTGTTCGAGAGCCTTCGTCCTACGCCTGAGATCTCTTTCGCTATCCGTCAGCTTGGTTGTCAGGCTGGTGTCAATGTGACGGCTTCCCACAACCCTAAGGAGTACAATGGCTATAAGGCATATTGGGAAGACGGTGCACAGGTTTTGGCTCCCCACGATAAGGGAATCATCGACGAGGTGAACAAGGTGAAGATTGAGGACGTGAAGTTCGAGCCGAACGAGGATCTCATCGAGATCATTGGCGGCGAAATGGACTGGGATTACCTGCAGGCCGTGAAGGAAGCAATGGTGGATCAGGATGTTATTCTGCGTCAGAAAGACCTGAACATCGTCTACTCTCCCATGCACGGAACCGGACGCGTCATTATTCCTGAGGCCCTGCGTTCATGGGGCTTCCAGAACATCCACGTGGTACCCGAACAGATGGTTATCGACGGCAACTTCCCAACCGTCGTCTCGCCGAACCCCGAAAATGCTGAGGCTATGACACTCGGTATGAAGCTCGGAACGAAGCTGAATGCAGACCTTGTTATTGCCAGCGACCCAGATGCAGACCGTCTGGCCATCGTCTGCCGTAATAATAAGGGCGAATGGGAAATCCTCAATGGTAACCAGACCTGCATGATGTTCTGCTGGTACATCATTGCCAACAAGAAGAAACTTGGTCAGCTGAAGGGTAACGAGTTCCTCGTGAAGACCATCGTGACGACCGAGTTGATTGCCGAGATTGCCAAGAAGAATGGTGTGGAGCTTCGCGATTGCTACACTGGCTTCAAGTGGATTGCCAATGAGATTCGCATCTCTGAGGGTAAGCAGAAGTATATCGGCGGTGGTGAGGAGTCGTTCGGATTCCTGCCGTTCGACAAGGTTCGCGACAAGGATTCACCAGCCAGCATCTGTCTGATTTGCGAAATCGCAGCTTGGGCAAAGGACAATGGTCGCACGCTCTACGACTTGCTGATGGACATCTATGCCGAATATGGATTCTCTCGTGAGCAGACCATCAATGTGGTACGTCCCGGAAAGACTGGCGCCGATGAGATCAAGCAGATGATGACCGACTTCCGCAACAATCCGCCTCAGGAGCTTGGCGGTTCGAAGGTTGTGCTTTGGAAGGACTACAAGACCTTGGAGGCCAAGCATGCCGACGGCACCGTCGAGAAGATCAACATGCCCGACACATCGAATGTGCTCCAGTGGTTCTGTGAGGATGGCACCAAGGTGAGCGTTCGTCCAAGTGGCACCGAGCCAAAGATCAAGTTCTACACCGAAGTGAAGGATTCAACCTTCAAGTGCGCTGGTTGCTACGAGCGTTGCATGAATGGTGCAGAAGAGAAGATTGCTGCCATCAAGAAGTCGCTGAAGCTCGACTAAGCCTTCTCGTGTTCATTGTGGCTTTAGCGGGTTGTTATACTATTCCAGTCTTCAATCCGCAAGGCCCAAAACATTCTAAACAAAAATCCCGAACTGACACTGAGCCAGTTCGGGATTTATTTTGGCGCTATTCCTCAGCTTTTACGCCAGTTTTCGTGGTGAATCTTTGCGCTTTTCATGAAGAATATTGTCAATATGCGAAGTCAAAATAGCCAATTTTGGAAAAGTGAATTTGCTTCCGCTACAACGCACCATTCCTAGGATGGATGGAGAGTGCACAACTTCGTCGCAACGCTTCCAATGAGCGGCCGGCTTTAAAAGATAGATTACATTTTTTATTTTATAGTTTTCGCAAAAAGACCTACCGACCTACCATGACCACCCGTAAATGCCTATATATAAAGGGGTTAGGATATGGTAGGTCTTGGATGAACACCTACCATAGACCTACCATACTTAAACCCTAAAAGTCTTACCAATCTACCATTTCCACACGCAAATGCCTATCTATAAAATGGTAGGTCTATGGTAGATGTATGGTAGGTCTTGAATAAACACCTACCATAGCTGAAACCCTTTGCCATAGGGCGTTTGCGGGTGGTCATGGTAGGTCGGTAGGTCTTTTTGATAATAGTCTTATTTGTGCAAAGATAATGATAAAAATCCAATTATACAAATCAGCGTAACGCATTTTGTATAATTGGTGCAAAACATACTTGGATCAAACAACCATTCCAACAACCACACTGAAACCTCGAGCCGTATTAAGGGATGTAAGAGCTAAAAACGCAAATTATACCGAGTTGACATTTTGTCTCGCCCTTTACTTATTCGGGTTGAGGCAAAGAAGTAAGTGTAAATCCGACAAAAAAGAGTTGTTTCTGCTTATAATTCGGAAATTATGCTTAACTTTGCACTGAGATTAGTAAACATAATGCATATCTGGTCTCTTGGTGTGGGTTGGTTCCATCTCCCAGTTGATAGGCAGTGGTTCTATGAATGAGGAAGGAATGGGAGACAACATCATACTTTGTGTATATCAATCAGTAGAAAAGGAAAAAACATATAGGAAATGAAAAACAGAATAGTGACATTTGGTGAATTGCTGTTGCGTTTCTCCAAATATGACAAGCTTCGTTTGCAACAGGGCAACGTGTTTCAGGGTAACTTCGGAGGTAGCGAGGCTAATGTTGCCATTTCGCTTGCCGTGATGGGCAATGAGGTGGAATATGTAACGAGAATGCCCGACAACCAGATGGGACATGCTGGGTGCATGAAGCTTTGCGAACTGGGCGTTGGCACCAGCAATGTGCTTTTCGGCGGTGATCGACTGGGCACCTATTATTACGAAGAGTCTGCTGGTATGCGTAGCTCCAAGGTGGTTTATGACCGCGATAATTCTGCTTTCTTTACGCTTCAGCCGCAGATGTTCAATTGGAAGGAAATATTCTCGGGTGCTTCCATTTTCCACGCATCGGGTATCACGGGTGCTATTTCGCAGCCATCAGCTGATGCCACTTTCGAGGCATTGCGTACGGCCGATGAGATGGGGCTTACTATCTCGTTCGATATCAATCACCGAAAGAATCTCTGGAAATATGGCGCCGACCCGAAGAAAACGCTCGGCGAGATGCTTCAGTATGCCGACATCGTTTTCGCCGATGCTATTGAGTTCGAGTTTATGACAGGTCGTCGCGTTCCATTCACGGCTACATCGTCAGACTATGAAATGCCGCTTGATGTCTATCGCGATTGGTTCGACGACATACACCGTCGCTTCCCGCGTTGTCGTCGTTGGCTTATGGGCATGAGAAACATGATGAGTTCAAGCCATAACACCCTCAC
>JAILAI010000079.1 GCA_024681705.1 Prevotella sp.
ACCGTAATGAGAAGTCCACGCTTGAGATGGATTTCTTCATTCGGGATGCTAAGACGGTGATACCTGTGGAGGTGAAGGCTCAAGATGGTGGTACGCCTTCATTAAGCAAGCTCATCTCAGACGAGCGTTATCCTGACATCAAGTTTGGCATCAAACTTTGCAATAAGAATATCGGATTTAATGGTCAGTTTTATACTTTTCCCTATTCACTAGCTTTCTTGCTCCGGCGTTTTGTGAAAAGCACTGATTAAAAAGGCTGTCAACCAACGATTGCTCATTTTCTTATCAGATATTTGGGTCAACTTCAATGATATTGCCAAAATAAAAACGCGTGACACCAACCATTGCGGCAAGTTCACGCGTTCTATTCTATGTTTCCGAATGACTTCAGGGTTTCGCTGGGCGCACCGTATCTGTGGTCGTCGGTTCTGGACGAGACATGGGTGAGGATGCTGGCGAAGGTGCTCCCTTCTGATCGTCTTTCTTTTCCTCTTTCTTCTTCTGAGGATGACAACGTATCAGGCGAATGTTCTTGAGCGACATAAGCTTAACGGTGGTCTCGCTCGAGCGACGGTCCTTCATCAGCAGAACGAAAGCACGAACCGACTTGATGCCAAGACTATCGGAATTGGGAACCTCGAGATTGAAGCGATTGTTGGAGCTCATGCGCATCGTACGAATCGCAATGCTATCATTGCTATATTTCACAGCAACATGAGCGATACCGTCTCTAAGACCGTCTTGATAGAGGAACTGAGCTTCGCAACTGAAGATGAACCTGTCTCCACGATGATAAGAGCTGTCGGCCTCAACATACATTCCTGCATAGTTGTAAGGAGGCGTTGGCATGAGAACGATGTCGCGACCAGCCGTCCAAATATTGGCCGTATCGCCAACCTCAATATCTGCCCTGTTAATATCATTGGCGTCAGCACCCAGAGCCAGAGCCTCATCGCCGAGTCGCTTGGCCAGATTCTCGTAGATGGTGTGCAGACGATCGGCATGACGAGTGTAGTAAACCATCGAAGAGTCGAACTCTGCCTCGGTGATTCCATGCTTCTTCAGCGCTCCCAGACGATAAAGCCTTGAATTATAGTTCGTCTGATCGCCATATTCGAGAGACGCCATTGCATCTGCCACATGACAATCGTAAAGAATATCCTCCATCTCATCTGGCTGGATAATATGCCGGGGGACCGTCGGCTTGCACGAAAAGAACAGTGCTGAGACGAACAAGCCAGTAAGTATATGCTGGAGGCTCTTCATGTTCACGACGTTTGCGTTTGTTCTTCTTTGCCCTCTTCAATAGGTTCGGTCGTCGGTTCTTCCTTCTTGCTGAGCGAAATCTCGGCCAATTCCTTCCGACAGAACAGCAGAAGCATGATGACGCCTACGGAGATGCTTGCGTCGGCAAAATTGAAGACAGGGCTGAAAAAGGTATACGGCTGACCGCCATAGAACGGAAGCCAATCGGGAAGAGTGGTCGTGAACAACGGGAAATAAAGCATGTCGACGACCTTGCCTTTCAGGAACGGTGCATAGCCAGAACCGAAAGGAACCCAATAAGAAACGTAATCGGGCGTTGAATTGGTGAAGCAAAGCCCATAGAACATGGAGTCGAAAATGTTTCCGGCGGCTCCGGCAGCTACCATTGACAACAACACGATGTAGAGGGTTCTCGCCTTCTGCTTCACTTGAAGATGAATGTAATAGCAAAGCAACCCAACGGCAACGATGCGGAACAAAGAAAGAAAGATTTTCGGGACGAAAGTCATTCCATAAGCCATTCCATTGTTCTCGATGAAATGAATCTTGAACCACGATGTGATTTCAATGGTGCTATAAAGCGCCATATTAGTCTTCACCCAAATCTTGATAACCTGGTCGACGACTAATATGGCGATGATGAGAATAAAGGCCAGACGGCCATTCGTCAGAATTCTTTTCACTTTTTTCCTTACTCCTTTAAAACGTATGGCCTTAGTGCTTGCCCTTCATCTTGCTCTGAACGCTCAGAGTTGCATGAGGCACAGCACGAAGTCGTTCTTTGGGAATCAATTCGCCTGTGATTCTGTCAATGCCATAGGTTTTGTTCTGGATGCGAATCAAAGCAGCCTCAAGGCCAACAATGAACTTCTGCAGACGAGCTGCCTGGGACATCAACTCCTCCTTCGACTGCGTTACACTTCCCTCCTCCAGTGCCTTGTAGGTTGGTGAGGTGTCGTCGACGTCGTTGTTGTCCTCGTTCATTAACTGGCGCATCATGGAATTATAATCATGACGTGCGGTCTGTAGTTTCTCATCTATGATGACTTTAAACTCCTGGAGTTCCTCGTCACTGTAACGTGTTTTTTCTGCCATATAGATATAAATAATTTAGGTTTTTAATGATTATGTGAGAATAGGGAAAGCCTCCGCTATTCGGAAACTTTCTCTATTTTGATATTCAGTTCAAACTCATCCATATCAATTGAAGTACCGTCGTTGTCGGCAATGACGATGCTGTTTGCCAACACCTGCGCCTTGATATAGTCGGCGAAGTCGGTCAATGCACCATCCGACTGCTCGTTGGGCGATACCACGATAGAGATGTGGTCGGTGATTTCCAAACCATTATCCTTTCTCATGTTCTGGATGCGGTTAATCAACTCTCTGGCCATACCCTCCTTGCGGAGTTCGTCGGACATTTCAATCTCGAGGGCCACCGTGAGGTTGCCATCGTTGGCGACGAGCCATCCGGGAATGTCTTCGCTGATGATTTCCACATCGGCCAAGTCGATGACGACGTCTTGTCCTTCGATGGCGAGGGCGAGGTTGCCATTTTCCTCGAGCGAAGAGATATCCTCCTGAGAGAGCGAAGCCATCTGAGCGGCAATAGCCTTCATCAGCTTTCCAAACTTCTTGCCCATCGTTCGGAAATTGCACTTCACCTTCTTCACCAGAATGCCGTTGCCTTCGACGAACTTCAGCTCCTTGACGTTCACCTCGTTCATGATGAGGTCCTTGACGGCTTCGATGTGCATGCGCTGCTCATCGCTAGCGGCTGGAACCATGATGCTCTGTAGCGGCTGACGAACTTTGATGTTCACCTTGCGGCGAAGAGCCAGAACCATCGAGGTAATCTTCTGGGCCATATCCATGCGGGCCTCAAGTTCGGTGTTGATGACCGATTCGTCGCAAACGGGGAATCTGTCGAGGTGCACGCTATCGAGCTGTCCGCCAAGGTCGTGGTAGAGCTCATCCGAATAGAACGGAGCGAAGGGAGCCAGAAGCTTGGCAACCGCCATCAGACAAGTGTAGAGCGTCTGATAGGCAGAGAGCTTGTCGTCGCTCATCTCCTTACCCCAGAAACGTTTGCGGTTCAGGCGAACATACCAGTTGCTGAGGTCGTCGTTGACGAATGTCTCGATGAAACGGCCAGCCTTCGTGGGTTCGAAATCTGCCAGAGCCTCGTCGACAGCCTTGATGAGCGAATTCACCTTTGAGAGAATCCAACGGTCGATCTCCGGACGGTTCTCAATGTTTGTATCGGGATATGCCTGCGGGTCGAAACCATCGACGTTTGCATACAATGCAAAGAACGAATAGGTGTTGTAGAGCGTTCCAAAGAACTTGCGACGCATCTCGTCAACACCCACGGGATCGTACTTCAGGTTGTCCCAAGGCTGACTATTGGTAAGCATATAGAAACGAACGGCATCGGCGCCATTGCGCTCAATCTCGGAGAACGGATTCACCACATTGCCCAGATGCTTCGACATCTTGATGCCCTTTGCGTCGAGCACCAAACCTGTAGAGATAACGTTCTTGAAGGCGATGCTATCGAAAATCATCGTAGCGATGGCATGAAGCGTAAAGAACCATCCGCGCGTCTGGTCGACGCCCTCGTTGATGAAGTCGGCGGGATAGGCCAATGCCTTGTCGATGGCGTCCTTGTTCTCAAAGGGATAGTGCACCTGAGCGTAAGGCATGGAACCTGAGTCAAACCAAACGTCAATCAGGTCGCTCTCACGCTGAAGCGGCTGGCCGCTCTCGCCCACCAGCACGATGTCGTCGACATACGGACGGTGCATATCGATGCGGTTGTAGTTCTCCGTCGAATAGTCACCAGGAACAAAGCCTTTGTCCTTCAGAGGATTGCTCTTCATGATGCCTGCGGCGACAGACTTCTCTATTTCGTTGTAAAGTTCTTCAAGCGAACCGATACAGATTTCTTCGCGTGTATCCTTGTTGCGCCAGATGGGAAGCGGTGTTCCCCAGAAGCGCGAACGCGAGAGGTTCCAATCGTTCAGGTTCTCGAGCCAATTGCCAAATCGTCCTGAACCCGTCGATTCGGGCTTCCAGTTGATGGTTTTGTTCAGCTCCACCATTCTGTCCTTGCATGCGGTAGAACGGATGAACCAAGAGTCGAGAGGATAATACAAGACAGGCTTGTCCGTACGCCAGCAATGGGGATAGTTGTGGATGTGCTTCTCAATCTTGAAAGCACTACCCTCCTGCTTCATCTCCATGCAAAGCACGATGTTCAGGTCTTCGGCCTTCTGGGCAGCCTTCTCATCGTATTTACCATCTACGTTGAACTCGGGTGCGTAGGCGTTCTTCACATAGTCTCCGGCATGCTTGCTATACAGGTCTTCGTTCATGCACATGGCCTTGAACTCCTCAGCGGCTTCCGCTACGATGTAGTATTTACCCTGCATGTCGACCATCGGACGTGTCTCACCAGCTTTGT
Organism: Prevotella sp.; assembly: GCA_024681705.1. Taxonomy (GTDB): domain Bacteria; phylum Bacteroidota; class Bacteroidia; order Bacteroidales; family Bacteroidaceae; genus Prevotella. Next base: position 4,733 of record JAILAI010000079.1, read on the forward strand.
TGATGAAGAACAACGAGGGGATGCCAGCGTCTTTGGCAACCTTAGCGTCGTCGGCACCAAAGGTAGGTGCGATATGAACGATACCCGTACCGTCGTCGGTGGTCACATAGTCACCAGGAATCACGCGGAAAGCGATTTCCTCCATCTCGACAAAGCGGTCGTTTCCAACGGTGAACACCTTGTCTTCATGCTCCTTCACGTAGTCCTTGATGAAGGCGGCAGACGTCTCTTCTACCTTTTCCGAAGGCTTTATCCAAGGCATCAGCTGTTCGTAGCGCATACCAACGAGATCGGAACCCTTGTAGTTTCCAACGATTCTGTAAGGCACCACCTTGTCGCCCGGCTTATATGCTTCCATATCGGCATACTCGCCCTCGGGTTTCAGATAGGAATCCACCAGAGCAGCAGCCATCACGGCACTTATCTTCTCGCCATTATAAGGATTGTATGTCTGAACGCAGACATAGTCGATCTTCGGTCCTACGCAAAGAGCGGTGTTCGAAGGAAGCGTCCAAGGCGTAGTTGTCCAAGCGAGGAACACGGCCTTGCCCCACTCTTTCATCTCGGGACGAGGGTCAACGATATTGAACTGAGCCGTTACGGTCGTATCCTTCACGTCGCGATAGCATCCCGGCTGATTGAGCTCATGGCTCGAAAGTCCAGTACCTGCGGCGGGTGAATACGGCTGGATGGTGTAGCCCTTGTAGAGCAATCCCTTTTCGTAGAACTGCTTCAGGAGCCACCACAACGTCTCGATGTACTTGTTGTCGTAAGTGATATAGGGATTGTCGAGGTCAACGAAGTAGCCAACCTTCTCCGTCAGGTCGCGCCACTCCTGAGTGAACTTCATGACGTTCTCACGGCACTTCTGGTTATACTCCTCGGTAGAGATATAACGCTCAGACTCCTTGTTGTCGATGTCTGCCTTCGTGATGCCAAGCTCTTTTTCCACACTCAGTTCAACGGGAAGACCATGCGTATCCCATCCTGCTTTTCGGTAAACCAGGAAACCCTTCATCGTTTTATAACGGTTGAAAGTGTCCTTCAACGCACGACCCAGCACATGATGAATGCCAGGATGGCCGTTGGCAGAAGGAGGTCCCTCAAAGAACACGAACTGTGGCATTCCCTCCCGCTCACTGATAGAACGGTGGAAGATGTCGTTCTTCTCCCACTCTTGCAACACTTTCTTGTTCGTCTCGGTAAGATTGAGACCATTGTGTTCGGCAAATTTCTTAGCCATATTTTCTCTTGTTATTATGTCTTCTTCTTTAATGAGATGCAAAGGTAAACAAAAAAATTCGCACTACAAAGAAATTAGTATTTTTTAGCGAGAACCGATGTAAAGGAAGACCATTCCGAGCAACACGAGAGCCAAGTCAACGGCCTTGCTCTGAAGGTTCTTCTCACGGAAAATGAGCGCTCCGAAAAGGAACGACACCACCACGCTTCCCCTACGTATCATAGAGACAATGCTAATCATAGCGCCAGGTACGGAAAGGGCATAGAAATAGACGAAATCGGCCGATGAAAGAAACAAACTGACCAAAGGGATGCTCCAATGCCAATGAAAGGGCGTCGACTGATGGCGACGAGGCCACCAAAGCAACAAGAGCATGACGAACATCATACCGCATTGATAGATGTTGTACCAGCTCTGAACAATCATCCGGTCGAGCCCTACTCCACCTTCTGACACAGGAGCCATGAGGTATTTGTCGTAAAGTCCGCTGATGGCACCCAACAAAGCGGCCAACACGATGAAATAGATCCAACTGTTGTGCTTGAAGTCGATGCCTTCTTTTTTTCCGCTTCGGCTGAGCATGAAGAACGAAGCAACCGCCAGCAACACACCTATCCATTGCCATACGTTCAAGCGCTCGCCAAAGAAAAGGAAAGCGCCCACCAACACCATCACCGGACGCGTCGCATTGATAGGTCCCACGATGGTGAGCGGCAAATGCTTCATGCCAAAGTATCCGAACACCCAACTGCTCAACACGATAACGGCTTTCAACACGATGAACTTATGGACATCCCAACCGCCTTTGGCCACATGAAAGACCGAACCGTCGAGGGCTGTCGTCGAATAGGAGACGATGATCAGAGGGATGAAAATGAGCGAACAGAAAAGCGTGTTCAGGAAGAGAACAGGAATGACGGCATTCGTGCTAAGTGCCTTCTTCTTGAATGAATCATAGCAACCCAACAAGGCTGCTGAAAGAAAAGCAAGTATTAACCACATGTTTCTGAAAACAATCTAAACGTCTATCATTCAGGCAAATCCTGATATGCCACACTCTCGAGGAAGAGAGCGTGTGCGGGCATGCTTTCGCCAGCATCGCTCCTGCTTTTCCCCTCGACGACCTTGCAAAAACCCTCTACCGAGAGCCTTCCCCTACCCACGTCGACCAATGTTCCGACAACGGCACGCACCATGTTGCGTAGGAACCTGTTGGCAACGATGCGGAAATGCCAAGCGTCGGGGGCATCCTGAATCCATTGTGCTTCGGTAATGTGGCAAAGTGTGGTCTTCACGTCGGCACCAGCTTTGCAAAAAGCTCCGAAGTCTTCGTAGTCGAGAAGCTTTCGGGCGGCTTGGTTCATGAGGTTGAAGTCCAAGTCATAGTGCGTTTCCCACGAATAAGCACGACGGAATGGGTTCTTGGAGGTATGTATATAATAATGGTACGCGCGAGAAGTAGCACTGAATCGGGCATGCAAATCGGAGGGCACCTCCCTGACCCGAGCAACGGAGATGTCGCGTGGCAATATCCTGTTCAGCTTGTAAGCCAACTGCTTCGTGTCAACGACCTGCTCAATATCGAAATGCGCCACCATCTGACGAGCATGAACACCAGAATCGGTGCGCCCTGCTCCAGTCACGGCAATATCTTCCCGCAACAATAGGGAAATTCCGCGCTGGAGCTCTGCCTGCACGGAATTTCCATTGGGTTGTATCTGCCAGCCATGATAGTTTGCACCATCATAGCTGAACCATACAAAGTATCTTTTCATTTATTTCGCAACAGCTTCGAGGCGTTTCATCATGACGAACATGAAGATGGCGGCAACGAGACATACACCAAGGAACACACTCCATACGACCCAGAGTGGCACAGCTCCCCAAAGAAGTCCACCGACGAGCACCAGCTGGTTACCGATGGCGGTGGCTACGAACCATCCACCCATCATCATTCCCTTGTACTTCGGAGGTGCAACCTTCGACACGAATGAGATTCCCATAGGCGACAACAGGAGTTCGCCGAATGTCAGAATCAGATAAACGCCCATCAGCAGGTTCGGAGTAACGTCAGCCACATGCTTACCCACGGGGTTTCCGTCGGCATCGAGCACTGTCTCAGGCATGGGAAGTCCGTAAGAGAAGATGGCCATCAGGGCAAATGCGGCGGCTGCCACAATCATACCATAGGCAATCTTACGAGGTGCTGAAGGCTCCTTGCCCTTTGCCGAAAGCGAACCGAAGAGGGCCATCGAGAAGGGCGTCAGAGCAACCACATAGAAGGGGTTGAACTGCTGGAAGATAGGTGCCGACACCTCTGCCTGACCACTGAAGGCTCCGTAGCGCCAAAGAATCACCAAGATGGCGGCGATGATGACAACAGCCGAGATGCCTTTCGTCTTGGCCGTCTTGCCTTGGAAGAGCGAGAAGCAGGCGTAGACGATGATGATGAGCATGGTGAGCGTCAGCAGGTTCCAAGGCTTGTCGAAAGCCATTGCCTGAACACCCTCAGACGACTTAGCCGTAAACTCATCGGCGAAATAGGTCAGCGAGAGACCATTCTGGTGGAAGGCCATCCAGAAGAAGATGACGACCGCAAACACCAGGCACAAGGCAATGATGCGCTGCTTTGTCTCTTCCTTGCTCAATTCGGGCTCAGTGCTGACGGCAGCAGCCTTAGCTTCGGCCTTCTTGCCACCTTCGGTGTGCTTGAACGTACCTCTGAAGATGTAGTAGATGGCGATGGAGAGAATGAGCGAAGCACAAGCGACGGCAAACGAGAAGTGGTATGCATCGTTTGACGAATAGCCGAGCGACTTCTCTGCCCACTCCTTGATCATGATGGCGGCCGTAGGTGCATAGAGGGCACCGATGTTGATAGCCATATAGAAGATGGAGAAGCCAGCATCGCGCTTGTCGGCATATTTCGGATCGTCGTAGAGATTACCGACCATCACCTGCAGATTGCCCTTGAACAAACCTGTACCAAAACCGATGAGCAACAGTGCACCGAGCATGACGACAAGTGCCGTCGTGTTGCCTCCGAGAGGTACAGAGAGCAGCAGGTAGCCGGCGAACATGATGATGATACCGGTGGTGACCATTCGTCCGAAGCCAAACTTATCGGCCATGATACCGCCAATGAGCGGGAAAAAATAGACGAACATCAGGAACGAGCTGTAGATGGTGCCGGCGACGCCAGGTGAAAGCCCGAAGTTAGCTCTTAAAAACAAGGCGAAAACGGCTATCATGGTGTAGTAGCCGAATCGCTCTCCCGTATTGGCTAATGCCAACGCAAATAGACCTTTTGGTTGTCCTTCAAACATAGTTGTAATTATTTATTTGTTTTGATTGTTTCCTTTTGTCTTCCTTGTTCGGGTGATGTCGAACAGATAGGTCATCTTGACGATGATGTTTCCGAAATTGGAACGGCCGAAGAAGTCGCGCTTCGTATCGCCATAGATGTTTCCGAGACCATAGTAATAGCGTGCCTCGAGCAGCAGATGGCCCACCTTTGGATGGGAGTACTCCACACCGAGACCAGCGGCAATACCATAGTCAAAGGAGTTTTCTACGGCCATCGTGTCTTGTTGCACCGTATTGTTCACGCGGTCGTTGCGGTTGCGGTCGGGCAACTCGAAGTTGGTTTTGGTGGCCTCGCTCAACTTGAATCCCATCTGGGGGCCTGCATTGAAGAAGAACTTCATTCCCTTGTTCTCGCGTCCCCAAGAGAGGTGGGCGAAGAGCGGTATCTGTAGGTAGTTGATGGTACGGCTGTATTCTTCTGGCATCTGCGATTTCTCGTTGATGACTGGTGCGTCGTTGACATCGAGGATGTTCTCTTTCCATCCCAGCTGGGCGAAGTTCACCTCGCCATAGATGGCACAGATGGTGCTGAAGTATTTCTCGCACACATAGCGCACGCTGAGACCACCCGTGATGCCTCCATGCAGCCCTTGTGGCACCTTCGGCACGAACTGCACGTTGCTCAACACGTAGCCGCCATTCACGCCCACGCTGAAATCGTTTCTATACTCACCAATCTGCGCTTTGCCTGCCAGGCATATCACAGACAGGAAGACCCCGATGAGGAA
>JAILAI010000111.1 GCA_024681705.1 Prevotella sp.
GTTCTGAAGGAGTTTCCGCGTTGCGCTGATCAGGCCTGTTTCATCATCGCTGAGCATCGTGTCGTGCCGTCCCCGGGCCCTTGGTTTCCGCATTCTCACGAGCTTCCACGTTTCTTCTCCTTTCAAGTGCAAAGGTACAAAACAATGGTGCATATCTCCAAATTTTTTGGGAAAAATAAACAGTTAAGAATTGTCAACAGTTTTAAACGAATGTATGTTTTGTGACATGTGGCATTGTGAATTTGTGACATTAAAGGAGGGGGGGACATTTATTCGATTACTGTAAAACCGTAACTTTTTAGGCAAATAATTTTAGTAATTGTAAGTATATAATTTTTATTATAATATATAATATTATATATTATATATTATAATAACCTATAGGAGTACACTTCTAATTAGCATATCCGCTACCCCTTTAATGTCACAATGTCATGAAGTCTCGTTGTCTCATGTTGTCTTTCCCTGAATAGATTACGGTTGCGGGAAAGGCATTGCGGTATCCTGCTAAGTGGCTGATAGGCAGCGTGTTGAATCGTTGGGCGGGGCATGGGCTAGGTGATGGAGCGCTTGGGGAGAATAGGTGAGCGCAATTTTGCGCCCACCTCCTGCACAATAAGAGAGAGGCAGATGTGCGGCGGTTATGGGTTGCGGGGCGCGGCGGTTATGGGTTGCGGGGCGCGGCAGTTATGGGGTTTGATAGGTGGTTATGGGGGTATGGGGTTTTGTAGGACTCTATAGAGTCTTATAACCCCTATGAAGTCCTATAACCCCTACCAAGTCTTATAACCCCTATCAAGTCTTATAGAAAATCCTATCAAGTCCTATAAAATCCTATAACCCCTATCAACCCCCATAATCCCGCATAAACTATCGCCCCTGATCGGGAAATAGCAGGTGGGCTCAAATTTGAGCCCACCCCAGCATGGGGCAGTTCTCACCCCCAGCATGCGGCAGTCCCCAATTTCAAGATTGGCGCTTTCGGTTATCAAAACTGGCGCTTTTGGTTATCAAATCGAGCATTTTCGCCACCAAAACTGGCGCTTTAGATTATCAAAACTGGCGCTTTAAGTCATCAAAAGCGGCGCGTTTCAATCATGGGATTTGATAGGGGATCATGGGATTTGATAGGGGGTTATGGGATTTGATAGGGGGCTATAGGATTTGATAGGGGCTGCCCACGCCCAATCGAAAATCCTCGCAAAGTTCCATCGGCAATCTCCAAGAATGGCTCGCGGCATCTAAAATCGCATACTTTTTGTGTCATTATGGGGCATAATTGCCAAAAAATAATGTTTTTGATACAAATCATAACCTTTTTTGCCGAGTTTCTTTATACTTTTGCATTCGTTTTGTTAGCGGACATGACGACATTTCTCGATGATCGAATCGACTACATACGATAGAAAAGAAGAAATATCAACTTATTATCAACTATACATTACTCATAATTCTAGTGCAAATAAAGAACTTTCTAATGCTCGTGCAGGCGTGTTCCAATGGGATAATAGCGCCGTAGCGGTCAGCGTCCAGGACTTCTGTTGTGGGAGAAACTGGAGAGGTCATGAAGTTCGTGTAGATATTTCCAATCTTTTCTCGCCCTTTCAGAAGGCGACGCGAAGGCCAGCATGGATTCGGGTTAACGAGGGAAATCTTTCCCTGGTTAATGATAAGGCCAAAAAGGGTGAAAGCTACTCACTGACCAAGACCGAGTGTCCGTTATGTGGATGACGATAATGATTTTGATTATCAGAATCCGCAGACCAAACCGCAAAGGAGAGCACGTCTGGCGACGATAGCGACGGGAGTGATTCACATCCCTCTTGATGACGACCGCCGGGCAAACAAAATTCAGAAGTAAGTAATAAGTAAATACCTTTATAATTGAGTTAATTGGCGTTAGGGGTTTGTCGTGAGACAAGCCCCTAACTGCAACTACATATCTGCTCCAAGCGCCCCTAGAAATCGTCAGAACCCGCATCGGAGGCATGCTAAAAGGGTGTCGGCGAACCGCCTTCTAGTTGTGGCACAAAGCACTGAAACACGGAAACCACAAAGCTTAAACGAGCACTAAGATGAACAAATACAAAGCATTGAAACAGATATGCCACGAAGCCAAACAAGCACAAAGATGAACAAAAAAAGCAGAAAATGCCGACTTCTCGTTTTATTTTCTTACCTTTGCAATGGAACAACAAATTAAAGGAAAAGCGTCATGAAAACAGCCATCATGAAGAATATCATCACCGGAAAGGAATGCCGTGTGCACCTCACTCTGGAACATCCCGCCGTGCAATGCGGAATTGCCGTGTGGGCCGACGACGAGGGCCGTGCCTACTTTCCTGAGGACGTGCAGAACCCCTTCTACGAACTTAGGGACATCAAGGACGAATGAAGCGCTACGATGACCGACAACAAGAGGTGATCGACGCCACTGGCGGCTACCATCTGGTGCTGGCCGCGCCCGGTTGCGGAAAGACCGAGGTGCTGGCCGAACGCATCCGTAGGGCGGCTGACAGGGGTGTGGACTTCGGCGATATGCTCTGCCTGACGTTCACCAACCGCGCCGCCAGGGCCATGACCGAGCGCATTGCGAACACCGAGGGCATCGACCGGACGAAGCTGGGCGACCTCTACGTCGGCAACATCCATCGCTATTGTTCGCGTCTGCTCTACGAGAAAGGCGTGGTATCGCCCGAAGCAGCCATCATCGACGAGGACGACAGCCTGAGCATCCTGGCCGACATCCTGGGCGATGACGAGGTGAAAGTGGCGGCCAACAACCGCCTTCGCCACAGATATAGCGAGATGGTGAACCTCTCTCACTTCATGCATCAGTACACGAACGGCTATCCGCGCGAACTCATTGTGCACCAGGACGCGGTCGACACGAAGGCGATGAAAGCCATCTGCACCGCCTTGAATCGGCCATTCACACGCCAGTCCATCACCGAAATCTACCGCGACATCGACGATCTGGGTGGGCTGAAGCAGCTGACGCAGAGTTACGACACGGCCGAACTGACCACACGCTTGATGGCGGCCAAAAGGTATGAACACTATAAGCGCCAGCACGAACTGATGGATTTCGAGGACCTGTTGCTGAAGGTCTACGAACTGCCCGACGAGCAGCTGAACAAGTTCCATTGGATTCAGGTGGACGAGATTCAGGACCTCAATCCCTTGCAATTGCGGTTGATAGACCGTTTCACGGCCGACGAGGCGTTCACGGTGATGTATCTGGGCGATCAGCAACAGGCCATCTTCTCGTTCATGGGCGCCAAACTCGACACGCTGGGGCAGCTGAACGCACGTTGTCCGCGCGAAAACATCCACCATCTTCACCGCAACTACCGCTCGCCGCGCTATCTGCTCGACGTCTACAACGAATACGGAAACATCGCCTTGGGCATCGATTTGGCATTGTTGCCGCAGACCGACCACGAACCGCCCCACGACCCCGAGGACCTGCAGATACTGATGAGTAGGAATAGTGTAGACGAGCATCTCGACGTGGCCCGCTTTGTGCAGAGGCTGGTCCGCGAACACGAGAAGGAGACGACGGCCATCATCGTGAGCTACAACGCCGAGGCCGACGAACTGAGCTCGGCGCTGAAGGGAGTGGGGGTGAAGCACTTCAAGATTTCAGGTCGCGATCTCTTTGCCGAACCCAATGTAAAGGTGTTGCTGGCCCACCTGAACGTGGTGTTCAACGACCGTAGCTTCATCGATTGGTCGCGGCTTCTGGTGGGTCTTGGAGCCATCACGAGTCATGCGCCGGCTCGCGCCTTTGTGAGGCGGATGATGGACATCGGTCTGTCGCCATCCGACTTCCTTCACGACGACCAGCGAACCACATTGGAGCGCTTTGCACAATGCTACGACGAGGGCGACATCGTGGTCTTCGATACCGAGACGACAGGGCTGAATGTGTTCGACGACGACATCGTGCAGATAGCCGCCGTGAGGCTGAGCAAGGGAAAACTCGTGGGCGAACCGTTCAACGTGTTCCTTCAGACCAATCGGCCCATTCCGCCTATGCTGGGCGATATCCCCAACCCCATTCTGGAGGCCTATGCCGAGCACGAACCGTTGGCGCCCGCCGAAGGCCTGAAGCGTTTCCTCGACTATGCGAAGGGAGCAACGCTGCTGGCCCACAACGCCTCTTTCGACATGCATATCCTGGACAACAATCTGCGACGTCAGGGCATGACGATGAATATGGGAACCGACGAAACCGAGTGGCTTGACTCCCTGAAAGTGGCTCAGCTCATCTATCCGGGGCTGGAGAGCCATAAGCTGAAGGATCTGTTGCAGACGTTCCATTTGGAGGGACAGAACTCGCATCTGGCCGACGACGACATCATGGCGACGGTGAGTCTGGTGCATAGTTGTCGTTCGGAGGTGGACCTCAAATTGCCACTCCAGGCAGACTTCATCAAACGGCATCAGCACACGTTGCGGAAGTTCCGTATGGCCTATCAGGACGTGTACAGACACACGCGACAGATGCTCTATCGGCGCTTCCCAGCCGACGAACCGCCAGCTCTGGTCACCGAGATGGCCTACGTCTACAACCAGTTGCTCGAGGCCAAGCTCGTCAAACCCATCGAGAAACTTTCGTACCTGATGGCCTATCTGGCCGAGGACGTGGTGGACCCCAGCGAACGCTCGCTCTACGAGCAGTTGCAAGGCCATCTGACGGACATCAACACCTACAAGGAGAGCGACCTCTGCGGTAGCCGTAGCATGCGCGAACGGGTGTTCGTGTCGACCGTTCACAAGGCGAAGGGATTGGAATTTGACAATGTGGTGCTCTTCGATTGCACCGATAGCAACTATCCGGGCTATTTCGCACGTCAGTCGGCACAAGGACTCGAAGAGGAGCGTCGCCGATTCTATGTGGCTCTGAGTCGTGCGCGCCGTAGGCTCTTTCTCACCTGGAGTCCTCAGAAGATATCGAACTATGGTCGCGTGTTCCAGACGCAGCTCTCACCTTTTACGTTGCCCATTCAGCGTTTTTTCCTGATGCGAGGCTTCTAAATGGAAAAATAGTTGTACCTTTGCAACCAGAAACATTATGATAATTAACAAAAGAAAACAATGAAAACCATTAAGAAACTGGCCATGATAGTTGCTTTTGCGGGTATGGCCTCAACAACATCAGCACAACAGAGTGTCGGAGGCAACGGCCTTCAGGGCTATTCTACCATCGACTCTTTGTCGTATGCCATCGGTGTCCTACAATCACAAGGACTTTCGGAATATGCTTCTGAGCAGATGAATGTGGATATGAAATATCTCGACGACTTCATCAAAGGTCTCAAAGAGGGCTCACACATCAATGTAGGTACGGCTGAACACGCCAAGGCTGTAGGACTATATCTCGGGCAGCAAGTGGGGCAGAACATGGTGACAATGGTGAATAAGGAAGTGTTCGGCACCGACAGTACAAAATCCGTGTCGCTGGACATGTTGATGAGCGCCATGTCTGATGTGCTGAAGGGGCAGGAAAAAATCAGCACCGAAACGGCCAGTTCTTATGCCGATACTAAAATGAGAGAACTCAAAATGGAGAGTTTGCTCGCAAAGTATGGCGATAACAAGAAGGCTAGTGACGAATTCATCCGCAAGATTGCCAAGAAGAGAGGGGTGAAGAAGCTGGAAGACGGCGTCATGTATAAGGTGTTGAAGGCCGGAAAGGGCGCTATACCTACGGATTCTTCCACCGTGAAGGTGCATTATGAAGGACGAACCGTCGACGGAAACGTGTTCGACAGCTCCTATGAGCGTAACGAACCAGCTACGTTTGAGGTAGGCCAAGTCATCAGAGGTTGGTCAATTGCACTCACACACATGCCTGTTGGCAGCACTTGGGAGATTTACATTCCTCAGGAGCAGGCTTACGGTGAAAGGGAAGCTGGTGAAGAAATAAAGCCTTTCTCTGCCCTTATCTTCAAAGTGGAACTGCTCGAAATCGATCCTGAAGAAAGTGAAGAGGAGGATGAAATAGAACTCGATGAAGTAGAAAAAGCAGAAGAATGAACCTTCTGAGTTTCTTGAAAAACTGGACGCTGCCCGTGGCCATCGCCGTGGGTAGCGTTTGTTATCTGGTGTTCTTATGGGTGCCGGCGCTCGACGAACTTGGAAACCTGCTGGGACCCATCATCGACTTCATCTTCCCGTTGTCGGTGTTCGGAACGCTTTTCGTGACGTTTTGTAAGGTGGATTTCCGCCAGATGCGTCCTCATCGTTGGCATGTGGGCGTGTTGGTGGTGCAATTGTTGCTGGTTGCGATTGTCGTGGGGACGATTCTCGGGTTGCATGTTGAGGGCAGTCAGAAGCTGTTGCTCGAGGCGTTGCTCACGTGTGTCATCGCTCCGTCGGCTTCGGCAGCACCAGTGGTAACGGGGAAACTGGGCGGAAACATTTCCACGATGTCTGCCTTCACCGTCATTTCGGCTTTCGCTTCTTCGCTGATGATTCCGTTCGTCTTCCCGATGCTCGAGCAGACGGTGCACACGGACTTCTGGTCGGCCTTTGCCATCATTCTTCAGAAGGTCGCCATCGTGTTGCTATTGCCGTTGGCTATGGGGTATCTGATGCAACGCTTTGCCCGCGTCTGGGAGCCCGTAGAGCGCTTCCATAGGGCTATTGTGGGCATGCCCAATTTGAGCTTCTATTGCTGGGCTTTCTCGCTTTCCATCACGTCGGGCATCACGGTGAAAAACATCGTTCATAGTGGGGCCGGCTCGTCGTTGCTGATTCTCATCGCCCTGCTCACGCTTCTGCTCTGCTTTGTTCAGTTCGCGCTTGGTCGCGGCATTGGAAAGCGTCTGGGCGAGCATATCAATTGCGGTCAGGCTTTGTTCCAGAAGAACACGGCGTTGGCCATCTGGGTGGCCTATATGTACCTGAATCCGGTCGCCTCGGTGGGTGCCGGTTGCTATGTCCTGTGGCAAAATATCATCAATTCGGTGGAACTTTGGGCCTATCGCAAGAAGCATTCTTGACGCTTGGTTTCTTATATTTGTGGATAGTTCCTTCTGGCTTTTTCCCCCTTTTTTTCTTTGGTTTTTGAACGCTTGCCTTGGTGAGTGGTAGATGTGTCTTCGGGCTGATTAGAGCTCGTTGTATACGGGAATATCTTGCAAGAAATGGTATGTCTGTGTGTCGTAGTCCATCTGACAACAAATATGCTGGAGGCCGTTTGAAACCGTCAGATAGGGCACGTGAAGAAGCAGGTTGTAGGTTGAAATCTGGTCGAATACACGTTGTGTGAGTGCCACCGTCGGGGCTTTGTACTCGATGATCATCTGCGGCTGAAGCTCCTTGTTATATAATAAGGTGTCGCAACGCAGGTTCTTGTCGCCTACCTTCAATTGCACTTCGTTGGCCATCAATCCGGCCGGATAGCTGAGGTGTTCGATGAGATAATGAACGAAATGCTGCCGCACCCATTCCTCGGGTGTCAGCGCCACATGGCGGCGACGGAGCTCGTCGAAAATGGTGAGCCGACCATCGCGCCGACCAACTTTTATTTCGTATTTGGGCAGGTTTAAAGGCTGCATTTGTTTTGTGGTTTGCAAAAAATGACGTAAATTTGCAGCAAAATTACAAATTATAATCGTAATTCCCAAAACTTATGGCAGAAAAGAAGGCTACTGGAACCACGTTTGATATGGTGATGCGCGACCTCAGGGCGGGGCATTTCGCTCCGATTTATGTGCTGATGGGCGAGGAACCTTACTATATCGACCTGGTGACAGACTTCATTGCTGAGCATGCTTTGCGCGAGGAGGAGCGCGATTTCAACCAGACGGTGGTCTTCGGAGCCGATGTGAATGCCGGACAAGTGGCCGATATGGCTCGTCGGTATCCCATGATGGCTGAGCGCCAGGTGGTGATCGTGAAGGAGGCGCAAAACATCAAGAATTGGGACCGGCTGGAGAATTATCTGGAGAAACCGCAAAATTCGACCGTTCTTGTCATTGCTTACAAGAATGGAAAAATTGATGGACGCAAAAAAATCCTGACGCTTGCCCAGAAAGTAGGCGTCGTGTTCGAGAGCAAGAAAAAACGCGACTACGAACTTCCGGCATTCATCGAAGCACACTTGCGCGAGAAAGGGTGTACGATAGACAACAAGTCGTCGCAGATGATTGCCGAGCACATCGGAGCCGACTTGAGTCGTCTGGCATCCGAGCTTGACAAGGTCGTGTTGTCGATGGCTGATGGCGAACCGAAAAAAGTGACACCCGAGATTGTGGAAAGACAAATTGGAGTGAGCAAGGAGTTTAACGGTTTCGAACTCAGAAGTGCCATCGCCGAGAGAAATATTCTCAAGGCCAATCGCATCGTAAACTATTTCGAAAAGAATCCGAAGTCGGGGAGTGCCTTCATGTTGATTCCAGTTTTGTTCAATTATTTTCAAAACCTGATGCTCGCTTTTTATGCTCCCAACAGGACCAACGAAAATGATGTGGCTCGTTGGTTGGATCTTCGTTCGGGGTGGGCTGCCAAAGAGTATATGCTTGGCATGAGAAATTACTCTGGCATGAAAGTGATGCAAATAATTGGAAAAATTCGCGAGACAGATGCCAAAAGTAAGGGTCTGGACAACCCAAATACCTCCATTGGAGAGCTCATGAAGGAGCTTATTTTCTTCATTTTGCACTAAAAAATCGACTTTTTCCCTCATTTTTTATCAAAAAATCCAATTTTTTCGTACCCTAAAAATTGGCCTTAAACCCCTGTAAAATAGGGTGGTTAGATAAAAATGAAGGCCCTGAGATTTGAAAATTTTCAAATTTTCGAGCGGGATTTCAGAATTTTTCAATGACGCGAATTAGGGCTAATTTTTCATCGTTTGAGTTTTGCGTTAGCATTTATTAAGTGTTTTGAATTTTAAATTTAAGATTCGAAATCATCAAATAATAAACACTAATTTTGAATTTAAAACCGTAAATTTACACAAACAAACACAAACACCACACCACTATAGTGCGTTTCAAAATCAAAATATTCAACTTTCAATATACAAACGTATAAAAATGCACGCTTTGTTTATCGGTTTTAAGATATTGAAAATCAGTAACTTATATTAAATATTCGTGGATTGCTGGTTGAAAATCGCTGAGTTTTAGATTCTGAATTTTGCATAAAGCAGGTTATAGATAGTGCTCAGGTCTAAATAACACATTTACACCCAGTTTTTTATCTAAAAACCTTATAGAAACCTTTTGTATCGTTTTTGAACGCTAAATTTTGATTTGTATTTCTAAAAGTGAAATGTTTGGTTTTAGAGTTTTGAAGTTTAAATCTTTAAATTTTAGAATTGGTCATTTTAAAATAAAAATTTCTTCGAAGAAAGTTGCGAATTCCAAATATTTGCTTTACCTTTGTAAATTGAAAAGAAACGGGGCAAAATGCCTCAAAAATTGGCCCTATACGCTATGAAGGATAGAATTAGACAGATTATGGAGAGTCAACACATGACTCAAAAAACGTTCGCCGGGTTCATCGGAATGTCTGAAGGATCATTGAGCAGCATCTTCAATGGACGCACCCGACCGACACTCAATATTGTTGAAGCAATAAAAAATAAGGTGCCCGCCATCAACACCGACTGGTTGATGTTTGGTAAGGGTAAGATGTATGATGACGATAAAGGTTCGCCAGATGACAACGCATCGACCCCCGAAGGAGGAAGTCAGCAGAACCCGATGTTGATCTTCGACGATGTTGCACCGACACCCTATCCCACCACTTCGGGCGATACTCGTGGTCAGCAGTTGTCTGGTCGTACGCAAAGGAATGTGACCAAGCCAGAGCTGACGGTTGTTGAGAAACCGAGACGTCAGATCACGGAGATTCGTGTCTTCTTCGACGATCAAACTTGGGAGTCATTTGTACCAAAGAAATAAAGTCGGAAAATTGCTGACTTTCACAAATTGCGGTTTTTAGTTTGTCTGTAACAATCAGTCAGATGGGTGCACTTGGAAAGCTTTTGTGCTGAACGGGTGCACCTATTTTATATATATACGCGCGCGAAATTTCTTGTCTCATTGGTTGAACGGGCCGAAAACTCAGCCCGTTGAAGATAGGCCTAAGATTTGCTCATGGGTTGAATGGGCGCAAATTTGCGCCCATTGGAGAACGGCTCACAATTGAGCTGGCATTATAGATGCAATGAAAAGAAGTTGAGAAACAACTTAATTTGCCACTTTTTGTTGTCGTGTAGCGTCAAATTGTCTGCAAAAACCGCTTTTTAATTACGAAAACGCGTAATATTTGGTGTTTTTGTTGCACAAGTGAAAAATTATGTGTAAGTTTGCAAAATCTTAGAATGTAGACACACATACACAACAGAACTGCAAACCACATTTTAACAAGAAAATGATTTGGAATCCGAACAAAGAATGTATGAGCCGCGACGAAATGAGCGCTCTTCAGGGTAAAAGACTTCACAAAATCGTGAAGTACGTCTATCACAATGTGCCCTTCTATCGCCACAAATTGCAGGAGATGGACATCCGTCCCGATGACATCCAGACCATCGAGGACATCCACAAACTGCCTTTTACGACGAAGAAGGACCTTCGCGACAACTATCCTTTCGGTCTCCAGGCGGCACCTCAGAGCGAGATTATTCGCATCCATGCCTCCAGCGGAACCACTGGTAACCCCACCATC
The DNA here is from genome assembly GCA_024681705.1 of Prevotella sp. Taxonomy (GTDB): domain Bacteria; phylum Bacteroidota; class Bacteroidia; order Bacteroidales; family Bacteroidaceae; genus Prevotella. The sequence goes on from JAILAI010000111.1 coordinate 10,696, forward strand.
GTCGGTTATACGCGCAAGGATATTGGCGTATGGAGCGAATGTATGGCGCGTTGCCTCACCTCATACGGCATCAGCCGCAACGACCTTTTCTCCGTGAGCTACGGCTACGGATTGTTCACCGGTGGCCTCGGTGCCCACTACGGTGTGGAGCATATCGGCGCTTCAGTGGTACCTGCTTCGACGGGAAACACCGAGAAACACCTCAAACTTATCCGCGACTTGGGCGTTACGGGTATCGCTTGTACGCCGTCTTATGCCCTCTATCTTGCCGAAACGATGGATAAGATGGGCATCACCAAAGACCAGATTAAACTCCGCGTGGGTGCCTTCGGTGCCGAACCTTGGACCGAGAGCATGCGCGAAGAGATTGAGGAACGTCTCGGATTGAAAGGCTATAACCTGTATGGCTTGAGCGAGGTGATGGGTCCCAGCGTCAGCTACGAGTGCCAGATGCAACACGGCTCACATATTTGTGAAGATCATTTCTATCCCGAGATCATCAATCCCGTAACGTTGGAACCGCTACCCGCGGGCCAGACGGGCGAACTCGTTTTCACCACGCTCACCAAAGAAGGCATGCCTGTCTTGCGCTATCGCACGCGCGACCTCTGCTCACTCCTTCCTGGAGAGTGCGATTGTGGTCGTACGGCCGTTCGCATGAGCCGTATTCAGGGTCGTTCCGACGACATGCTCATCATCCGAGGCATCAACGTCTTCCCGTCGCAGGTGGAGAGTGTGGTGCTCAGCATGAAGGAGTTTGCTCCGCGCTACATGCTTGTTGTCGATCGCGTGAACAATCTCGACACCTTGCAGGTGCAGGTGGAACTTCGTCAGGAGTATTTCAACGCCACGATGGATACGCCCGCCGCAATCGCCGAACTCGAAAAGCGCCTCGCTTCCAAGTTGAAGAGCGTGCTTAGCATCGCCGCCAAGGTGCAGCTCAAGGCTCCTAACACCATTGAGCGAAGCCAGGGAAAGAGCGCCCACGTTATTGACAAGCGCAAACTTTAAACTCGAACGGTCTGTCCCTTTGTGGTCAGGCCAAACGAATGAAGATATATAAACTATTGATATGAACTATTCCAACTATCTGAATCCTGAAAAAGAAACGATGTCGCGTGATGCGCTCGAGGCCCTTCAGCTAGAGCGTCTTCAGAAAACCGTGCGCCATTGCATGAACTCCGAGTTCTACCGTAAGCGTTTTGCCGAGATAGGCATCACGCCCGATGACATCAAAACACTTGACGACGTTCGCCGCCTTCCTTTCACATCGAAAGAGGACCTGCGTGAGAATTATCCCTTCGGCCTTGCTTGTGTGCCGTTGAAGGAATGCACACGCCTCCACTCTTCTAGTGGAACAACTGGCAACCCAACCGTCGTGCTCCATACCCAGAAAGACCTCGTGGAGTGGGCCGAAGCCGTTGCCCGTTGCCTCTGGATGGTGGGTTCGCGTCCCGAAGATGTGTTCCAGAACTCTGCTGGCTACGGTATGTTTACCGCCGGACTTGGCTTCCAATATGGCGCCGAGCGTGTGGGTATGCTCACCGTTCCCGCCGCCGCTGGTAACACCACGCGCCAAATCAAGTTCATCAAGGACTTCGGTACCACCGTGCTTCACGCCATTCCTTCTTACGCTTCGCGTATCTTTGAGGTGATGAACGAAGAGGGCGTAGACCCCCGAAAGGACACCAATCTGCGCATTCTCTGCATCGGTGCCGAACCACATAGTGAAGAGCAACGCAAGCGAATTGAGGACAATCTCGGCGTAAAGGCCTACAACAGCTACGGCATTTCCGAGATGATGGGACCTGGTGTGGCCTTCGAGTGCCCCGAGCAGAACGGCCTTCACATCTGGGAAGACTACTTCATCGTGGAGATTATCGACCCCGTGACGCTCGAACCCGTTGCTGATGGAGAGCTGGGCGAACTCGTCCTCACCACCATCAATCGTGAGGCAATGCCCTTGCTTCGCTATCGCACTCGCGACCTCACGCGCTTCCTTCCCGGCGAATGTGCTTGTGGCCGTCACCATCGTCGTCTGGCTCGTCTTCAGGGTCGTAGCGACGATATGATCATCTTGAAGGGTGTGAATATCTTCCCCATCCAGGTCGAGAAAATCTTGTTGAAGTTCAAACAGCTCAGCACCGACTATCTCATCACCCTCGAGACCAAGGAGAATGGCGACTTCATGACCATCGACGTAGAGCTGAATAGCCTCTTCACCGACGACTTCCCACAACTCCGCCAGCTCGAACGCGACATCACGCGCCAGCTGAAGGACGAAATCCTCGTCACGCCGAAGGTGAGACTGGTGCCCAAGGGAACCCTCAAGACATCAGACGAAAAGAAAGCCGTCCGTGTGAACGACCTCAGAAAACTCTTCTAACTCTCCTTTGGGGAGTTGAGGAGTCGATGAGAAAGGACGACGATTCAAGAGATAGAATCTAAGAAATAACCTTATAAATACTGAGAATATGACGATCCATCAACTATCTATTTTCATTGAAAACCGCGCCGGAACGCTGGTCAATGTGTTGAAGCTTCTCAAGCAATCCAACATCCAGATCATTGCATCTACCATTGCCGATACGGCCGAGTATGGCATCTACCGCCTCATCTGTAGTGAACCCATGCGGGCTTACGAAGAATTACAGCAGTCGGGAGTTGCCGTTGCGCTGAGCGATGTCTTCGCCATCGAGCTCGACGACCAGCCCGGTCGTGCCGCCGATGCGATAGAAGTGTTCAGCAATGCGGGCATTGCCCTCACCTACATGTATTCATTCCTCTTCAACGGCAAGGGAATCCTCATCTTCCGTACAGACGATGCCGATCTTGCCCGCAAGACCATTGAAGACAACCATCTGAGCTATATCACCGAAGGAGCTCTCCAGAAGATGGGCTAAGAAAACGAGAACGCCGTCTCGACGCTGGCTTAATCCAGGTTGATGACGGCGTTTTCTTTGCGATATCCGCTCGACGTGAAGATGGCCAGCAGGTCGCCTTTCTCGTCGGTCAGCTTCACTTCGGCGAACGGCATTCGCCGATGATTCACTATTTCCCTGGCTTCCGCGAAGACGTAGCCTTCCGATAGCGATCGCACGTAAGTGATGTTGCTATTGGTGGAGAATGTCAGCGTCAGATGGCTGTTTACCGCGGCTGCGAAGGCCAGATCGGCGAGCGTGAAGAGTGCTCCCCCCTGACAGACGCCCCCACCATTCAGATGGTCGGGGGTTATTTTCATTCTGGCGCGTGCATATCCGTCGCCCACCTCCAGCAATTCGCACCCGGCGAGTGCGGCGAAGCGGTCTTTCTTGAAGAAGTCTTTCAGTGTCATATTCCTTTGTTATCTTGTTTTCTGGTTTTCAATGCGTTTGGCCTTTGCTTCCGAAGTTGTCGATAGCTTGCCCTTCAGGTACTCTTCCATGATGAGTGCGGCGATGGGAGCCGCCATATCCGACCCAAATCCACCGTGTTCGATATAGACGGCAATGGCCACCTTCGGTTCGTTCATGGGAGCGAAGCCGATGAATGCCGAGTGGTCGCGCCCTCCGTTTTCCACCGTTCCCGTCTTGCCACAGATGGGGTAGGCGGTGTTGATGTCGGCGCAAGTCCCGTGTTCTACGGCTAGTCGCATGCCCCTTATCACTGGTCCATACGCCTCAGCTGCCACACGCGTCTGCCTTTTGCGCTTATATCGGTCGGCCAATGGCCGTTGTTGGGTGGCCGCGTGGATGTGGGGAGTATAGAAGAATCCGCGATTGGCGATGGTCACCGCCAGGTTGCATAGTTGAAGCGGTGTGAGCGTGATATCTCCTTGTCCCATGCCGTTCCAAAGGATAGTGCGGGCGTCCCACGCGTTTTTGTAGCGTCGGTTCAGGTAGTTTACGTTGGCCACTAGTCCGCCTTTCTCGTCCTTCATGTCTATTCCCATGGGTCCGCCCATGCCCATACTCGTCATGTAGTCGTGCCAAGTGGTGACGGCCTCCTCTTTGTTGTCGTAGACGAACCCGTCGTTGAGCATCGACATGAATGTGCTCAGGAACCACGTGTTGCACGAATAGGCCAGCGCTTGTCGGAGGTTCAGAGGCGACGAATGCTTGTGGCATCCCACGCGAATGTTCCCATCCGTAAACGCACCTTGGCATTCGATGGTCGTTTCTTCGGTGACGAGTCCCTCGCTAAGCAACGTCAGTGCTTGTGCCGTCTTGAATGTCGAGCCCGGCGCATACGCCTTTCCGATGGCCAACGCCGTGTTGGGACCAGTGGGAGAGTTGGTGCAAAGACAGATAATCTCGCCCGTTTCGGGCCTGATGGCCACGATGCTTCCCGTCTTTCCCTTCAGTAGTCGAGTGCCCAGATTTTGCAAGAGTGGCCTCACCGTCAGCGGTCCGTCGGTCGGCAACGACTGAGTCTTGGCGGGTAATATGCCAACGAGCATCAATGCTATCCCTAGAAGTGTTCTTTTTCCTTTCATAATGAGGGTTGCAAAGTTAGGCATATTTTTCTGAAATAGCAAGAAACTATCGCAAAAAATACGCGCTCTTCTTTCGTCTGATGCGCAAGTAGGGCGGAGGAAAAAGAAAATGGTGGATTGTCTCACGACAGGCCACCATTGTGCTATTATACAAAAACATTATGCATTATTTATAAGCGAACAAGATTTAATCTTTCCGTGAACCCTCGCGGGCCTTCTGTTAGCGCCTCTGGCTATAGTCGCTTCGTTTTCAAGTGACCGTCGCCTTCGGTGCTATTGTGCCCTTAGGCACGTCTGACAACTACGCTCCTTTCGCTCGCAAAAGCGCTCGCATTGGGCGCAGAGGTCGTAGCCCAGCATGGCGCCGAGAATGAAATCCTCCTCAGGCGAAAGCTGGTTGAGCGGGCGGGTGACTATCAACCTGATGGCATCGAGGCACTCGCGCCGTCCAAAGAAGAGGTTAAGCCGATTATTGCCCACGGGCTGAATGATGTAGCTGATGCCATTGCTTCGGAGTCGCTTGACGGCAAACTCTTCGTAGCGCTGGTTGAAGGTGAAGAGCACCATCTGGCGCACACCCTTCTTGAACTCGTAGATGTGGTTCATCAGTACTTTCATGTCAGCGGGAAGTATCTCGGCTTGTGTCATTTCTTAAATGGCTAAAGTTTATAGAGAGAGTTGTATTTTTAGCTGAACGATTAGTTCAGGGCGGGCGTTATCTGTGCCAGCCAAGCGTCGATGCGATCGTCGGTTTTGTCATCTTCGTTGATATCGTCGAGTGCCAGACCCACGAATTTACCGTCGACAACAGCTTCTGAATCGTCGAACGTGTAACCGTCCGTCGACACCTCGCCCACCATTGTGGCGCCTCCGGCCTTGGCCGCATTGTAGAGCTCTGCCATCGCACCGCAGAAGGTATCGCCATAGCTTTCGCAATCGCCGCAACCGAACACGGCCACCACTTTGCCAGCTAGGCTTGTGTTCTTCAGCGTCTCAACGCCATCGTACCAGTCGTCTTGTAGTTCGCCAGCTCCCCATGTGGAAGAACCGATGATCAGATTGTCGGCCGCCAGGACGTCGTCGTTCAGGTCGCAAACATTCACAACTTCGGCACCCATTTTGTTGCCGATTTTTTCTGCTATTGCCTCGCAAGTTCCGGTAGAGGAACCGAAGACTACTACTGTTTTACTCATTTTCTAACTTAAAATTGTTGATGTATATGAATTTCGGGTGCAAAGATACGTTGAAATTCAAATTCTCGCAATACCTAAAAATGGTGTTTTGCGCAAATACCTAATAAAGGGGATGCCGTGAGAGCGGGGAAGTCGACGCGAGCGAAGAAGTTAGCAGAGAATCCGTCGCGCATCCATTTCTATGAGAGGTTGAAGTGGAAGTCAAGGGCGGTCATTGACATTTGCAATCATCAAGAGCGACGATGCCGACGTATATAAATAGGTCGCGTTGGTAATACCGATGAGAATGATTTAGAAGATGCGTTTTTCTTGACATCTACCCACCAGTGTGCAATCGTCCGAAGTGTTAAAATCGCGTTTTCTTGGCGTCACTTCCTTTTTCGTGTTCTGAAACGCGTCTACCCACATATTGCTACTTCGGAGATAGCAAAACGACACCTTAACTTTCCCAAATCGACGCATTGCCCAACGAAAAGCGCCAATTTTTGTCACCAAAAGCGCCAGTTTTGATGATCAAAAGCGCCAATTTCGATGAAAAAAATCTAGATTTTTTCTCTCCGTTTTGTCGAAATGAGTTTTGTGTCTTTTCGCGTTCTTTTGCTAAAACTTTGAATATCAGTCTCTTAGTACATTTGTTGATTTTTGGCGTTTTTTCGACCGAAATTGGGGTTGATGAAGAATTTTCGATTCTCAGGGCCTTGAAATGTTAAAATCAAATGTTAAAAACCCCGTTTCCAATGCCTCGAAATGTCGAGTGTGCAATTGGGAAACGGGGCTCGTAAGTTATAGTTTCGCCACTTCCTTCACGGAGATGAGACGGGTAACTTCATGGGTATCTTGCGCTATCGATGCTCTTATTGCTAAGACCTAATAGTCGGTTTCGAGGAGCTTTATCGACGAATAAGGGTCGAGCCTTTGAGGTTTGGTTCATCGCTATTCACCTGAACGGCATAGACGCCACGAGGCAATGCCGAGAGCGATATGGCGGGTTCGTCGGACGGCATGAACCTTTGCGTGAGCATTTTGGCTCCGCTCAGCGCATAGATGGTGATGCTATAGGGCTTCGAGGGCGCCGTCTTAGGCAAAAGCTTCAGCCAGTCGCCACTTAGCGAGAAGCGCATGTCGAGCGGTTGAGTGGTCGAAAGGCCATCTATCCGGCTGGCGTCCAATATGTAGAGCAACCCGGCATAGGCGTCGATTTCGCCATATCCGTATTCGTTGTTCGGGTATTCAAGGTCGGGATCGTGATGTCGGCAGGTGTTGGCCAAGACGTTCCTCACGTCGTCAGGCGTCAGTTCGGGGTTGGCCTGAAGCCATAGGGCGATGATTCCCGACACGAGTGGTGTGGACATCGACGTTCCCGAGTCGGCGTTCCACACGTAGGTGCGCCCGTTCCAATCGAAGTGGGCAATGTCATAATTCGCCGTCAGAGCGCCCGATTTCTCGAAATAGAAGCTGCTATAGCTGGAGATGACGTTGACGCCTGGCGCTACTACATCGGGTTTGATGCGCTCGTCGTAGGTGGGTCCGATGCTCGAGAAGGCCGCCCTTACGCCGTTGCTTCCGTTCTGGCTTTCACGCACCTCCCCTTTGTAATTGACGATGCTGGAGCGATGGGCCGTCGACCCCACGCAGATGACGCTAGGCGCCGCTCCTGGCGTATAGATGCTATAGCGGTGCTCGCCCTCTTCAAAGTCGGGTTCGATGTCGGTGTAGGCTCTAAGCTGACCGATACTTGTGAACAACTCCACGTTGGCGTCGGAGCCGATAAACTCGAATCCCACCGGCGGACAACTACCGCCTCCGCGCGTTCCGAAATAGCGCGAGGGACTCTTCACGTACACCTCGTAGGCCGTCTGAGTGGAGTCGTAGCACGACGGATAGGCCGCCGCAAGCACCACCCATTCTTTCTTGCCGATGTAGAACGTGTCGGCCATCATCGAGTCGGGCATCTCAATGATTTTGTCCATCTGCACCTCGCGGGAGATGGTAGTGCTATCGGTGTAGATGTTCATGCGCATCTTGAAGGCGTTGTCGGCACGTAGCGTGAAGTATACGGCTGGCTTCCAATGGCTGATGAAGGTGCCCTTTCTCTCCGTACCTGCCGGTTTGTTCAGGTAGGTGCTGAAGTGTCCCTCGTTGCCCGCGGAAGCTACGATGATGTGACCTGGCCCCACCATCTTCTCAAGCACCTCGTAGAGCAAGATGTCGTCGCCGTACCAGTCCTGATGCGAACCCTCGCTAAACGACACCACACAAGGTTTTCCCACCGAGTCGGCGTAGTCGAAGGCGTATTTGAATCCCAATGCATCGGTGGCCGAAGTGTACTTGTCGGAGTTGATGCTATCGATGAACTCTGCGTTGTCCGACACCGTGTTGCTCACCAGGCAGAGGTCGCTCTCCCAAGCCATTCCGCGATAGGGGGTGTCGAAACCGCTTCCTGCCGCCGAGCCAGCGGTGTGGGTGCCGTGCGTCAGCTTGTAGCCGTCGCGCGAATGTTGGTAGGCCAGTATCTGCTCTTGGGTGATGTATTCGGCTCCCACGAACATGTTCGAGCCTACGGTGTCGGTACTCAGCTGGTCCCAAAAGCGCTTGATGCGGTATTCGCTCAGGTCGTTGCTATAGAAAGTGGGGTGGGTGAGGTCGAAGCCGATGTCCTCTACGCCTATCACAACACCCTTTCCGGTGAAGGCTTGCGGCATGTTCTCGCCAGCATATGCGGGTGGCGTGTTCAAGATGATGGCCGACGTGTCGTTGAGCAAGCTACACGATTCGCGCGCCTCGATGCGAAGCACGTTGGCACATTTCGATAGTCGGTTGAGTTCGGATGTGGGGATGGCCGCGATGTAGATGTCGTCGAATCGAGCCAGTTCGCGGCACCCGTGACGTCGTAGGGTATTGGGTCCGTCGTCGGAGATGCGCACGAAGGCGCAGAGCATGCGCTGGCGGCCTTGAGTCCTGGCGGATGCCTGCTCTTGGGCGGGCGAAAGAGCACGCGTCGAGGCACGTTGCTCAGAAGCTATCCTCCTGACCATTCTCGACATCTTATGCGAAAAGACATCCGTCTGCGCTTGTAAAGTGAGCAAGGCGCAGAAGGCTATCACGAGTGTGGAGAGTTTTCTCTTCATGGGTGTTGTTTGTTGTTTTCTGCCTGCAAAGGTAATGAAAAAAAACGAGTGTAGCATAAAAAACGTCCACCAAACGCGCGCGTTACATAAAAAATGTGTAACTTTGCACCGATTTTTGCACAGACAAATAGAAAATAGTATAAAATGGAATTAGCAAGCAAGTACGACCCACGTGAAGTGGAGTCGAAATGGTATCAGTATTGGCTTGACAACAAGCTGTTCAGTTCAAAACCCGACGACCGCACACCTTATACCATCGTCATTCCGCCGCCCAACGTAACGGGTGTGCTCCACATGGGCCACATGCTGAACAACACCATTCAGGACATCCTGGTACGCCGTGCCCGCATGGAGGGCAAGAACGCATGCTGGGTGCCCGGAACCGACCATGCCTCGATTGCTACAGAGGCAAAGGTCGTGAAGAAACTGGCATCGGAAGGCATCAAGAAGCACGACCTTACACGCGAGCAATTCCTTGAGCACGCCTGGGACTGGACACATGAACACGGCGGCATCATCCTAAAGCAGCTGAGAAGGCTCGGAGCATCGTGCGACTGGGACCGCACGGCCTTTACCATGGACGAGAAACGCTCGGAAAGCGTCACCAAGGTATTTGTGGACCTCTACGAAAAGGGCCTCATTTACAGGGGAATGCGCATGGTGAACTGGGACCCGAAAGCTCTGACGGCACTCAGCACCGAGGAGGTGGTCTATAAGGAAGAACAGTCGAAACTCTTCTACTTGAAATATTATGTGGATGGTCCTGTAAGTTGCGATAATATCGCAACAAACGAAACCGAGGGAAACGTCATCCACAAAGACGAAAAAGGCTACTATGCACTGGTGGCCACC
>JAILAI010000112.1 GCA_024681705.1 Prevotella sp.
TTCACTGAGGAAGGTGATGAATGGGTTGCACGCTACGAGCGCGAGCGCCTTGTGGAGCTTGCTTTCGAGAATCATCGTTTCTGGGATGTACGCCGTTGGAAGAAGGGCGCCCAGTATTTCAAGACGATTCAGGTGGCAAACATCAACAGCAACCTGATGCTCACACGCTCTACGACAACGCGCCAATGGGACGAGAAGTTCAATTTCTATCCCATTCCGCAGTCTGAACTGAAAAAGAATCCCAACCTTACCCAGAACCCTGGATGGTAAAAATGGAATAAAGTAAAAACTGAAGAATTATGAAGCATATAATCAATTATTTAGTCGCGCTGCTTGCCGTTGTTTTCATCGGTTCCACTTTCACAGCATGTTCTGAAGACGAAACTGATTCGGCTAACGTAGGACTGGGCATTAAAGTGTTCTTCCCGACGAAGGTAGTTACCAATCAGCCGATAGCTATCAGTGGTTCAGGTTTCAACGGCGTTACTGAAGTAGAATTTCCTGGCGGTACGAAAGTGACCAACTTCGAGATCGTCAGCGACAATATGATCAGAGTCAATGCACCATCGGGCATTGCTGCCGAAGGTGGTAAGATTGTCGTGCGAACTGCCGACGACGAGGCAGAGTCGCGTCTGCCCTTGACTGTTGGACATACCATTGTATCGGGTTTCTCAAAACAACCAGGTGAGACTGCCGCAGGCGGTGAATTGATCACGGTGTATGGTACCGACCTGGAGTTCATCAATAGTGTTGAACTTCTCGATCCTGACAGTGTACCACAGATCATTGACCATAAGGATTTCTATCGCAAAGGCACCAACAATCTCATCTTCCGCGTACCTCTGAAGAATATCTTCAAGGGAACCTTCACGGGTATGCTGCACACCTACGACGGACAGAGCATCCCATTGCCGGAACTGACCTATGAGCCAGCTGCCGATGAAGGACACATGGAGATTGTGAAGACTACTATCTGGAAGAACGACGGTTCTATCGGCGAAGTCAGCTGGAGTGGTGAATACCGCTTCGCTCCCGAGAACAATTCTACAGGTGAGGAGTGCTACACCGTACCTCTGGATGTATGGGAGAAGATGAAGACTCAGCCGTTCAAGGTAACCGTCAAGGGTGCTAGTCCGCAGATTCGCGTCACCTCTGGATGGTGGAGCACTACATGGACTGGCAACGACATCATGCCTGGCAACGAACTGCTCGTTGACAACGGCGATGGTACTTGGACACTCACTGTCGACCTCGCTGGTGACCCGCTGCTCGAGGTGATGGATGCACAGCATCTGCTCTTCACTGGTGGTGGATACTCTGTTGAGGAACTCTACTTCGAAGAGGAAGTATGGGTCGACGGTCCTGGAATGCAGGAAGTGAAGACCTCTGTATGGACGAATGGCGGTACGCTTGGTGAGATCAGCTGGAGTGGTGAATATCGTTTCGCTCCTGAGAACAATTCTACAGGTGAGGAGTGTTACACTGTTCCTATGGATGTATGGGAGAGACTGAAGACCGAGACGTTCTATGTAACCGTCAAGGGTGCTTCTCCTCAGATACGCGTGACCTCTGGTTGGTGGAGCACCACATGGACGGGCAACGACATCATGCCAGGCAATGAGTTGCTTGCCGACAATGGCGACGGCACCTGGACGCTTACTGTCAACCTCGCAGGCGATCCGCTGCTCGACGTTCTCGATGCTCAGCACCTGCTCTTCACCGGTGGTGGATACTCTGTAGAGGAAATCTACTTCATCGACTATATAGCCGGAGGTGGTCCTAAGGAAGTGGTCATCTGGGAAGGTGGTACCACAGCTGTCAGCTGGGATGGCACATACCGTTTCTGCAATGCCGAGAACAAAACTGGTGAAGAAATCTACGCCATCCCGATGGATCAGTGGGAGCAGATCAGAACGGGCACGTTCTATCTCGATGTTCAGGGCGACAACCCACAAATCCGTGTAACTACGGGTTGGTGGAGTACCACTTGGACAGGAGCCGACTTCCAGCCTGGTACAAGTGACTTGTTCAAGGACAATGGCGACGGCACATGGACTCTGGAGATTAACTTCACTGGAGATCCTATCCTCGACGTCCTCGATTCACAGCACTTGCTCTTCACAGGCGGTGGCTATACGCCGACGAAACTCTACTATTACGAGTAGAATGAGTACTTTTGCTCCGTAACGGAGTATTTTGGTTCATATTATAATTTTAGGTCCGAGGAGCGTGGTAGCGGTTACCGCGCTCCTCTTTTAGTGTGTCGCCCGACATGGGCCTATGCGGCAATGCCCCTGCGCCAAAGAATCGCGGGGGCTTTTTTGTGCTCAGAAAATCGCGAGTGGTATTGATGAATTTTGGAATTATTGGTGTCCGCTTAAAAATATGTTCGTGTGATGAGTCGTTAATTAGTATGGCGCATTCTCTTAGTCGGGGAATCAACACCACCCCTGCCCCTCCCCTGTAAACAGGGACGGGGAGTAAATGAAGAGTTATAGGCAGCATCAGGAATTATTATGTGGAGTTCTTTCTGTTCCGCCCTCTTGATAGGGAAACAAACACTATCTATGCTCCCCGCCCCTGCTTGCAGGGGAGGGGTAGGGGTGGGGTCAACAAGACCCCCTATGTTGGGGCTGTGGTCAAAAAGCATGGGACTTTGAGCAGGGAAGAACCCCGAAGGGGTGACAAGACCACAGGCAGGGGTGGAGCGAAGCGCAACCCCTGACAACAATGTCCACACAACGGTAGCTCCGAAGGTGCGACACAATACGAATGCTACACCATTTCAAGGTCTGAGGGGGCTTGTCAAGCGGTAAAAGTCGTAAATATGGAACTAAAAATATGTTTAGCGGACAGTAATATCTCACTATATTGAATGTTTTAAATGTCACGACAAAGACGCAATTCTTCAGCATACAAAAAAGGCTGGAACTTCAACGGTTCCAGCCTTTTTCATACGATATGTCGGAATGTTTATTCTTCGACTACAGCCTCTTTCTCGGAGAAGTCGAGAACATTCTTCTTGTTGGCTTCCATGCGTTCGTAGTCCTCGCGGCTTCCCACGATGATCTTGTCGAACTCGCGCAGACCTGTTCCAGCAGGGATAAGGTGACCGCAGATCACGTTCTCCTTCATGCCTTCCAGATAGTCTACCTTGCCCTTGACGGCAGCCTCGTTGAGCACCTTCGTGGTCTCCTGGAACGATGCGGCAGACATGAAGCTCTTGGTCTGCAGAGCTGCACGGGTGATACCCTGTAGAATCTGCGTTGACGTAGCGGGCACGGTGTCGCGCACCTGAACGGTCTTGAGGTCACGCCGCTTCAGGCTTGAGTTCTCGTCGCGCAACTTACGGGCCGATACAATCTGACCTGCCTTCAGCACGGTGCTGTCGCCAGCGTCGATGACGTACTTCTTACCCCAGATGCGGTCGTTCTCCTCAGCGAAGTCGAGCTTGTCGACAACCTCTTGCTCGAGGAATGTGGTGTCGCCCGGATCGTTGATCTGAACCTTGCGCATCATCTGTCGAACGATGATCTCGAAGTGCTTGTCGTTGATCTTCACACCCTGCAGACGATAGACGTCCTGAACCTCGTTGACGATGTATTCCTGAACGGCTGTGGGGCCCTTGATGGCGAGGATGTCGCCCGGAGTGATGACACCGTCGGAAAGCGGTGTTCCGGCGCGCACGGCATCGTGCTCCTGTACCAGAATCTGCTTGGAAAGGCTGACGAGATACTTCTTCTGGTCGCCCGTCTTCGACGTAACGATGATTTCGCGGTTACCACGCTTCACCTTACCCATGGTGACCTCACCGTCGATTTCAGACACGATGGCGGGGTTAGACGGGTTACGAGCCTCGAAGAGCTCGGTGACACGTGGCAGACCACCGGTGATATCACCACCCTTGGCAACGCTACGCGGAATCTTCACAAGTGTGGTACCGGTCTTGACGGTCTGGCCGTCATCAACCACAACGTGACCACCCACGGGGAAGTTATAGGTTCCGATGACATTGCCGTCGGCGTCGATAACGTCGCAGGTAGGCACCCTTGAACGGTCGCGAGAGTCGGTGATAATCTTCTCGGTAAGACCTGTTGTTTCGTCGGTCTCGGCCTTGAAGGTAGTTCCCTCGATAACGTCGTTGAACTTCAGCTTACCAGCGTATTCACTGACGATGACTGCGTTGAACGGGTCCCACCTGGCAACGAGATCGCCCTTTTCTACGGTGTCGCCCGACTTGAAGTAGAGTGAAGAACCATAGGGAACGTTCACGGTAGAGAGAACGATGCCGGTGTGCGGGTCGATGAAACGGGCCTCGGCCAGTCGGCTGACAACCATCTGGCACTGAACGGTTCCGTTCTCGCCCTCCTCAGTGTAAGGCACGGTGCGAATTTCGTCGAACTCAACGCGACTGGTATTCTTTGCCACGATGCTGGCATTAGCGGCTGCGTTACCAGCCACACCACCGGCGTGGAACGTACGAAGTGTCAGCTGTGTACCCGGCTCACCAATGGCCTGTGCGGCAATCACACCAACGGCCTCACCCTTCTGCACCATGCGCTGGGTGGCCAGATTGCGGCCATAGCACTTCATGCAGACACCCTTGCGGCTCTCGCAAGTGAGCACTGAGCGGATTTCAACGCTTTCGATGGGGCTCTCTTCGATGGCCTGGGCAACAGATTCGGTAATCTCCTCACCAGCAGCCACGATGAGTTCGCCAGTGGTGGGATTGATGATATCGTGGACAGACACACGACCAAGAATGCGCTCGTAGAGCGTAGAGATGGTCTCGTCGCCATTCTTCAGTGCGGTGCAGACAAGTCCGCGAAGCGTTCCGCAGTCCTCCTCGGTGATGATGACGTCGTGGCTGACGTCCACCAGACGACGGGTAAGGTAACCAGCGTCGGCCGTCTTCATGGCGGTGTCGGCCAGACCCTTACGGGCACCGTGGGTAGAGATGAAGTACTCCAGCACCGACATACCTTCCTTGAAGTTCGAGAGAATCGGGTTCTCAATGGTACCACGACCCTCAGCACCTGCCTTCTGTGGCTTGGCCATCAGACCACGCATACCAGCGAGCTGCTTAATCTGGTCCTTAGAACCACGGGCACCAGAGTCGAGCATCATGTAGACGGCGTTGAAGCCCTGGTCGGCTTCGGTCATCTGCTTCAGCAGCACCTCACCCAGACGGTTGTTGACGTGCGTCCAGGCATCGATAACCTGGTTGTAGCGCTCGTTGTCGGTGATGAAGCCCATGTTATAGTTGTCGGTGATGGCCTGCACCTCGTCGTTACCCTTCTGCACGAGTTCTTCCTTCTCCTTCGGGATGATGATATCGTCGAGGTTGAACGAAAGACCTGCCAGATAGGCCATGCGATAACCAAGGTTCTTGATACCGTCGAGGAATTCGCAAGCTTCGGCGAAACCAACCTTGTTGATAACCTCGGCGATGATGTCGCGCAACGATTTCTTAGAGATGATCTTATTGACATAGCCCACCGCATCGGGAACGATGCCGTTGACGATGACACGACCTACTGACGTCTCGACCATGTGGCGCTCGCGCTTGCCATCGACGATGTCGTCGACAAGTACACGAACCTGAGCGTGGAGGTCGCACTTGCCCTCGTTGTGGGCAATGATAGCCTCTTCGGGACCATAGAAGATGAGTCCTTCACCCTTGGCACCCGGACGTATCTTGGTGATGTAGTACAGACCCAGCACCATATCCTGCGAAGGCACCGTGATAGGTGCACCATTGGCAGGGTTCAGAATGTTGTGGCTCTGGAGCATGAGGAGCTGTGCCTCAAGAACGGCCTCATTGCTGAGGGGGAGGTGAACAGCCATCTGGTCGCCGTCGAAGTCGGCGTTGAATGCCGTACATGCCAGTGGGTGGAGCTGAATGGCCTTACCCTCGATGATGCGGGGCTGGAACGCCTGGATACCCAGACGGTGAAGCGTAGGAGCACGGTTGAGGAGCACGGGGTGACCCTTCATGACGTTCTCCAGGATATCCCAGATGACGGGCTCA
>JAILAI010000116.1 GCA_024681705.1 Prevotella sp.
CATTGTGAAAATGCATCCAACAGGTATCCGATAATCAGAGGCTCTAGAAAACCACAAAAGCAGTTTTATAATTTCTTAACGAAAACTGTTCCGTAGTACTCACAATATTGCTCATTGAACAGGGGTGCTGAGTAGTTACGGTCCTATGCATGTAAGATTGAAGAAGAACAGATCGGGTAGAAGTCAGGAAAAAAATTGCATTTTCTTTCGTTGTTTTGCTCACTTATTCGTACCTTTGGATAAGGTACTTCCGCTCGAAAGCACGAAAAAAAATGCATTTTCTTTCGTTGTTTTGCTCACTTATTCGTACCTTTGCAATCTAGAAACGAATCTATTAACGTGAGACAATCGAAGACCTGAAAAATGCAAACAAAAGAGAAACAGATTATTGAGTGCGTGCCGAACTTCAGTGAGGGGCGCGACATGGGCGTGGTGAAGGCTATCACCGACGCCATCGAACAGGCTGGAGGCGTGAAACTACTCGACGTAGACCCTGGCGAAGCTACCAACCGCACGGTGGTAACCTTCGTGGGCGAACCGGCACAAGTGGTGGAGGCCGCCTTCCAGGGTGTCAAACGTGCTGCCGAACTCATCGACATGCGCCACCATCACGGTGCCCATCCACGCATGGGTGCCACCGATGTGTTGCCGTTGATTCCGGTAAGCGGTATCACATTGGAGGAATGTGCCGCACTGGCCCGCGAACTGGCCGAGCGCATCGCCCGCGAACTGGCCGTACCATGCTATTGCTACGAAGCGGCTGCCTTCACGCCCGAACGTCGTAATCTGGCCGTATGTCGTGAGGGCGAATACGAGGCCCTTCAGGAGAAACTCACTACACCGGGCAAGCAACCCGACTACATGCCCGAGCCCGTTGACGACCACATGGGCCACATCCTTCGAACGGGATGTACGGCCGTCGGTGCCCGCGACTTCCTCATCGCCGTGAACTTCAACCTGAACACCACGTCGACGCGACGTGCCAACGCCATCGCCTTCGACGTGAGAGAGAAAGGCCGCCCCGTCAGAGAGGGACACCCCATCACGGGCAAGCCCAAGCGCGACGCCGAAGGCAACATCATCATGCAACCGGGAACGTTGAAATGTACCAAGGCAATCGGCTGGTACATCGACGAATACGGTATTGCACAGGTGTCGATGAACATGACCAACCTCAGCGTAACCCCGCTCCACGTAGCCTTCGACGAGGTGTGTCGTTGTGCCCAACTCAGGGGAATCCGCGTTACAGGTACCGAAATCGTCGGTCTCATCCCCAAGAAGACACTTGTCGACGCGGGCCGCTACTTCCTCCAGAAGCAGAACCGCTCGACGGGCATTCCCGAAGCAGACCTTCTGAAGATTGCCATCAAGTCGATGGGACTCAACGATCTGAAGCCCTTCAACCCACGCGAGAAGGTGATAGAATACTTGCTCGAAGACGCTGAAGAACCGAAGAACGCTCGCTTGGTGGACCTCACCGCCAAGGCCTTTGCCGAAGAGACGTCGCGCGAGAGTCCGGCTCCCGGCGGTGGTACCATCGCCGCCTACATGGGAGCGCTAGCCGCCGCACTCGGCACTATGGTGGCCAACCTTTCGAGTCACAAGGCGGGATGGGACGAGCGATGCCCCGAATTTGCCGCTTGGGCCGATCGCGGACAAACGCTCATGACCCAATTGTTGCACCTGGTGGACAAAGACACCGAAGCCTTCAACCGCATCATGGACGCCTTCGGAATGCCGAAGAAGACCGACGAGGACAAGGCTGCCCGCGCCGACGCCATCCAGAAAGCCACGCTCTATGCGGCCGAGGTGCCCCTGCAGACCATGAAGACAGCCCTGCAAACGATGGACATCTGTCGTGCGATGGCCACCGACGGCAACCCCGCAAGCGTGAGTGATGCCGGCGTTGGAGCGCTGGCCGCCCGCGCCGCCGTGTTGGGTGCGGGTCTCAACGTGAGGATCAACGCCTCCCAACTGAAGGACCGCGCCAAAGCCGAAGCCCTGATTGCCGAAGCCAACGCCCTGATGCTCGAGGCGAACAAGGCGGAAGAGGAGATTCTCCGCATCACCGAAGAGAAGATATCCCGCTAATCTCTATATGATAAACCATTGAAAACGTGTATGAAACATTAAGATTTAAGCCTTACAACTATGGATTTCCAAAAAGAAATAAGAATGGGCATTCCGGCCACGTTGCCCGAAGCCAAGCCCTACGACCCCGAGATCAATCACGCGCCGAAGCGCAAGGACATACTAACCCCCGAGCAGAAGCGGCTCGCATTGCGCAACGCGTTGCGCTATTTCCCCAAGGAACTACACGCACAACTGGCGCCTGAGTTCGCCGACGAACTCCGCACCTACGGTCGCATCTATATGTATCGCTACCGTCCGAGCTACGACATGTACGCCCGTCCTATCGACGAATATCCCGCTCGCTCGCGCCAAGCAGCCGCCATCATGCTGATGATTCAGAACAACCTCGACCCGCGTGTGGCGCAACATCCCCACGAACTCATCATCTATGGTGGCAACGGTGCTATCTTCCAGAACTGGGCACAATACCGTCTGGTGATGAAATACCTCTCCGAGATGACCGACGAACAGACGCTCGTGATGTATAGCGGCCATCCGCTAGGCTTGTTTCCGTCGCATAAGAACGCCCCGCGCGTGGTGGTGACCAACGGAATGGTGATTCCCAACTACTCCAAACCCGACGACTGGGAGCGCATGAACGCCATGGGCGTGAGCCAATATGGCCAGATGACGGCGGGCTCGTATATGTATATAGGTCCGCAGGGCATCGTTCACGGCACCACCATCACCGTGCTGAATGCGGCCCGCAAGGTGGGTGGCGACAACATGAAGTTGTTCGTGACGGCTGGTCTCGGCGGCATGAGTGGTGCACAACCCAAGGCCGGCAACATCGCTGGCATGGTGAGTGTGACGGCCGAAATCAATCCGAAGGCGGCGCAGAAGCGCTACGACCAGGGTTGGGTCGACGAGTTGCATCAGTCGCTCGACGAGCTAATCCCAGCCATCCGCAAGGTTGTGGCCGAGAAGCGTGTGGTGTCGATGGCCTACGTGGGCAATGTCGTCGACCTGTGGGAACGTCTGGCCGACGAAGATATCCACGTGGACCTGGGTAGCGACCAGACGTCGCTCCACAACCCTTGGGCAGGTGGCTACTATCCCGTGGGCCTCTCGCTCGAGGAGTCGAAGCAGATGATGGCAGAGAATCCGGCGTTGTTCAAGGAGAAAGTGCAGGCGTCGTTGCGCCGTCAGGTGGCCGCCATCAACCGACTCTCGGCACGCGGCATGTATTTCTTCGACTATGGCAACGCCTTCTTGCTGGAGTCGAGTCGTGCGGGCGCCGACATCATGCGTGCCGACGGCACCTTCCGCTATCCCAGCTATGTGCAGGACATTATGGGTCCGATGTTCTTCGACTACGGCTTCGGTCCCTTCCGTTGGGTGTGCACGTCGGGCGACCCTTCCGACCTGGCCACCACCGACCGTCTGGCCGCCGAGGTGCTCGAGGGAATGATGCAGACGGCACCATCCGACATTCACGGACAGCTGGCCGACAACCTGCACTGGATCAAGGAGGCAGGGCGCAACCACCTTGTCGTGGGTTCACAGGCCCGCATCCTCTATGCCGATTGCGAGGGACGAACGAAGATTGCACAGGCCTTCAACGATGCCATCCGTCGCGGAGAGCTGAAAGCGCCCGTGGTGCTCGGTCGCGACCACCACGACGTCAGCGGAACCGACTCGCCCTTCCGCGAGACATCGAACATCTACGACGGTTCTCAGTTCTGCGCCGACATGGCTGTTCAGAACGTCATCGGCGATGCCTTCCGCGGTGCCACGTGGGTAAGCATCCACAATGGTGGCGGCGTCGGATGGGGTGAGGTCATCAATGGTGGATTCGGAATGGTCATCGACGGTTCCGACGATGCCGACCGCCACATCCGCGAGATGCTCTTCTGGGACGTGAACAACGGCATCGCCCGCCGCTCATGGGCCCGCAACAACGGCTCTATCGACACCATCCGCCGACAGATGGAGAGCACGCCCGACCTCAAGGTGACCCTTCCAAACCTGGTAGACGACGAGATTCTCGACCACTTGTTCTAACTCTACATCCCCCTATAACTCCCCATAACCCTCTATAACCCCAGAAATGATACACCAAATCAGTGCGGGCCATCTGACCCAAGACAAGATAGAAGAAATCATCCTCAACAACGCCAAGCTCGAACTCAGCGACGAGACGCGCCAGCGCATCGTCCATTGCCGCGAATACCTCGACAACAAGGTGGCCAACGCCACCGCGCCCATCTACGGCGTCACCACCGGCTTCGGTTCACTTTGTAAAATCAGTATCGACGAAGATCAGCTCGCCCAGTTGCAGATCAACCTCATGATGAGCCACGCCTGCGGTACCGGCGATCGCGTGCCCAACGACATCGTGAAGATTATGACGCTACTAAAGATCCAATCGCTCAGCTACGGTTTCTCGGGGTGTAAGCTCGACACCGTCGAACGGCTCATCGACTTCTTCAACAACGACGTCTACCCCGTGGTCTACATGCAGGGATCGGTGGGCGCATCGGGCGATCTCGTGCCTCTTGCCCACCTCTGTCTGCCCCTCGTCGGGCTGGGCGAGGTGGAGTATCAGGGCGAACGCATGACGGGTGCCGACATCCACAAGCGCATGGGATGGACGCCCATCCGTCTTGGTTCCAAGGAGGGACTGGCGTTGCTCAACGGAACGCAGAACATGAGTGCCTTCGCCGTGTGGTCGCTCGTCCACGCCAAGCGCCTGGCCAATCAGGCAGACGTCATCGCCGCCATGTCGCTCGAGGCCTACGATGGCCGTCGAGAACCGTTCAACATTGCCGTTCACATGGTGCGTCCCCATCAGGGACAGATAGCCACCGCTGCCCACATGAACGAGCTGCTCAAGGGTAGCGAACTCATCCGTCAGCCGAAGGTGAACGTCCAGGATCCCTATTCCTTCCGTTGCATACCCCAGGTGCACGGGGCCGTGAAGGACACGTTGTCGTACGTGAAGAGCGTTGTCGACATCGAAATCAATGCCACCACCGACAATCCCACCGTGTGTCCCGACGACGATCTCATCATCTCCGCCGGTAACTTCCACGGTGAACCTATCGCCATGCCAATGGACTTCCTGGCCATCGCCATGTGCGAGCTCAGCAACATCTCCGAACGACGCACCTACAAACTGGTGAGCGGCACGCGCGGTCTGCCTTCGTTCCTCGTGGCGAAGCCCGGTTTGAACAGCGGTTTTATGATTCCTCAGTACACCGCCGCCAGCATTGTCAGCCAGAGCAAGACGCTCTGCATGCCTAGCTCGGCCGATAGTATTCCTACATCGCAAGGACAGGAAGATCACGTCAGCATGGGCGCCAATGCCGGTACAAAACTCTACAAGGTCATCCAGAACACCGAGCGCGTGCTGGCCATCGAGCTGTTCAACGCCGCTCAGGCGCTCGAGTTCCGCCGCCCACTTCGTTCGTCGGAGAAAATCGAACGCGTGCACGCGGAATATAGAAAGGTGGTCCCCTTCATCGAGAACGACCAGGTGATGTATCCGCACATCGAGCAAAGCGTGCGTTTCCTAAAGGAGCACGAAGAGGTGTTCTAAGTGCCGTCACCAGATAAACTGGCGAAAATCCCGAGGCGCGTCCCTACTCTCAATGCCGTGTTTTAGCAATGGAGTAGGGACGTGTTGTGTTTCCCCGATAACGTTTTTTTACATTTCCATATGGGTAGTTTTAACATGGAGATTTAAAAATTTTGAGTCACAAAGTCCGACGCCTCAAAATACGCGATTCTCGACGCGTTAGCGCAAAACGCTAACTGTCAATAAGTTACAAGAATGGCGTCAATTTTTTGACCCAAAAATTCACGTTCGTTAACGAAAAAATCTAGATTTTTTTCATCAAAAGCGGCAGTTTCGATGAGCAAAAGCGGCAGTTTAAGTCATCAAAAGCGCCAATTTCGATGATCAAAAGCGGCAGTTTTGCTCAACCGCCTTTTCGATTGTAATCTCTGAGATAGCAAAAAGGGGATAGACATGTGGGTAGTTTTGTGTTAAAAAGTTTGGCGTTTTGGTGCCTTCTTTTTAACACTACGGTTAGCGAAAAGAGTTAAAATGTGTTTACGGAACGATGATACCGTGCTCAATAAAGAGACAATTCCCAAGGTAGGGAGCGTCGTTGACGCTTGGCAAGAGTCAATTGCTGACACGCTTCCGTTGATGTTTTACACCTTGTTCGTCGACATATTGTTCGATGATGATACCTTGGTGCGATGCGTCGGTTGGCACGAGACGGCCCGACAAGTCGTACTTACGGATTGTGGTTTGGGTTCCGTTTTCTATCGCGTTGATGCCTACGGTGGTGTTCTCCTCAAATTTCCATGCGTCGAATTGAACGCCTTCGGCCTCGGTGAAGACGAAGTAAACCTGACGGACGTCCTTTACTTTCTCGGCGTCT
>JAILAI010000228.1 GCA_024681705.1 Prevotella sp.
ACAATAGGACGCCGAAAGCGAAATGCACGAACCGGTCGTAATGGTTTCGCGGATCCTGGAAAAAGTCAGGGCCGACGCATCCAATGGTCGTGAGCCACTCCTTGTACGGGACATAGGAATAGATGTAGCGAGCCCCGATGACGTGGAGCAAAGTAAAGCACACTAGTCCCAAGAAAGCGGCTAGCGGCATGCGGTTCGTCTTCAGGTCCGAAGCTAGTGGTATCAAGAGAAGCAACGTCCCGATATGCTGAAGGTATTGATTCTCAGGGTAGATGGGGTTGATACAAGTGATGACCAATACCGCAACTAGCAAAACAAAAAGTGAAAGCTTTGTCTTGTTCATCTTGCGATTGTTCGTTTGAGGTATTTCTGCGACTTCTCGATGTTATCGGTAAACCACGTTCATCCGTTCAACCTCGATCTTCTCCCATACGTGTTCCACTAGATATGGCTCCTGGGCGAGATATTCGTCGAGCTCTTCGCGGTTCTGAAACTCCATGACAAGCAAAGAACCTTTCATCTTGCCTTCATCATCGAGCAAGCCTCCGGCGCAAACCACATGCTCCCTAATCCGCTCCATTCCTTCCAAATGACGGGGACGAACTTCCATTCTCTTCTCAAGTCTTCCTTCCCCGTCGTAAGCCGTAATTACAAATTGCATCATTTATGTCCTTTCTATTTTTATGTTCAGAATTACCAAATACCTAATGTCATTCCCCTCGGCCCCTACGATAAAAGAATAGGAGAAACAGGGAATAGATGACGAAGAAGCTTGCTGCGTAAAGGGCGTATTCGGGAATGGTTTCAAACTTTCCCTTGATAAAATGAATGAGTAAGGTCAATATGATGAAAAAGGCTGTCATGGTGATGGATTGAAGAAAGATTTGCCCTACGGTCTTTCGTTTCGGCTTAGGGTCGCTATTTTCATCTTTCATCGGTTCCTCCTTGGGCATCGGCTCCTCTTTAGGAGTCATATCTTCTTCCGAAATCGTCCCGTCGCGCGCATCGAGGAGTTCGCGTGCTTTCGCGGCATTCTCCTCCATCACCATCACGTCGATCTCCATTGCCTGGATTCCTCCATATATCTGAGACATGGCTTCGTTTTGCAGATGGCAGTCTATGCCGTTCTCCGCAAGCAGACCTTTGACGAGTTCTCCCTCAAAGGCGTTTTTACAAGTGGCTACCTTTACTAACATAATGCTATTATTAAAATCTAACGTTCGGCTTGTTTGGCCTATATTTATTTGCAAATATAGTTTGCTACGGCGACTCCAGCAAATAATCTGGGATAAAATAAGTTAACGCGAGTTCGACGAGAACGAGTGTAGATTATTTTTCTTGTTGCAAGGAAATTCGCCACTTTAGACATTCAAAAGCAACAATTTCGCACATTGAAAGCGACGATTTTACTCATACAAAGCAACGATTTAGATTATGGAGAGCGGTAGTATTGAGTTTTCAAAGAAAAACCTTTTTTAGATAAGAAAATACAATATACATCTCAATTTCTATTATTACTGTCCGTTAAACATATTTTTAGCTCCATATTTTCGACTTTTGTCACTTGACAAGCCCCCTTAGACCATGAAATGGTGTGGTATTCGTATTGTGTCGCACCTTCGGCGCTACTGTTTCTGTGTTGTCGCTATCAGGGGTTCCGCTTCGCTCCACCCCTGCCTGTGGTCTTGTCACCCCTTCGGGGTTCTTCCCTGCTCAAAGTCTTTTCTTTGTCGTTTTTGAGCAGGGTACTTACAGATAGTAAGTTGGCAATTCATATCTTTGCATTTTGACACACCCTCTTTTTTGCTTTTGACCTTTCATTTCTTTTTCATCCTATAGGCTACAAATATCAGGACGCAGCCTATGACAATCGGAATCAGAGCAATGAAGATGAAGAACAGTCCGAAGGCAGCAGCAATGTTGAAACCGACGGGCGGTGGAGGCGGGATGGTATCCAGCAGCGAGTCGCGCTCGGCGATGGCTTGTAGTGCAGCCTCGGTGGTATCGCTGACAGAGATGGAATCGGGCAATTCTAAGTAGTCGCCATACTTCTCATAATACTCCTTGGAGGCTTTCTCGCGGTCCTTTTGGGCCACGTCGCCCTCATAACTCAGGAGTACGGAGAATCCAATAACCAAGACACCGGCAACAATAAGTAGCCAGCCCACTACAGCAAGGGCAATGCGACAGCCCTTCTTCTCTTTGCTTGGCGGCGGATAGCCACCGTAGTTTGGGAAATAGTTGTCCATGGGCATACTGATGAATGATAAAGAAAATAGGGACGTAGCACTGTCTGCACGTCCCTATTTGTCTGTCTGTGATGATTAATCTTCGTCCTTCAATTCAGCCTCGTGCTCCTTGATGAGCTGGTTCTGAATGTCGGTCGGAACGAGTTCGTAGCTAGCAAACTTCGTGGTGAACGAAGCGCGGCCGCCGGTCAGCGAACTCAGAGCGATGCTATAGCTGGAGAGTTCCTTCAGAGGAATCTTTGCCGACAGCTTCTGATAGCCAGCCTCACTATCCATACCCATGATGAGAGCGCGGCGTCCCTGCAGGTCGCTCATCACGTCGCCCATGTAGTCAGAGGGAACGAACACTTCCAGATCATAGATAGGCTCGAGGACCTTTGGTCCTGCCTCACGGAAGGCAGCGCTGAAGGCGTTACGGGCAGCCAGCATGAACGAAAGTTCGTTAGAGTCCACCGGGTGCATCTTTCCGTCGTAGACGATGACGCGAACGTCACGGGCATACGAACCGGTGAGCGGTCCCTGCTCCATACGCTCCTGCACACCCTTCAAGATGGCGGGCATGAAGCGGGCGTCGATAGCACCACCAACCACAGAGTTCATGAATACGAGCTTGCCACCCCACTCGAGGTCGATTTCCTGCTTGCTCTTGATGTTCATGCGGAACTCCTGACCACCGAACTTATAAACCGTCGGGTCGGGCATGCCTTCTGCATAGGGCTCAACGATGAGGTGTACCTCACCAAACTGTCCGGCACCACCCGACTGTTTCTTATGACGATAATCGGCACGGGCCATCTTAGTGATAGTCTCACGATAAGGAATCTTTGGCTCGATATACTCGATCTGGATCTTCTCGTTGTTCTCCATA